>CAWLAJ010000139.1:0-10834 GCA_963854795.1 Deltaproteobacteria bacterium UBA4427 | reverse complement strand
ACCTGGATCTCGAAATCCTCCTTGGATGATCGCCGGCCCTTCCTGGCCTACTACGGCGAAGGACCCGCCTTCGCGATGATCGGCTCCTCCACCATGGTTGCGGCCAATGTGCCGATTTTTCAGACCACCGATCGCAGCCTCGTCGAACACCTGGCCTTCGAGCTCCAGCGCGAGCTCGGAATTCTGATCTCGGTCTAGCCGTGGACGAAAACGAAATGTCGACTCAGCGGATCCTCATCGCAGATGGAAATATCAGTCGGGGTCGGCGCGTCGCAGCCGCGCTCACGCTGGCCGGCCATGCTTGTCGTGTTGCCGCGCACGGTGCGGCGGGACTCGAAGTCGCGCTCTCCGATCGTCCCAATGTGATCGTCGCACAGGGCGACCTGCCACTGGTCGATGCACGAAAGCTGGCAGAAATCTTGCGCGCCAACCCGCGCACCCGCTGTGTTCGCTTTCTCTTTCTGGTTGCCGACGACGCAGGGAGCCGTCGGATCGCGCTGGGCGATGTCGGGGATGCCAATGTCGATGCGGACGCTGGAATCGAGACGATCGCCGAGGCCGTCGAGGAATTGCTCGCTCGGCAAGCGCGCATCGAGCGGCTGGAAGCTCGAGCCGACACGAATCATGACTTCGAAGGATCGCTGCGCGAACTACCGCCGGCCGAGCTGCTCCACATGCTGCATGTACGAAATGCGACGGGGCGTCTCACACTGACGCCGAAACTCGAGGATGGAACTTCTCCGAGCGGCTCGATCGTGCTCGTCCATGGCGAGATCCATTCGGCCGCGACAGGACTCGTCCATGCCGAGAAGGCGCTGTTCCGGATGCTCGACTGGCGTTGCGGCGAATTTCATTTCGAGCAGACGCTGATCGAGGGCACCGCGGAAATCCGGACGGCCACGCGGACCGCTCTGGCCGAAGGCCTCAGACAGATCGACGAATGGAACCGGCTGGCGCCGAAGCTACCCCCGCTCGGATCTCCGGTGACGCTTCGGGTGAAGCGCGATGAACTTCCGAAGACGGTGCATCCTCTGACCCAGGAAGTCCTCGCGTTGCTCGAAGAGGTCGACCGCGTGGGTGACGTCGTCGATCAATGCAGCCAGCCCGACTACCAGGTCCTGCGGACTCTCTATACCCTCGCCGAACGCGACATCATTGAATTCGGACGAGCCCATATCATCCCGGTGCAGCCCACCGGGCACGCTCTCTTCAACGAGGCCCAATGCCGACGCTTGAAGGGCTTTGCGGCGCCCAACGGCGCTCGCGAGCCGTCAGCCGAGAGCGTGAAGCTGCTGGTCGCGGCGGCCAGTTCGAGTGTCGCGAAACAATTCGGCGCCTTGCTCGCCAAAGTGCCCGGCGTGGAACTCTCCTCGCTCTTCGATCGCGGTGGGGTCGGTCCAAATGACCTGGAGCTGATCGCGAGAATCGATGTCGACGGCGATTTCGGCATCGATCTGATTCACCTCCCCAAGGCCGAGTGCCACCAGCCCCTCTGGAGCTTCGCCAGCCACCGCGCATTGGGCACCATCTTTTTGCTGGATGCCGAAGTCAGCACCAGCGCGGCGGGGCTGGCTCCGATCGGATCGACCCTCGCCAGTCGGCGCGCCGCCCGGACTTTTCATGTCGTGATGCTCGCGCCGGGTGAGCGTCTCTCTCCCGACGAGCTTCGCGACAACCTCTCTCTGATCGAGGACGCCAGTCTCTTCTTGCTGCCTCTCGAGCCCGGCAAGGATCCGAGTTCCCTGCTGCGAAGTCTGTTCGCGAGGATCGTCCCATGAGCCCGGGTTCCCTCAAACGCTATTCGCTGCTCGCCGAGTTCAGCGAAGAAGAACGCGAGGCTCTCGCCGAGCTACTCGAGGAGCGCTCGATTCCCAACGGCAAGAGCGTGTTTCGAGAAGGCTCGGAAGCGGAAGGACTCGTACTTCTCGAAAGCGGGCGACTCAAGTTGAAGAGTCGGCGCACGGGTGGGGTCGTGGGCTCGATCGAAGCGCCGCAGCATTTGGGCGCGGTGTCGCTGTTTGCCTTTGGCAAGCGTGAAGTGACGGCCCTGGCGGACAGCCCGTGCAAGGTCTGGATCCTGCCGCGAGCCGGTATTGCGCGACTCCTCGATGATGCGCCGCGAGCCGCGTATCAGCTCGCCGCGGCGACGGCCGGTGAACTCGCCGGGCTGATGAGAACCGGGCTGGACTGTCTGGTCGAGGCGGACCTCGAGTAGAACCGCAGTTTGTACCGGCTCCCCCTACGCGTTTGGTTGACCCCGATAGACGCTGCGATTATGCTCCGGCCCCAACACTCGAGGACAGCCCGAGGAAGACCCCGCGAGACGGCAGAATTCGGCCCGTCGCCGCAATTTTCGCCGCTTCCGCGGAATGCTATCCGAGGAGCGACCGGGGAACCGGACAATCGAGAAATAGGGGAACGGGGGCGAGGACGTAGAGCATGGGTCAATCGGAGATTCGCGAAGGTCTCACATTCGACGACGTTCTCCTTGTGCCTGCCGCCTCCGAAGTGCTCCCCAGCGAAGTCGACATTCGCACCCGACTGACGACTGAAATTGAGTTGAATACGCCGCTTGTGGCCGCCGCGATGGACACGGTGACCGAATACGAGACCGCCATCTGTATGGCGCGCAACGGCGGCATCGGAATCCTCCACAAGAATCTCAGCGTCGCCGAACAGGCCGCCGAGGTCGACAAGGTCAAGCGCTCCGAATCGGGCATGATCGTCGACCCGATTACGATGCGACCCGAACAACTCATTCGCGAAGCGCTCGAAGTCATGAGTCGCTTCCGGATCTCGGGCGTACCCGTGACCCGGGATGGAAAAGCAGTCGGAATCCTGACCAATCGCGATCTTCGGTTCGTGAAGGATGTGACGGCAGAAATCTCCTCCGTGATGACGACGGAGAATCTTGTCACCGTTCCGCCCGGCACGACCATGGCGACGGCGCAGGAACTTCTCCACGAACATCGAATCGAAAAGCTGCTCGTCGTAGACGACGCCGGGAAGTTGTGCGGGCTGATCACGATCAAGGACATCGAGAAGACCGAACGCTACCCGGACGCCTGCAAGGATGGTCTCGGTCGGCTGCGCTGTGGAGCCGCGATCGGTGTCGGCAACGATCGACTCGAACGGGCTCAAGCGCTCGTCGATGCTGGCGTCGACGTGATCATCGTCGACACAGCGCATGGACATTCGGCGAATGTGCTGGCATCGATTCGCGAGATCAAGAGCCATTTTCCGGAGCTGCCACTGATCGGAGGCAATGTCGCGACGGCCGAGGGCACGGAAGCCTTGATCAAATCCGGTGTCTCCGGAGTCAAGGTCGGCGTCGGGCCAGGTTCGATTTGCACGACCCGGATCGTCACGGGAGTCGGCGTGCCCCAATTTACCGCCATTCGAGACACCTCGGAGGTTGCGACGCGATCCGGAATCCCGGTGATCGGCGATGGAGGCGTCAAGTATTCGGGGGACGTCGTGAAGGGCCTCGCAGCCGGTGCCGCGACCATCATGGTCGGCTCGCTATTCGCGGGAACCGATGAGGCGCCCGGTGAAGTCGTGCTCTTTCAAGGTCGCTCCTACAAGGTCTATCGGGGGATGGGCTCCTTGGGGGCGATGGCCGATGGCAGTCGCGATCGATATTTTCAATCCGACGTCGAGAACGAAAAGCTGGTGCCCGAAGGAATCGAAGGGCGCGTTCCCTACCGAGGCAGCCTTTCACAATCCCTTCATCAACTCTATGGCGGCCTCCGATCCGGGATGGGATATTGCGGTGCCGCAAGCCTCGACGCGCTTCGCCAGGATTCGCAATTCGTGCGAATTTCTTCGGCGGGTCTTCATGAAAGCCATGTTCACGATGTGATCGTGACGAAGGAGGCACCGAATTATCGCCTCGAGTGAGCGCGACGAGCGATGCGATTCACGAGTGCCATCCGGCCACGCGCGCACGATTGGCCGCCTGAGTCCGAGAAATGTTTTTTCGCCAACTGTCCTTTTTCGCCAACTGTCATGGAAACTCCGAAACTGCCCCGAAAAAGTTGAATTCAATCCATCGATCGACTCCCCCAATCGTTCGAGCCAAAACTCCTGAACGGACCCCTCATGTCTTCTCGTCCGGCTGTTTCTGATTCGCGGATCTTGATCCTCGACTTTGGAGCTCAGTATTCACAATTGATTGCTCGACGCGTCCGTGAAGGACATGTCTACTGCGAGCTTCACCCCGCGGACATGCCGCTTGGCGAGATCGAGGCTTTTGCGCCGACCGGGATCATTCTTTCCGGGGGCCCGAGTTCGGTTCTCGACGCGGATTCGCCCGACATGGACGGCGGTGTTCTCGAACTGGGTATTCCCATTCTCGGCATCTGCTACGGGCTCCAACTGCTCGTGCATCGTCTTGGGGGGCGAATCGAGCGGGCCGATGACCGTGAATACGGTCGGGCGACGCTCAAGATCGAGCGCGACGACCCGCTGTTCGAGGGACTGAACTCGAGTCGTGATGGCTCCGGCGAACAGATCGTATGGATGAGTCATGGCGATCGCGTGCTCGATCTGCCCGACGGCATGATCGTGATCGCAAGTTCGGGTGGATCGCCGTTCGCTGCTGTCCGCTCGGATCGCGCGCCCTTCTGGGGAGTCCAATTTCATCCCGAAGTCGTACATACGGAGGGCGGCACGCAGATGCTCGAGAACTTCGTGCATCGAATCTGCGGCTGTCGACCGGAATGGACGATGGCCTCGTTCGCGCAAGACACGATCGAAGCGATTCGCGAGCAGGTGGGCGAGGGGCGGGCGATCTGCGGTCTCTCCGGGGGCGTCGACTCTTCCGTCGCTGCGACGTTGGTTCATCGCGCGATCGGCGACCAACTGACGTGCATTTTTGTAGACCACGGAATGATGCGAAAAAATGAGCGGCAGGAGGTCGAGGCGCTCTTTCGTGAGACTCTCGGCGTGCGTTTGATTGCCGTTGATGCTTCGGATCGGTTCCTGGATGCCCTCGTGGGTGTCAGCGAGCCCGAGACGAAACGAAAGATCATCGGAAATCTCTTCGTGGAGGTCTTCGAGGAAGAGGCCGCGAAGATCGGCGACGTCGATTTTCTGGTCCAGGGCACCCTCTACCCGGATGTCATCGAAAGCGTTTCCGTCAAGGGCAAATCCGTCACGATCAAGACGCATCACAATGTCGGTGGTCTGCCCGAGGACATGCGTCTCAAGTTGGTCGAACCGCTGCGTGAATTATTCAAGGACGAAGTCCGCGCAGTCGGTCGCGAGCTCGAATTGCCGGCCCGCGTGCTCGGACGTCATCCCTTTCCCGGCCCCGGGCTGGGAATCCGAATCCTGGGGGAGGTGACTCGCGAACGTCTGGAGCCTCTGCGAGAGGCGGATGCGATCATGATCGAAGAGATTCGCGCCGCGGGCATCTATGATGAAATCTGGCAGGCGCTGACGGTCTTTCTTCCGGTCGAGAGCGTCGGCGTCATGGGCGACAAAAGAACATACGAGAATGTCGTGGCCGTTCGCTGTGTCACGTCCACCGATGCGATGACTGCGGACTTCGCGCATCTGCCGCACGAGGTCCTTGCTCGAATATCGAATCGGATCATCAACGAAGTCAGCGGGATCAACCGTGTCGTCTACGACATTTCCAGCAAGCCGCCTGCCACGATCGAGTGGGAGTAGCTTGTGCCCGCCCCCTTCGTCCATCTCCATCTTCACACCCAATATTCGCTTCTCGACGGCGCCATCAAACACAATCCGCTCTTCGAACGCGCGAAGTCGGCCAACATGCCCGCGGTCGCTCAAACGGACCATGGCAATCTCTTCGGAACGATCGAGTTCTACGAGAAGGCACGCGCAAACGGCATAAAGCCGATCATCGGTTGCGAAGTCTATTTCGCGGGCGGATCACGCTTTGATCGCGAAAAGAAGCAGCGCGCCGAGACCGGCTATGACGCCATCAATCATCTGCTGCTGCTGGCCATGGATGCTCGTGGCTATCAGAACTTGATGGCCCTCGTCTCGAAGGCTTATCTCGAGGGCTTTTATTACAAGCCGCGAATCGATTGGGAGCTGCTCGAGACCTACCACCAGGGATTGATCTGCACTTCGGGTTGTCTGTCCGCGCCCGTGCCGCGATCGATTCTGGCCAGCGAACCGAATCGCGCATGGACGATGGCAGAGGATTTTTTGCGTCTCTTCGGCGATCGCTACTACCTCGAGATTCAGCGCCATGGCATTCCCGCGCAGGAGATCGTGAATCAAGAACTCTTCAAGATGCATCACGATCTGGGAATTCCCCTCGTCGCGACCAATGATGCTCATTATCTCGAGGAACATGACCACGACGACCATGATGTGCTGCTTTGTGTCGGGACCGCCTCGAATGTCAGTGACGAGCAGCGCTTCCGATTCGATGGACACGGATTTTATGTGAAAGACGGCGATGCCATGCTCGAAGTCTTTCACGATGTGCCCAAGGCAGTCGAGACGACGCTCGAGATCGCCGAGCGCTGCGACGTCGAGATTCCGATGGGCGAGTATCACATGCCCGATTATCAGGTTCCGGCGGGCAAGAGTCTCGATGAAGTGATGGAGGAGCAGGCCTGGACCGGTCTGCGGAACAAGCTCGGCATGGAAGTCGACGAGCCTTTCGACGGCGATCGCCAGGTTTATCGAAAACGCCTCGAGCACGAGCTCGGAGTGATCAAGGGAATGGGCTTTCCCGGCTACTTCTTGATCGTCGCGGACTTCATCAACTACGCCAAGATGAATAACATTCCCGTAGGTCCCGGACGCGGCAGTTCGGCGGGCAGCCTGGTCGCCTATGGAATGAATATCACGAACGTCGATCCGATCGAGTATGACATCATCTTCGAACGCTTCCTGAACCCCGAACGGGTTTCGATGCCGGACATCGACGTTGACTTCTGCATGCGTGGTCGCGAGCAGGTCATCCGCTACGTGGCCGAGAAATACGACGGCGAGGTGCCAGAGAGCGACTCGCTCAAGGGGCGCTACGACGCGATGAAGGTCGCTCAGATCGTGACCTTCGGAACGCTTCAGGCCAAGGCCGCGATCCGTGATGTGGGTCGCGTATTGGGCATGTCGTATAGCGATGTCGACCGGATCGCGAAGCTGGTTCCCGAAGTGCTCGGAATCAAACTCGAGGACGCCATCGCGCGGTCGCCGGAACTCCGAGCGCTGATGGAGAGCGACGGACAGGTCAAGAGATTGCTCGATACGGCACAAAACCTCGAAGGCATCACGCGCCACGCCTCGAAGCACGCAGCGGGTGTCGTCGTCGGTACGAGGCCGCTGATCGAGATGGTTCCGCTCTACAAGGATCCGAAGTCCGGCGACGTCATGACGCAGTACAACATGAATTGCGTCGAACAGATTGGACTGATCAAATTCGACTTCCTTGGATTGAAGACACTCACGCTGATGGCGGATGCGGAACGCATGATCAGGCGAAAGCCTGGCATGGCCGATTTCGACATCAATGCGGTCGCCATGGACGACCCCGCGACCTACGAACTGCTCTGCCGCGGGGATACCGAAGGCGTATTCCAGGTGGAATCCTCGGGCATGACCGACCTGGTGCTGAAACTGAAGCCGTCGACGTTTCGAGAGATCATTCCCCTCGTGGCGCTTTATCGCCCCGGACCGCTTCAATCGGGCATGGTTGATGACTATGTGGCCCGAAAGAGCGGAAGCACGAAAATCGAATACCTCCATCCAACGATCGTCGATCTGACCGAAGAAACCCTCGGCGTCATCGTCTATCAGGATCAGGTGCTGCAGATCGCGCAGAAGATGGCCGGCTATAGCCTGGGCGAGGCCGATCTTCTGCGCCGTGCGATGGGCAAGAAAAAGGCCGACGTCATGCAGCAGCAGCGCGAACGATTCATCAGTGGATCGATCGCCAACGACATCGACGGCGTTGAGGCCGGTCGCGTCTTCGACCTGATCGTCGAATTCGCAGGGTACGGCTTTCCGAAGGCGCACTCGACCGCATACGCGTATATCACCTATCAGACGGCCTTCCTCAAGGCGAATCATCCAGCAGAATATCTCGCCTCGGTTCTGACGATCGAATCGTCGAATCACGATCGACTCTCGCGCTACATCGCTCATGTACGCGAAAAGGGGATCGAGATTCTTGCCCCGGACGTGAATGAGTCGGACCTCGACTTCGGCGTTGTCGACGGGGCGATTCGCTTCGGTTTCGCGGGTATCAAGAACGTGGGTGCGGGCGCCATCGAAGTCATTCTGGAAGCGCGTCGCGAGGGTGCCTTCGAGAGTCTTTTCGATTTTGCAGATCGTGTCGACGCACGGAAGGTCAATCGGCGGGTGGTCGAAGCGCTGGTGAAATGCGGCGCTTTCGATTCGCTCCACGCGGGTCGGGCTTCGGTCTGGGCCTCGATCGATACGGCACTGGAGCGCGCGGCCTCGCTGCAGAGGGATCGAGCGGTCGGCCAGGAGAGTCTGTTCGGTGCAATGACGGATGACGGCGGGCTCGACGCACCGAAACTTCTCGAAAAGACCGATTGGAACGAGCGCGAAAGGCTGAGCTTCGAAAAGGAGCTGCTCGGCTTCTACGTCACGGGACATCCGCTGAGTTCCCACGGACCGCTCCTCGCTTCCTTCACGGACACGACTTCGCTCACGGCAGCCGGAAAGGCAGGGCGAGAAATTCGGGCGGGCGGGCTTCTCACGGGCCTACGCGAAACGCGAACCAAGCGCGGACAACGCATGGGCTTTGGAACACTCGAAGATCTAGAAGGCAGCTTTGAGCTGGTGATATTCACCGAGCCCTTCGAAACGCACATCAGCCTGCTGCGTCAGGCAAAGGACGAAACGAGTGAGGACGGAGAGCGTGGGCCCATTCCCTTGATCATTCACGGGACTCTCGAGGAGGGCGATCCTCCAAAGATCCTGGTGCGAGACGTCACTAGACTCGATGCTGCGGAGGAAAAGCTCGCCGCCAGTCTACGCGTACGCGTGCAATCGCCCGAGGTGACGAAAGATCGCTTGCTGGCGCTCAAGACACTACTCAGCTCCCATGCCGGGGACTGCGGTGTCTATCTCCACATCACCATCCCGGGCGAGAGTGAGACGATTCTTGGCGTCGGCGGAATTCGCGGAGTGTCCCCGTCGGTCCAATTGTGTCAGGAAGTGGATCGTCTCTTCGGGAGGCCGGTCGCGGAGCGGGCGATCTAGGTCGCAGGCATCGCAGCGCGGGAACGGATACGCGGGGAATCGCTACCCGGCGCGAGGAGTTTCGAGATGGGAAAAGCAGACATCCGGTTCGGCCACGGGTTGGCGACATCCCTTTGTCTAGCCTTCCTTCTGATCGCGCCGCAGCTCGCAGATGCCGAACTCCAGCGAGTGGAGGCGATGGGCAATTACGGCATTCGAGAGCCGACGAGAACGCGTGTGATCGCTCGCGACGAAGCGATCGCCAAGGCACGTTGGGAAGGCGTTTCGAGGGTCGCCCTCGAGCTGATCGGCGAAGCCGCGCCGTCCGAGCCGGAATCGTCGAGCGATTCGGGCGAATCGGCCGAACCTGGAATTGAAACGGCGCCTCCGATTCGACATCGGCCGGGCCAGCCCATTCTGCCGCCAATCGATTCCCGGGACCCCGGCCAAGGGGCGCGGGCGCCGTCTTTTCCACCGGTCGATAAGGAGCCGCTCGTCGAGGATCCGGACCGGCCGTCGGAAGATCAGATTGCTGAGTTGCGCAAGGCGCTCGGCAAGGATGTTCTGCCCTATATGCGGAGCTACCGGATTCTCGACGATCAGGGCGAAGTCCCGGTCTTCATCCGGGACGACCCCGAAGTGGTGATGGAATACGTGGTGGTTGTCGAAGTCCTGGTCGATGTCGATCGGGTGACGTCGGCGCTGGAAGAGGCGGGCCTGATCGCGCGAAGCGCGGCCGTGCCCTCCGAAGAGGCCATTTCAGTCGAACTGCTCGGCCTGTCGCGCTTCGAGGCCGTCGAAGTCCTGCTCGTCGCGCTACGCGAGCAGTTCGGGGCGACCCGCGTCCGCACCGTCGAGTTCTCTCGCGAGCGGCAGGTGCTCCTGGTCGAAGGGCCCTTCGAGCCCCGCACGCTTTCGGCAAAACTGGCCCGATTCGAAAACTCGCGGCTGATTCTCGAACCGATCGGCATCGATTCCCGTGGTCGCCGAATTCGATTGATGGGGCGATGGTTTCCGGAACCCGAGCAGCCGGACGAAGAGGAACAGGGCAGCGATTCCTAGCTTCCGCCGACAGTCTTCTGTCATCGCATCCGTGGCGTTCGGGGGGTCTCGACCCGGAAATCCCGACAGCGTTTCGCCCCGGCGGAAAAAGTTTGACACCGCTCTTCCAAAAGGCTAATTAAACCGGCGCCTTAGCTGGGTTTAGGCACGTAGCTCAGGGGTCTAGAGCACCGCCTTGACATGGCGGGGGTCGGCGGTTCAATTCCGCCCGTGCCTACCAGCTGGGGGAACTCCCCGCAGAACTGATCGTGAGTCGGTCAAACAGGTCCGTGAAGTCCGGGAAGCCCATCAAGCTCGGACGGGACAAGACGACGATTCGAGGTGTTTGTTGTTGGTCAAAATCATCCATCCGTTTGCGCAACCTCAGCGATGAGCGCGATCAACGTTACTTTGCCCGATGGCACGATCCTCGAGTTCGAAGCCGGCCAGACCGTGCTCGACGTCGCCGAGAAGATTGGTCCGGGACTCGCGAAGGCGGCCCTCGCCGGCCGCATCGACGGAGCGCTGATCGATCTGCGTATGCCACTGCGCGAAGATGTCTCGCTCGAAATCGTGACGACTCGCGATGCCGACG
>CAWLAJ010000138.1:0-10855 GCA_963854795.1 Deltaproteobacteria bacterium UBA4427 | reverse complement strand
ACGCCCGCGCGAAAGCCGTCGCCGAGGATACGGGGATCGACTGGGGGCTAGGCGAAGCGCTGGCCTACGGCTCGCTCGTCCTCGAAGGGACGCCGGTCCGACTCTCGGGGCAGGATTCGTCTCGCGGAACCTTCGCCCACCGCCATGCCGTGCTCGTCGATCAGGATTCCGGCGAAGAGTATTCGCCGCTGGACCACATCAGCAATACCCAGGCGCGCTTCGAGGTCTACGACAGTCTGCTTTCCGAGGCCGCCGTTCTTGGGTTCGAGTATGGCTACAGCCTTGCCGATCCAAGCACCCTGGTTCTCTGGGAAGCACAATTCGGCGACTTCGCGAACGGTGCTCAGGTCATCATCGATCAGTTCATTACCTCGGCTCACGTGAAATGGGGACGCATGAGCGGACTCGTCATGCTCTTGCCTCATGGCTATGAAGGGCAGGGGCCGGAACATTCGAGTGCTCGAGTCGAACGCTTCCTCCAGACTTGCGCCGAAGACAGCTTGCAAGTCGTCAACTGCACGTCGTCCGCTCAGTTCTTTCACGTCCTGCGACGACAGATGAGGCGGACCTATCGCGCCCCGCTCATCGTCTTTACGCCCAAGAGTCTGCTTCGCCACCCCAAGGCTTCCTCGAGAGTCGCCGACTTCACGGATGGCCATTTTCAAAAAGTCATCGACGATCCAATCGCGGCGGCTCGCGCAAGCGATGTTCGTCGCTTGATTTTTTGTGTCGGCAAGGTCTACTTCGATCTCGTCGAAGAACGCGCGAAGCGATTTGCCGGACGCGAGCATGAAGTCGCCGTCATCCGCGTCGAACAGCTCTATCCCTGGCCTGAGAAGATGCTGACGGAGGTCATGGGCCGCTACGACTCCGCGGACCGGCGCATCTGGTGCCAGGAAGAGCCGCGCAACATGGGCGCCTGGACCTTCATCCGCGATCGGCTCCAATCCGTCGTCGGCGACAAGAGCAGCCTGCAATACGCCGGACGAGAAGAGGCCGCGAGCCCGGCCGCCGGCAGCCCGCGTATCCATCGCGCGCAGCTCCAGGCCTTCCTGGAAGAGGCCCTCGGCGAAGAGGGCTAGCCAGCCCGCCCGAATCCCCATTCTGTCGGCGCCCGACCGTATTGACGTTCGTGTCAACGCGTCCGAGACTCCTAGTTCCGACCCACGACGAGCTCTCCAATTTCCTGGCGCCGCGTGGTGTGGTGACGGAATGGAGGTTTGGATGGATCTCTCGTATGGCCAAGAGACCGAAGACTATCGCGGCGAGGTGAAACGATTTCTTGGCGCGAACTGGCCGCTCAAGGGCGACGACGCCAAGTTGTCTCGCGAGGATGGAACGAAGCTCTTCCGCGAGCGCGCAATCGCCGAGGGCTATCTCTGCCGAAACATTCCGAAGAAATACGGCGGCTCGGAGCAGGCAGCCGATGCGCTTCGAGGACAGGTGATTCGCGAGGAATTCGCCATGGCGCATGCGCCGATGGAACCAGCCGGGATCGGGACGATGATGCTCGTGCCGACGCTGCTAGATCGTGGTGAAGAATGGCAGAAGGAAAAATTCGTCGGACCCACGATTCGCGGTGAGATCACCTGGTGTCAGGGCTATAGCGAACCCGGCTCCGGCAGCGATCTCGCGAGTCTGATGACGAAGGGTGAGATCGACGGCGACGAATGGGTCATCAATGGACAGAAGATATGGACCAGCGGCGCACAGCGTGCGGACTATATGTTCTGTCTCGTTCGGACGGAACCCGCCGAAAAGAAGCACGCGGGGATCTCCTATCTGCTGATCGACATGAAGACACCGGGCATCGATGTTCGACCCTTGAGGCAGATGACCGGGTCTTCCGAGTTCAACGAAGTCTTCTTGAACGACGTGCGCACACCCAAGGATTGGATCGTCGGGAAGCGCGGCGAGGGTTGGCTCGTCTCGCGCACGACACTCAAGCATGAGCGAAACTCGATCGGCAACGCGGCTCAGTCATTGGGCCTTCTCGGCGCGCTCGTCGACCTCGCCAAATCCCGAGACATCGACGGAAAACCGGCCATCGAGGATCCCGGCGTTCGTCGCGAACTCGTTCGGATCGAAGGCTATATCCGGGCCCATCAGTATTCGGGCTTCTTGCAGACGTCCAAGAGACTGAAGGGCGAGAACCCGGGCCTCATCGGAATCATGAACAAGCTGAATTCAACGAACATCGGACACAAGGTCGCCCATCTAGCGATGGAGATTCTCGGCGATGAAGGCCTCGGGGCGCCTCGCGCTGCGGGCCTCGGAACCGCGGGGACACGGCCGTCCGCCGCGAATTGGATCAGCCAATACATGGGATCGCTCGGCATCGCGATCGCCGGCGGGACCGCCAACGTCCAGCGCAACGTGATCGCTGAACGCGGTCTCGGACTCCCGCGCGACGCCGCCGCCAATCAAAGCAAGGGAAATTAGGAATGGACTTCGATCTCTCGGACGAGCAACGCCTGCTCCAGGAAACCGTCGCGCAATTCATCGACAACGAATGTCCGCCCGCGCGTCTTCGTGAACTCTACGACGACGAAGTCGGCTTCGATCCCGTCCTTTGGAAGGGTCTCGCTGAACTGGGTCTGGCCGGCATCCATCTGCCCGGCGAATACGGCGGCAGCGAACTCGAGGTCCTCGACCTCGCCGTCGCCGCCGAAACGCTCGGTTCACTGTCCGCGCCGGTACCCTACTTGAGCCACTCCCTGGCGAGTCTCGCGATCTCGCTCGCGGGCAGCGACGATCAGAAGGGACGTTGGCTTCCCGGTCTGGCAAGTGGAGATACGCTTGCGACGGTTGCGCTCGCGGAGGAGGGGGGCCGCTGGCTTCCCGACGATTGGACGATCGAAGTCGGCGCGACGATTTCGGGAACCAAGGAGATCGTCGAATTCGGCGAGCACGCGGATCTCTTCGTCGTCGGGTTGGCCGGAGGGCGCTTCGGCGTGGTGGATCGCAACGCGACGGGCGTCGAGATCCAGCGTATCGAAGGCGCCGACCGAACGCGTCGAATCGCTCGGGTCAGCTTCGACTCGACTCCGATCGAACTCCTCGAAGAGGGCGGTGACGAGGCAGCGACTCGCGTTCGTGACGTGGGCCTCGTGCTGGTTTCGGCTGACGCCTTCGGCGGCGCGATGAAACTCGTCGACATGAGCGTCGAATACGCCAAGAACCGCGAACAATTCGGGGTGACGATCGGGCATTTTCAGGGGCTCAAGCATCAGCTGTCGAATATGGCGGTGGAGATCGAGCCAACTCGGGCCCTCTACTGGTATGCGGCCCACGCGCTCGACCACGTTCCGGAAGAGAGCGAGCGAACCGCCGCGATCGCGAAGAGCCATATCACGGAACGGTTTCAGCAAGTGGCGCGCGACGCGACCGAGGCGCATGGCGGAATCGGGTTTACCTGGGAAGGCGATACGCAGATCCTCTTCAAGCGGGCGATGTTCGATCGTGTGTTCCTGGGAACGCCACGCGTTCATCAGAATCGCGCGGCGGATCTGGCGGGCTGGTAGGACGGGGCGGCCAACGGTCTTGCGTCGTCGCCCGTCACCCGGTGATCGCCTCTGGACGACGCTCTAGAGCCTTCTCCAGTCGTTGCCTCGCGTGGTCGATTGAAGAGTGATGACGATTCAATCTTCGATCCTGATCCTCGACGATGGCGAGCTCGAAAACGTGCATCGGATGCTGCTGCGGCTCGGAGCGAACGTCGTGCGCCTCGTCGGGCCGAGATCAGGAGATCGCGAGGCGCGGGAACCGACTCGCCGATCTCTGGCCCAGGACGGCTGAGCGATTGGACCGGAACGAAAGTAGACCATTGCCTTGCATCAATGATTCCTCGGCGGAGTTCGCAGGCGATGGAATCTAGCGTCGTCGATACCGCGCCTGATTGCCATTGTGACGATCGGGTTGCTTGTGAACTTTTTGATCGGTACGAGAATCGAGGAAATTCGCAGATCTTCGGCGACGGTTGCCGTGAATCGGGGTCGGCGACGCCCGAATCGGATTCGTCCCTTGCGGACCCGTGGTACACTCGCGGAGAATTTGCGCTCGCCGGCGCCGACTCGTCTGCTGAAGTTGTGAAGCAGTGTTGCGGTGTTGTTCCGATTGATCGTTTCGGCGTCGAACCCAGAGGTGCATGTATTTGCACTGCCCCGCGGAGGCCCACCAGGCCCCCCGAGAGGCGAGGGAGGACGACCATGGAACGCCTGGAACTCGAAAACTGGCTCACCCGCCATCCTGACCAGATTCATACCGACCCCGATGCACTTCTCGAAAGATGCGAGAAGGAAGCCAGGGAACACGCACATCGAGATGCCTGGATCCAAGCGAAGAACGTCGCAGAGAAGAGTCTGCGTCGGTTCGAGACCGGGTTCATCGGTCATCCCGCAAGCGATACGTTCGTGACCCGTGAGGTCTGCCACGAGATCGCGCGCGAACTGAAACTGCATGAGCCCACGCCCGAGGACTACGATTCCCAGGCCTGGTTGAGCCAGATGTTGCTCGAGTCGCTCGATCCAGAAGCGCAGACGATGTTTCTGGGTTGGCTGAAAGACCTCGCCGAGGCCGAGGAGCATTCGACCTGGCTCGAGATCGTTCGATATACCCATCGCAGCGCTCGCGAACTGATTCGTGAAGAGCATATGACCGACGACTGCGATTGGGACCTCGATCACACCTACCCGATCGTCGCGGCGCGAGTCGTGCGGTTGCTGATGGCGAAGTTCCAGAGTCAGGCGGCGAGTGAAGTCGAAGAACCAAGCCGCCCGATGAACATTTATGTGACACCTCCGCTCTAGGCGTGCGCGTTTCGCGCCAGTTCCCATAGAGCGAGGCAGTGGTTTTCTAGAACTTGGACGAGGGATAGGGGCTGCCCGATGTCATGCCTCGACTGCGTAG
This sequence comes from Deltaproteobacteria bacterium UBA4427, assembly GCA_963854795.1. Classification (GTDB taxonomy): domain Bacteria; phylum Myxococcota_A; class UBA9160; order UBA9160; family UBA4427; genus UBA4427. The sequence continues at coordinate 5,947 of CAWLAJ010000138.1, read as the reverse complement.
AAATTCACCTCGCCAGCCCTCGCCCTCGTCCAAGAGTCATGTGAGAGAGTTGGCGAGACGATCTCGCATGGCATCGAAATTGCAATACATGAATGTGACTTTGAATGGTAGGGGGTGGAGATTAGTCGAATGACGGTATACGAATCGCTCTGACCGCCCCCGCGAAAACTCATGGAGGGCGAAAAATGGCACGCTATGCCTACGAGCGACTTTCCGCATTGGACGCGGGCTTTCTCTGGTCCGAGGGACCGAATCAGCCGATGCATATCGGCGGCCTGGCCATTTTCGATGCGGGATCGCTTCGGCGCAGGGACGGGAGTATCGACGCTCGTCGATATCGGGACGCCGTCGAAGGCGTACTTCACTGGATCCCGCGCTATCGACAGAAGATCGTATGGACGCCGATCGAGGGATGGCCGATCTGGGTCGACGACCGTCATTTCGACATCGGTTACCACTTCCGACATATCGCGCTGCCCAAGCCTGGCACCCGGGAGCAATTGAAGGAGATTGCGGCGCGTATCCACGCGCGCGCTCTCGATCGCAGGCATCCGCTCTGGGAGGTCTGGGTAATCGAGGGTGTCGAGGGCGGAGAGCAATTCGCGCTGCTCAACAAGATTCATCATTGTATGATCGACGGCGCGGCAGGCGCCGACCTGTCACAGATCTTGTTGTCGACCTCTGCGACCGACCAGCCAAGTAAGCCCTTGCCCTATATGCCGCGCCCGGCGCCGACGTCGGCCGAGCTTCTGCGTGATTCGATTGGCCTTGGACTGAGCCGACCGCTCAAGATCTTGCGCGAGGCTGCGCTTTCGTCCCGTCCCTCGCCCAGTCGATCGATCGAAGAAAGGTCCTCGCCTTTGGAGACGCCGGCCGTTGGTTTGGAAAAACGGTTTCGTGCGATGAAGGACCTGATGAGTCAGGTCCTGCATACGACGACGGAAACACCGATCAATGGGGAGCTCGGCCCGCACCGGCGACTCGAATGGCTGACGATGCCGCTCGCAGATGTCCGCGATCTTCGGAAGGTCCTCAATTGCACCGTGAATGACGTCGTTCTCGCCACGGTGGCGGGGGCGATGCGACGCTATTTCTTCAGGCGACGTGTCGATCATCGCGACATGAAATTTCGTGTCGCCGCGCCGGTCAACACGCGCCGACCCGAACACGATGCCCGCCAGGGCAATCACGTGGCGACCTGGATCATTCCACTTCCTCTCGACATCGATGATCCCCTCGAACAGGTCAGGGCGGTCCAGAAAGAAACCGAATTGCGCAAGACTTCGGAATCGGCTCTGGTCGTCGACGCGATTACGCAACTCGCCGAGTGGGTTCCGGCACCGCTGCTGGCACGCGGACTCGGTCGGATGCAGAGCACGGGCCCGGTCAACATGGTCGTGACCAACGTGCCCGGACCGCAGATCCCCCTCTACATGCTAGGCGCCCGACTTCTGGCACTCTATCCCCTGGTGCCACTGATGCCGGGTGCCGGGTTGGGCGTGGCGCTCTTCAGCTACGACGGCAAGCTCTGTTGGGGATTCAGCGCCGACTACGAACTCGTTCCCGACCTGCAAGACTTCGTCGCCGACGTTCGCGAGGCCTTCGAGACCTTGCGCCATGCCACCGTTGCGCACTTTATCGATCGGCGGACGGCGGAGCCGGAGGCTTCGGACGTCCATGCAGCAGAAGTCGCCCAATCGGTCTCGGCTGAGTCGGGCTCAGAGGGGGAGGTCGAAGAGCGCGACGAGCCTGGCTCCGAAGCGATCCCGGACGAAGGGTCTCCGCCACCCGAGATCGATATCGCTCCGCTTCCCCTGGATATCGAGACGAACGGGGATCTGCGCTCGCCCGGACCCTGAAGAATCTTCGAGAGGGGCACCGCTCGAGAGCCCAGGGCATATCTCCGGATCGCATCTCCGGAGAGGGCCCGAGGCGTGTCTTCCTCTCGGCTCTCCTTCGTGAATGGGCAACCCATCGGTCCGACATCCCCGTTAAGCTTTCTTCGTGGCTACTCGATGAGAGAAGCGATGGAGACTTCCCGCCTACTTGCGCTGATCGATGTATTCGAGGAGGCCCTGGTCGACAACGATGGGGACCGGGCGCTCAACGCACTGGCCGCACTCTAGGAGCTGGATCCCAATGATCCCGCGTGGCCGAAGCGACGCGCCGAAATCTATCGGCAGCGAGGCGATGAAGCCAATGAGTTGAACGCGTTGGTTCGCGCGGCCAGTCTGCAGGTCGATGTCGGTTTCGTCGCTCGTGCCATGGCGAGCTGCAAGAGAATTCTGGCGTTGTCGCCCGGCCATCCGTCGACCGAACAGATGTTGAGTCTTCTCTACGAGATGCCTTCGCAGAGTTCCGGGCAGGCACAGCCTGCTGTGGCTTCGATTCCGTCGACCATCGAGTTGACGGTCGTCGCGCCGGATTCATCCGAAGCACAGATTCAGGAGATCGTGCTGACCGAGGCCGTTGTCACGAATACTCGAGATGAGAAAAATTCAGGAGGTTTCGCGCAAGCGGAAGACGATCGGGCTTAGCTTCGACTTTCACACGGATAGCTTGTGGATCGGCTATCCGAGCCAATTCGGTGACTACCTGATTTCACCGAAGGAGCGAGATCTCTTTCTCGAGCTGCTCGACGACCGATGCACACATCTCGAGCGGCGCGATGGAGAACTCATTCCGATCGGCTGATTGTCGCTGGCGCTGACCCGCGCTGACTTCGGGGAAGTAGAGCCCCTCGTTACGCCGATTCGCCGCCCTTTTTCGCCCGCTCGATATTCTCGGCTCGGGCTTCGAGCAGCGAGGGCATCAAGGCATCGAGCTCGTCGAGTTCGAGTAGGTGATCATTCGTATAGGACCGGATCACTGCGGGTTGTTGCATGATTCCGACCAGCCCGCGCATCACGTGAACGATCTCGCCCGTGAATTCCTGACTTGCCTGCGAAGCCAACCAAGTGACGACCCTTGCGATCGGCTTGCCGCCTTCGAGGGGATTATCGAGGTCCACCTCGCGCCCACTGCCCTTGATCAGATCGATGGTCATGCGAGTGGCGGCGCCGGGTGAGATGACATTCGCGGTGGCACCGTATTTCTTCAATTCCAGAGCGAGGGTTCGCGTGAATCCGGCGATGCCGGCCTTGGCGGCCGCATAATTCGCTTGTCCGAAATTTCCATAGAGGCCGGAGACCGAGGAAAAGTTGATGACGCGACAATTCTCGCGGCGGGACTCTCGGATGTATTGGGCGAAGGGTCGAGTGCAGCAATAGTGTCCCTTGAGATGGACCGCAATCACGGCGTCCCAATCTGCTTCTTCCATATTGAAGATCGTCTTGTCGCGGAGAATCCCAGCGTTGTTCACGAGAATGTCGAGACCGCCGAAGCGATCGATCGCGGTCTGGAAGAGGGCCTTGCCGCCTTCGACCGTTGCGACCGAGTCGTAATTCGCAGCGGCCTGGCCACCCGCGGCCTCGATCTCCGCGACGACCTCGTCCGCGATTCTGCCTGCACCACCACCGTCGACATCTCCGCCAAGATCGTTGACCACGACTCTTGCACCCTCGGACGCGAGATTCAGCGCGATCTCTCGTCCAATCCCTCGGCCCGACCCGGTGACGATTGCAATCTTTCCGTCTAGTACGCCCATGTCTTCTTGACTCCTCTGGTCTTTTCAATTCTCGTAGCGAGAGCCGTAGGGAAGCCTGTTCCCAACACGCCCTAACGCGTCCTAACGTGTAGTTCGTCTCCCGATGATTCCCCCGATTCCGCGAACCAGCCAGCGGGGATAGAGGCCGACGGCGCTCGCCAGAATCTGGTTCGGAAAGCCCGGAACGACCACGGCACGTCCCGCTATACACGCTTCGAAACCCTCCCGCGCCACGTCTTCGACGTCGGAGAGAAAGAAGCCCGGGAGACTGCGAACGCTGTCGTGTTCCTCGTGTGCTCGGTCGAACATATCCGTCTTGGTGATTCCCGGACATAGCGCGGTGACCGTGACGCCTGTTTCCTTCAATTCCTCGCAGAGCGATTCCGAAAGTGACAGGACGAAGGCCTTGCTCGCGGCATAGAGGGCCAGCGTAGGCACTGGCTGAAAGGACGAGGTCGACGCGACGTTCAGGATCCGTCCGCGTCCACGGCGAATCATCTCAGGAAGCAACCGGTGTGCCAGAGACGTCAACACAAGGACGTTCAGCTGCAGGAGTCGTTCGTGGCGATCGAGGTCGATCTCCGCGAAGCGTCCCATGTCCATGAGTCCGGCATTGTTCACGAGTACATCGATTGGACGCTCGCTATCGACGAGCTGCTGAACCAGTTTTGCGGGCGCATCTTGTTCGAGCAGATCCATCGCGATGACATCGACCGCGACCGCGTATTTCTCGCGACAATATTCTGCCAGCTTTTCGAGTTCACGCTGACGCCTTGCCACGAGCACCAGGTCGAATGAATGCTCTGCGAAGACGCGAGCGAGCTCCAGTCCGATCCCACTCGAAGCGCCCGTGATCAGTACCGTGTCGCGATCTCGAATCATGCTCAAACCCCGCAGATCTCTGCGATCAGGCTAGCGCAGCGCAGGCTCTCACCCTGTTCCCGGTTGCTAGTTCGAATCCGGCACTCCTGACGAAAATTGTTCGAAGAGCTTCTCCATTTCGCCTTCGTCCATGTCTGAAGCGTTTCCCGCAGTCAGCGCCGCGGTCATGCCGCCGTCGATCGGGTACGCGGCGCCCGTGATGAACGATGAGCGATCACTCGCCAGGAAGGAAACCAGCTGTGCGACTTCATCGGGCTGGCCGACGCGGTCGAGAAGGTGGCCGCGTCCGAGTATGTTGGTGATCGCCTCGACCCCGTGTGCCGGGCCCAGAATCGGTGTGTCGATGACACCGGGGCAGACGGCATTCACCCGAACATTGAGTGAGGCGAACTCCGCCGCGGCGCATTTTACGAGTCCGACCACCCCATGTTTGGCCGCGAAATACGATGGCATATTCGTACCGCCACGAAGGCCGGCTACGGACGCCGTGCAGATGATCGCGCCGCGACCCGCCGAGACCATGGGTTCGATGACTGCGCGCAACCCCAGGAAGACGCCTCGCAGATCGACAGCGATCACCTGATCCCAATCCTCGACGTTGCCTCCTCGAATCGTCGAACCTCGGGCGATGCCGGCGTTCAGATAGGCCACGTCGAGAGCGCCAAAGGCAACGAGAGTCGCAGCGACCATCGCATCATTTCCTTCGACCGTCGCGACGTCACCGACACAGGCAACGGCCTCGCCTCCGGAGTCCTTGATCTCCTGCGCGACCTTCTCTGCGCCGGGCCCGTCGAGATCGGCGACACAAACCCGCGCCCCCTCGCGTCCGAAGAGAAGGGCCGCGGCGCGGCCGATTCCGGAAGCTCCGCCGGTGACGAGAGCCGTTTGGCCCGAGTGAATGGATGTCGACATCTTTTCTCCTTCGTGACTCGTTTGTTCGCGAGTGTGGCGTGGCTGGATGAGGCGGGCGCGTTGGTGAAATTTGGCTCTAGCCGGCGAGCGGGCCGACGATCTCCTTGGCGAAATTTTCGAGGACAACCTTGTCTCCGCCCTGAATCACGATGAAGCTGATGCCGGTTTCTTCCCGACGTTTCTCGAGTCGATCTCGGATTTCCTGGGCCGAGCCGGTCAGGAAGAGCGGGCAGTCGGCGACTTGATCGACGGTCATGCCACTGTTCTGGGCGAGGCCTGCGCGAAGTCCCTCGACGTTGTCGCTGATCGCGGTGACGAAGGTGAGCGAGTTGAACTCGATGTCGTCGGGATTGCGACCGGCCTGTTCGGCGCCTTCGCGCACCCAGGCGACCTTCTCGCGAATGCGCTCGGGGGTGCTGTCCGCGGGCGTGTCTTTTGTGACCTTGCCCTCGATGAGTTTCGGATTGATTCCGACGATGTCGGCGTAGCGTCCGGCTAGACGCAAGA
>CAWLAJ010000137.1:0-10888 GCA_963854795.1 Deltaproteobacteria bacterium UBA4427 | reverse complement strand
TTATTCGACTGCGTGTCTGCCCGAACTCGCTGCAGTTGCGAAGGGCAACCCTGAACCGCACTGCCCGATGTCTACCGATCCGGTGACGCGATCAAATGAAAATTGTGTCAGTTGTGTCAGAGTCCCGTCCGCCGGTAAGGAGCCCCGTGTGATTGCAGAGAGAATGTCAAAGGCGCTCGTGATCCTCGCTTCGTGCGCCGTCACGCTGTGCATCCCGCTGACCCCGCTGACCGCAGTGGCTGCCGATAACGAGCTGTATCTCGAATACAGCGGTGGTGCCACTTACGTGCCCTACCAGCGACTGATCGGCGCCAATCCGGCACCCGAGTCCTTTGAAGGCCGAACGGAATCCGATTTCGGATTCAATGTCGGTGGCGCGATCGGCATGAGATTTCATGAGAACTTTCGAGCTGACCTCCAACTCGGTTACCACCGAACGGAAGTCGATCGGATGCCGATCAAGGGCCAACGCCCCCCCCGCCCAGGGATACACGGCCCTGCTCTCGGTCATGGCGAACGGATACGTCGACTATGACCTTGGAATTGGCGTCATCCCTTATTTCGGCGCGGGGATCGGATGGGGTCGACTCGAAATCGACGCAAAGAACCAGAGTGAATTCGGTGGCCCGCTGCAAACGTCCGTCGAAGGACGCGACCACGTCTTTACGTGGAGTCTGATGATCGGCGGCACGTACCCCGTGAACGACTTGATCGATCTCTCCTTCGGATACAAATACATCGCCACTACGGACGCCGACATCAATTATCCGGGTCGAGACATCGGTCTCTTCGACCCGGATAATGTGGACGATCGTGGCAGGGCCGATCCAATCGCCATTCCGACTGTTTATACTTCCAGGCGAATCGAGACCGAATACGACGCACACGAAGCGGTCTTCGCCATACGCTACAAGTTCTAGGCGGAGCGCCTAACACTCAAAGCGAGCGCCGTAAGATCCCGAGTCTGTGATCGCAAGCGATTGCATTCAAGACTCGACGAGAATCTTTCGAGCGTGCTCCGTATCCAGGTATTCCTTCCACTCGACGATCTGACCGTCGCGCACGCGCATCAGGAAGTGGTACGTCTGCTCGTAGTGCCCACCCGACGCTGTTTCCCCTTCACTCGTCGCCTCGATCGCCACCCGATCCCCCTCCGCAGTCATCGCGACGATCGAAAATCGCAGTCCGCCCGGAAAGATCCCCAGAATCGCCGGCATACCGGCAACGGCCGAGGCCTTGTCGCCCTCGCCGCTGAACGGCAGAGAGCCGGCCGTCCAAATCCTGAAATCCTCGGAATAGTTCTGCTCGACGAACTCGACGCTCGCGGCCGAAAGCGCCTCGATCATCCGGCGCGCGAGATCCTTGTTGTCCTCTTCTTGCTGGCCCATTGGCGGTGTTCTCCTGACTGCATGGAGTCAATGCGACTCCAACCATGTTGTCGCGATCGGCGGACGCTGTCGAGCGATTCTGCTAGCTTCCGCCCCGCCTTCAGGTTGCCGTGCCAGACACGGTTGCCATTCCCACCTCCGCGCGCCGGTAGCTCAGCTGGATAGAGCATCAGGCTTCGAACCTGAGGGTCGGGGGTTCGAATCCCTCCCGGCGTGCCATTGATTCCGCATAGTTACGTTCTTTCAAAACTTCACCGAGTTCGGCTGTCGCCGTATTGCGCCGTTTGTCGCCGTCCAAATCGGCAAACGACAGATCGGTTTCGTCTTCGGGCATGGCGTGCGCGTACACTCGAAGCGTCATCGTCGGGTCCGCGTGACCAAGAGTGTCGGCCACCCACTTCACGCTCTTACCCGCTTGCAGCGCCCAGGTCGCCCAACTATGCCGTGCGCTGTGCATCGAGAGGGGACGAACGCCCCGCTTCTGAGCGCGTCGCCGGACTCGATCAAAGGTTCGCTGGATGTTTCGGGGATTGAATCCCGTTCCCTTTGACGTGCAGAAGATCCATTCGGGCGTATCTGGCCATCCATTTGCGATTCGTTGGCTTTGACGAACACCTAGAAGGTCGAAGAGTGTTTCGGCCAGCGCGGAAGTCATTGGGACTCGGCGGGCTCGTCCGCTCTTCGGCGTCGAGACGCCAGCGGAAGTTGAGGAACGTCGCACCGTGATCACACGCCGGTCGAAATCGATGTCGGCCCAGTTGAGACCAAGCGCCTCGCCCTTCCGAAGGCCGGTCGCAAAAAGCAGCTTGTAGCCCGTCAGCAGGATCTGGACCTACGGGGCTGGTGACACTCGTGTTGCTGATGCTTGGATTGACTTCGCTTGCACTCCTTGAAAGGCAGCGGGTGTGAAATTACAGATCGAGCCGGACATCCTGCCATCATCTGCCTAGATGATGGCCAAGGAGGTCCATTCCTGAGACGCGCAGTCCCCAAAGCCTTTCTGTTCAAGAGTACTCCCTCGTAGCGACGTCTTGCCGAATTTCGAAGACCTCGACCGAGAGAAGGTCGGTCCGAGCACTGCGCAATGCATCTGTTTTCGAATTCTTGTATTCAAGATTGATGCGCATTCTTTCGGGGATAGAGCCACGCCGTTTCGGATGCCCTGTAGTCTGCCCACAGGAACAACGTCATCGTCACGGTGGCGACGACGGAAATGCCAAACAGAATCGCAAGAAAGCTTGCCCAGCCGTCGGCTTGATCTGCAACCGATCCCCCGACGAAATCGAATACGATTACTCCGGCATAGGCCAGCGCGTCGATCAGTCCAATCAAGAACCCGCGATGTTTGCCGCCGAAATCAATGGAGAAGACTCCCATCGGAATGTAATAGGCTGGTGCGATAGAGAATCCAAATATCAGTATTGCCACCCCTGTTGAGATTAACTGGGTTTGGTGACCGAACTCGAAGCGCGGCAGAGCCCACAGAAACGTTAGGCTGGCGGTACTCATTGCGAGCATGCCACCCAGCACCAGCGGCAGCACTTTCTTGGTCAACTTATCGTAAACCAGGCCACCCGTTAGAACTGCGAGAAGGCATCCGGCGGGAAAGATGGAGCTTGCCGTGCCGGCCTGCGCGGGAGATAGGCCGAGGGATTCATGCAGATAGATGGGGATGAAAACCTGGAATTCGAAAAGCACCGCCAGGCTCATGAGGCCAAGGCTGATTAGCCAAAACCGCGGGAGCTTGACGAAGACGATGAGCGCGTCACGCCATTCCAGATTGTCCAAGGGATGCTCTGCATCGGGATCGGAAGTTGAGGGGCGTGGCTCTTTTCGCGCCGCGGTGTCGGGAGGTTGCGTAAGGAGATACTTTGACAGTAACCCGGCGACGCAAATCGTGATGCCCGCGGCGATGAAAGGGAGCCATCGCCAACTGACGAAATAGAGCAGACTGGAGAGTAGCAATGTGGATCCCAAGGAACTGGCTCGGGAACTCGTGGAAATGAATCCCCACATCCGTCCATGGGTATGAGTAGGAAACCATGAGCCGATCATCGCGGCGATCGCGGGCCAACCCGCCGATTTGGCGAACAGAGTGATGAAATAGAGCAGGCAAAAGGCCTTGATTTCGGAAGCGGCGCCGAAAAGTCCAATGGCGGCAGCTGAAAGTCCAAGCGCATATATGAAAACGCGGGGGCCACCAGTTTTGTCGGAGAGGATTCCGTTGGTCAGCTTTCCGGCAAGATTACCCGCCATGCCCCAGCCGAGGATCATGCCGAACGTCGTCTTGGTGAGCTGGAGGTCGTCGTCGAGCAACAAGGCCGGGCCGGCGATGCTCACCGTCGTCCGGCATAGCATCAGGGCCGCATATCCGAGACACATGCTGCTTCCGATGAGGAATCGCCAGGGAAGATCGGACTCCTCGTGATCATCCTCGGTCATGCTGGAAGGTCGCCTCTGAGCGACGATAGCCCTCCCGCGATCAGCGAGTAGAGGTAGGTCGCAACGAAACATGCCGCGATCATCGGAGAGGCTATTGGAAACCACCAGGCAGCCGCCAACGCGACGTTGACACCGGCGATCGATCTGGCTGAAGTCGTGAGGCTTCGGATCGAGTGTCGTAGTGGATAGGACACCTGCATCGATACCGCGTTCAGGACGAACGCCGCAGCGAGAAACGGTTCCGGCGAGACTCCAAAATGCTGAGTGACGACGAGGGCGAAGAGAATGTGCCGCATCAACTCATTCGTGGGAGAACCTCCGTCGGTTGTTGATTTTGGGACCAATCGAGAAACCACACGCACCAAGATTGAGATCGCGGCCATGAGCGACAGCACTGCGCAAGGTCCGCCGTAATGCATGCCTACAGCTAGCGCGAAGAGGATGTGGGAGACCGCGTCGCAAACATTGTCGAGGACCGCACCGAATGGGCTCTTGAGATTCAGCTTCGTCGCCAGGATGCCGTCGAGGTCGTCCATGACGTTGTTGTAGAGGAGCAGGGGGAGAACGTACTGAAAACCATCTTCTCGAAGGAGCAACGCGAGAGGAAGGACTCCGAGAATTGAAACAATATTGGGAATGTTCTTGTAAATCAGCATTCGGTGAGTCGTCGAATTAGATCTTCCGTCAATCCATTCCGGAGCAAGGGCGTGCTCGAGCGTCTGAGGCCGTTCGCAATACGAAGAAGTGGTTCGTCAGTTCTGGGAAATCCTTTCCAAAGGTGTCCGAAAAATGGGTGAGCGCTGCGCCGGCCGTTCGAAGCAGTCCGTAGGTCAGTCTCCCAACGATGGGAATGGCCTGAAGTGATGAGGGCATGATCGACTTCCATTTCTTGATGGATTCGCAGCCCATCTGCATCAAGTAGTACGGCGTGTTCAGTTCGACGTGGTCGATCGAAAGCCCGCACTTTGCGAACAGGCTCGAGTAGGTTTGAACTGACCGGTAGACCACCTGATAGTCGCCCTGTCGCGTGAGGGTGCCATTTCTTACTGTGCTTTCACGGCACAATACGATGCCGCCCGGTTCCAGGAACGGTGTCAATTTCGCAAACAACCTGATGACGTCGTCTTCATTGAGGTACATGAGCATGCCACCGAGGAAGATGATCGAGTATCGATCGTTCGGTTCGAAGCCGAGTACGTCATCGTTGATGAGCGTCGCATTTAAATACTGGGAGCAGCGCGTCACCATCGCCTCGTAGAGAGGTGGACTGGCTTCGATGGCGATGACCTTTTCGAATTCCCGTGCGAAATGCTCGGCCCAGAAGCCGACGCCACTACCGAGATCCAGAACCGTGCCAACAGAATCGATCTTCGCATTTCGAATCAACCTTTGAACGATCTCGCACTCGGCGTCGAAGCGGTACTTGCCCGCACTCGCAGGAAAGCCAAACCCATCCATCATGTACGGCCCCATGATGGACGGTTCTGCCTTGCTCCAGTAGCTGCTCACGGTGGCGTAGTCGAGAAGCGGTGCAGAACCGGGGGAGGGTCCCGCAGACTCCGATGAGGATTCTCGAGCAGCGGGTGTTGAGCCTTTGGTCGCAGTCGAAAGATCTTCTTCTCGTCGACTTGGCGTCTGCGCTCTGGAGCCCTTGGACATCATATATAGACCCCGGCCGCGCTGGCCAATGCGGGAAGCGAGAGCCTGGATCGCCCGGCGATTGTTCCCCTGGTCATGCGCTCCGCGCCGACCACGTCCTCGAGTCGATCCACCTCGTACCATCGATTCGAATCGAAGAGGACGCATTCGAGCGAAAGGCTGCCATCCGCGACCATCTCCGCGAAGATCACCTCGTAGTAGACGTTCACCCGACCCTCGTCGACGGCCTGTTTGAGGCGAGGAAGGACGACGCTCCACGTAGATCTCGATAGGCTGGAGATGTTGACGGTCTTGTACCGCATGTCGTCAGCGCGAGATGGGCCGGCCGAAAATTCGTCAGATTTCGGAGCATCGTTGAAACACTTGACATAGCCCGACGAGTCCATCGTGATCGTTGTGCCATTCATCCAGGGAAGAACGCGCGAGATCGCAATCTTGTCAGGAACAAGGAGACCTTCGAGCAGCTGAGCATCAAAGATCAGATCACTCTCCACCAGGAGGAAGGACTCCTGAATTGCTTTCCCCGCGAGCCAAAGCGAATACATATTGTTGGTCGTTCGGTAGATCGGATTGCGCACATATTCGACGACAAGGTCTCCGGCGCAGCCGTCCAAGAATTCTCGGATCTGTGGCTCGAGGTAGCCGACCACGACCACGAGTCGCTTGAATCCCTGGCGACGTAGGCCGATGACAAGCCGCTCGAGTATGGGGCTGCCGTCAATTTCCGTGAGGCATTTTGGAATGGAATCGGTGAGGGGACTGAGTCGGCTTCCCGTTCCTGCGGCGAGAAGGCACGCCGTGGTGATTCGGGACGGGTCGTCTCGACTACTTCGGCACTCTGCCAATTCTCATCTCCCATTCGTCTTGAAATAGATCAGGAACCGGTGCCGGCACTGGCTTTTCCCGTTCCTGCCTGTTCTTCGTGAGCTTACTGGCGGCGTCTCCCCTGTCGGGTCGTCGACCGTTCTGTCGTGAAGACAAGCTGATTTCACGTGCCTGGCGGCGCAATCGAAGCATCCTCAGTGCGCGACAATGCGCCCCTAGACCGACCGGTTGCGAAAGTAATCGAATGCAACACCTAAGGTACGCTGACCCTCGGTCCAACACACCGATTCGGTCATCCAGAGGCCGACGGCGGTTCGATTGCCGATCGATCCGCTCCGGATGCTTGGTTTTCTGAAAGGCCGTTCAGGTGTCCGCGCGAAGAACGCCAAGTGGTATCGCGCAGGAGCGGGAGATGTGTACTCGATCCAGAAGTCAACGTCGACTCTCGTGGTGGACAGCCCGACGTCTCAACGGGTTCGCACGAACAAGGCTACCGGGTTTCATCCCGTGAGACGTGATCCTCTAGGTCGAATTGTGGGCATTTAACTACTCAAGACCACGAGCGCAGGATTATGTCCCCTCGTCAGTCGGCGTCCAAGCACAACGCGGCCCGAGTCGGAATCGCTCGCCGATCTGATCGCCTCGTCCGCGAACCTCTTCGTTCAAGACCCCGATGATCTGCTCTTCGCTGAATCTGCTCTTCTCCATCTCGTTCTCCGATCGTATCTCTCGGAGAACTGGCACTTCAACCGGTCCGGAAAACGAGGATCACGACGAACCCCTATTGAATCGGAGGACGCCCTTCATTTCCGCGACGGATATTCCTATGCGCCAGATCTTCTGACTGAAGGTGATTGCGGCAGAATCCACAACCGGGTGTCCAAGCCTCAGTTCCTCGAGGTATCGGAGCTCACGATCTGCAACTTGTTCGAGATCCGCGAAGTTCATCGCAATCTTTCCAACCGCAGCCTCTGCAGGCGGCCGCAGCGACGAGGTACACGACTTGATGTAATCGACTAACCGGTGCCGCCGGATCGTCTCTCTATACAACTCAACACCTCGGCTTGATATGCCTTTCCTCTCTCGTTGACGAGGTCCAGCACGTTCAGCGAGGTGGGCACGTAGCCGAACCCGATCTCGTGTTCCGGATGCCATTGAAAGATCGAACCACCGAGTCCCATCCAACCGAAAAAACCCTCTCTACCGATATTGAAGGCCTTGTCGAGTTTGCTGCCGCTTCGTGGAGGCGTAGCAAACAGGGCGACACCGCCCTGCGTGAAGGTCGTGGAGAAGGTCCCCATATCAGCTTCAATCGGGGCTTCGTGCATGGCCTGCCAGGCTTCCTTGTTCAAGAATTCTCTTCCGTTCCATCTCCCGCCAAGGGACATCATGGCGGCGATCTTGGCCAGACCTCTTGCCGAACACTTTGCATTTGCAGAAGGCGTTTCACCCTTCGAAAAAACCGGGTCGTTGAAGTAATCCATGCGGCCCATTCCCTTGACCGGCGGCGGAGCCCCTGCCGTGGATCGATTTCGGATCGCCGGAATGATCCGCAAGATCAGGCCGAGGAGCTGAAAGATATTGCGCTCGATCCTTCTCTTCAGGAATTTGGGCTTCAGACTTTCCAGCAACTGAAAGAAGAATCCAAGCGGGGACACTTTCGAAGTCCGCTTCAGATCGCTTTCGCTGGCCCCGATCACCGCGTCGACCTCGAGCCGCTCACTGATGTCTTCGCGAAGAAATTCACCGATGGTCCGACCCGCTGGATCGATTCGACGAAAAATTTCATTCACGATCCAGCCTCTGGTGATGGCGTGGTATTCCCGCCTGCTCCCGTCCGCTTTCCGGAACTTCTGTGTATGGGCCTCGATCACACGACCGACGTGATTTTGTTTGATGTTCTCCGTAAGCAAGTCGTTCGGATCCAGGGTGACGTAGAAGGCAGCCAGACCGGCTTCGTGGCGCATGAGTTCGGCAACCGTCAGGCCGCCCTTGCCATTGGCGCCGAATTCTGGCCAGTATTCAGTGATCTTCGCGTCGTAGCGCAGCAGCCCTTTCCCGGCGAGCGACGCCATTGCGATCGCTTCCAGACTCTTGCCGCTGCTAAAGACATTGACCAGCGAATCTGGCGAAAAGCTGTCGTCGCTGATCGCCGACGCCCAGAGATCGACCACTTTCTCTCCGCGGTGATAGACGCAGAGTTGAGTGTTCCTTTCTTCCAGTGTCTGCATGTTGTGTTCGTACAGGGCTTTCACCGACTCGAAGCCTGGCGCGACAGTGCCTTCGATTCGACACGCCCTACTGGAACCACTTGTCATCTTCTTACTCCCGGGATCAGGTCAAAGAACATACGGTGAACAGCCAACCGTGGCATGTTCGGAAGGAGGACTGGAGTGATGAAAAAACCGTCTCTCCACACCGCGCGATCGGATCTCAGCTCTTCTCCGATTGTGTCGCCGCCGCGATACGGTCCTCGACGTTTGTCAGGTCGCCGCGCGCTTCCCGGCTGTAGCGGGATTCTTCGAGCGGTTCGTCGCCGGGCAGCATCGGCAGGCGGAAGCCGGAGTAGACCACCTTGCGCGGTCGCTCGGTGGGCGGATGTGCGCGGTGAAGCGTGTCGCTGCAATGGACCGTGACGTCACCGGTCAGGGTTTCGAGCATGCGCGGCGCCATATCCATGATGCGGTCGCGGCCCGGGATCTTGACGTTCGCGCGGTGCGACCCGGGAACCACGCCGAGGGCGCCGCTCACGCGGTCTGCACCGGTCACCGAGATTCCGCAGGTCAGCGCATTGCACAGCAGCGAGTGACGTCCCTGCCCGCAGTCTTTGTGCCACGGGAGGTCGGACAATCCCTTCACGATGCCGAGCGGCTTGACCAACCCTTCCGCTGAACGGCGATGACGATGGCCATCGCCCGTGAGCTCGCCGAGCCATTGGTAACGATCGGTCTCCAAGAGATCACGCAGCGCCGTCGACTTGTCGTAGAACTCGAGCACGCGCACCGCCTGGGCTCGGCCGTCCTTGTCCTCCGCCCACCACGAGTCTCCGTCGTCCGACTTCGCGCGTGCGATGAAGTGATCGATGTCGCGGCCGACTGTAGCCATCTCGTCTTCATCGAACACACCACGCACGTGGAGGAATCCCGCTTCTCGCAGGAAGTGCGCCATCTCCTCGCGGTCGTCGTCCGTCGCAAAGACACGGTCGAGGTCCAGCGGCTCGCCGTTCAGATCTTCGAAGGTGACGTCGCCAGTCTCATAGACCTTTCGGCCGTCGAGCAGCGCGCGAAGCACCATCTCCCATGCGACCCAATCGTCGAGCGTGCCCTTCTCGATGTCGACCCGCGCCGTCATCGCCAGCCCCGTGGTCGACTGATAGTCCTGAACCAGATCCGACAGCGCATCGGCATCGAGACGCGCCACGACACCGGCGTGGGCGAGACCGGTTTCGACGACGAGCCGTCCGGCATCCGCACGAAGCGTGAACTGGACGCCGTCGACGTCGAAGCCGAGCGGGAGTAGCTCGCGGTAGGTCGCACCGCGCCCGGCAACGTCGGCGTGCGCCGCCACGGCTTCCGGAAACACCGCGTCGAGGACTTCCTCGACCGGGATGCTCCGGATGTCCTTCATGAGTCGAGTTCGCTGATCCACCGACATGCGCCCGAATTCTCCCATCGCGGGCCGCGCGCAGAACACCTTCGCCGACCCGTGTGGATCATTATACAGGGTCGATGATGAGGTTCGCTCGGTCGAATTCGGAGAGCGACTGGCTCGCGCTAGGATGATTTCATGATTCGACTCCTCGACGTGCTTCATCCCTGGTCCCTCTCCCTGGCTCTTCTACCGCTTGCGACTTCCCTGCTGCTTGCTGGCCCTGGAGAGGCGGAGGAAGAAAAAGAGCCGATCGTCATCCTGCTCAGCCTCGATGGCATGAGGCACGACTACTTCGATCGCGCCGAGCTACCCGCTTTCGCGCGAATGGAAGCCGAGGGTCTTCGAGCCGAACGTCTGGTTCCGGTCTTTCCCTCATCGACCTTCCCCAATCACGTCTCGCTGGCCACTGGGGCAAGAGTCGACACCCACGGCATCATCAACAACGTCTTCATCGATCGCGAAAAGGGTCTCTATTCATACGGCGATGGCGAAGGCGAGGACGGCGAGCCAAGAGATTGGCTCCAGGCCGAGCCCCTCTGGGTTGCGGCCGAACGTCAAGGCTTGCGAAGCGCGGTCTTCTTCTGGGTGGGATCCGAGAGCGACTATCGCGGCCAGAACGCCAGCTATGTCCAAAAGCCCTTTGACGACGGCATTCCGGATTCGGCCAAGGTCGACCAAATCATGGAATGGCTCGATTTGCCGAGAGCACAGCGACCGCGCTTGATCATGGCCTGGTGGCACGGCGCGGATGGTGAAGGACATACCAAGGGCCCGAACCATGCCGACATCGTCAAGCAGCTGCAGTCACAGGATGTGCAACTGGCGCGCCTACTCGAAGGAATCGACGAGCGAGAGGGATGGGATCACATTACGCTGATGCTCGTCAGCGATCATGGCATGACCGAAGTGACGGACTTCATTCC
>CAWLAJ010000136.1:0-10927 GCA_963854795.1 Deltaproteobacteria bacterium UBA4427 | reverse complement strand
TGGTTTCGAGTCATTCACGAAAAGCCTTGGCCTCGGCGGAACGGTCGCTCTTCAACTCCGGAATCCACTCACAGAGATTCTCGAGTAAGGGGTCCCGCCCGCGCCGCGACTCATGTCCACTTCTTCGTCGAGCGATGCGTGCGACTGCGGCACCTTCTGTTGTTGGAACGGTACCTTGTCTCGCCGAACAAATTTGCAGACCCGGCGCAATCCGAACCGCCGAACTTGGCAACAGAGAAAAACGCGGGCTGCTGCGTCTTCGTGACCCCGAACCCGCCGTCTCCGGTTCGGATTCGACAGACCCCACCTGTCAAAACCCCGCGGAATCGCGTGAATTTGTCGGGCCATCGCCATACGTTTGGGGAAAGTCTCTGCTGCCGAAGACTCAAGGGCGGTGGCCGGAGTCTAGAGAGAACTCGTCTACGGGGTGGATCCCTGTTCGGCAGGGAAAATACAGGGAATTTTCTCGATTCTCGCGACATCTCATGGGGCCAGTCGACCCACGTGTTGGAATTTGAAGGGTCTCGGCGAATTGTCGACTCAGATTCCCTAGTCGTAGGAACAGGGAATTTCGCAGCAGAGCCGCGGAAGGCGGCGTATGCGTCGGGGAGACGAGTTCCGGGGCGTTGCTGTTGCAACGGCCGCGCTCAAGAATGTTCTGAGACGTAGCAGAGCTACTACCACCCCACGACCGCGTTCGCGACGCCGCGCGGCTCCGGTGGCAGGGCGTAGATGTCGCGCTCGTAGTCGTGGTTGTAGGGCGAAATGTTCAGAGCCTCTCCGTGGACGACCAGGGTTGCACTTCCACCCGGGTCGAACCCCATTGCGCTCCGCATTCCACGCGCTTGCAGAATTTTCGCCATGTCGACATGAGTCGCGCCGACCGACTCGCGGATGCGGCCGTTCACCGCGAGGACCACGAGAGTGCCCTGGTCGTCGAGCCCGATCGCGATCTTCGGTCCTCGCATGTCGAGGTAGTCGATCCGTGCAGCCTGGGACTGAATAGACGTTCGCGTCTTCCATCCCTCGCGCTCCATGTCGATCGAAATCTCGCCTTCCTCGAGCAAAAGGGGCCCAGCCTCGACTGCACTCGCGATTTCGTCCAATCCGACGACCTTGATCAGGAGAACCCCGCCGACCTGCCAGTCACTCGGAACACCGCCGCCGGGGAACGAGACCACGAGGCCGACGGGAAGCACCGGCACGTTCTCGCCCGACTTCGTATTCACGATCTCCATGATTCGATTGCCGACGAGCCGTACGATCGAGCGACCGTCCCCGGAAAGGGTCGGGCAAGCGTGCCGGAGATCGTAGAAACATGGGCCGGCACCGGGATTCTCTAGATTCCGGGCTTCCGAACCGAGTTCGAGGGTCGTCCGAGCGGACCGAATGATCAGGCCCCGCTCGCAACTCACGCGGCGAATCGACAGTGTGCGATCCTCTCCCACCAAGAACGCTGGCTTATTGAAGAGTGGAGGGCAAACCATCCGCCCGTCCGAAATGATCAAGCCCAGAGGAGAGCCGATATAGCTCTCCGCGAGGCCGAGCTTTCCCACCAATTCGGCGTTCAGGATGTATCCGCCATTCCACGCGATCTGCGCGCGTCGGCCGGGCGATCGATTGAAGCGCCGTACGAACTCGGGAACCGTCTGGTTCCCTCGCTTGGAAGAGAGAATCGCGTATTGGAGTCGCCGCCTAGAGGGTGGTATCGAGGCGATCACGCCCGACCAGGGGAAGTCATCGTCGTAGACGCCGTTCAGTGCCTCTGTCTTGACGCGGTTCTGCTGAGAACGATTTGGCCTCGCGAGTCGTTCGAGGACGTGTTCGACTCGAGACCCTTTCGAAATGGCATCATCGCAAAGCGCCTTTCTCAGCTCGGCGTCGCCGAGACGCTTTCGGAGTCTCTTGAAACGTCGGCTGTGGAGGGTCTCGCTGAGACTCTTTGCGGTTTGTACCGGTGTCGGGTAGGCAAGGGTCGGACGCAGACCCGCAGGCGCCCATTGGACATAACCTGCCCCCAGCGCGATGCCGAGGATACTCGCCGTGGTTGGGTCCGTTGCGCGACCGATGTGAAAGCGGTCCAGGGTCGCGGCATCGGTGGTGACGGCTGCGTCTGGACACAGCGCGACGATGAAGCCTCCCGCCGTGCGAACCCGATCGAGGACTCCAATGGCCTCGACACCCAGCTGACGGAAGTCGATGCCCAGCGAGATCTGCTCGCTGGCCACGACGCGACAGACTCCACTCTCATAAAGCCGCTTGAGCTCCCACTCCGCCCTCTCTACCAGATACTTTTCGAGCGACGCAGCACTGACGCTCCCGGGCAGCGCCTCCCGCCTCTCGATGATCGTGATCGGCCGGAGGCGATCGAGTCGACTAATGTGCTTTGGCTGTAATTCATCGTGGATTCCGAGGCCCAGCCGTCTCCGCGCCGTTTGGAGCACGAAGACTTCGAGCTCGTGCTCCATCAACGCTCCTGGGAAGATCGCAATAGGGACGTTCTGACCGAGTCGCTCGTAGAGAAAGTCCCGGTCGTCGATCTCGGGAATTCCGCCTCCGAAGCACCACGCCACCATCTCGGGCCAGTCCGCCACCTGGTACGTAGCCGCGTGTACCACCTCCCCGGCGGTCGGCGGACCGAATACGTCCCTATGGATCGATGCAATGATCCCGGTGAGTTCCTGTGGTGTGAACTCCCGATATGGGTAGCGCCGCCGATTGCGGTGGCGATACGCAAGGGAGTGATCAACCCGAATCGGGATCTCGCCGTCGCGGACCAGAAAGAGACTGTCGACGGTATTGTAGAAGTCTGCGCGGTCGCTGAGGTCGAGTTCACGCGATCGTTCCGCCTCCAGCACGAGCCGCCTCGCGAAGTCGAACGCCAGCCCGCGCAAGCGCTGCTCCTCGACTCGGAAGTGGCTGGGGTCGATCAACGATTTCAGCATCAACATGAAGCCTATGCGGCCAAAGCCGGGCAGATATTCGCGTTGTCGGGTTTCGAGCAATGCCTCGAGCTCCGGGCTCTCGATGGCCACACGCTCCGCGAATCGCTCCATCGCGTTGCTCGCGCTCTTCATCCAGCGCTTCGGCTCCTGCAATTGCAGATGGAGCTTCGCGAGAATCTGACCGAGATCGCGAGTCAGGACCTCGATGCTGAAGCGGTGCTCGACGACCCCCCGATTGTGGCGGCGCATGTCCTCGGGACGGTCGGGAGACAACAGCTGGTCACAGAGTTTATCGATGATCGAAGTCTTGAAAGTCGCTCCTTCGAAAGCGATGACGTCGAGGCGATCCTCTCGAGCCAGATTTTCGCCGATCACAGCGGAGAAGACTTCGACGGGATCGTATCGAGCTGTGAGGATCGGAACGCCGCACGCGGCGGACTCGATGATGGGCAGGCCTCGTCCTTCGGTCTTGCTCGGTAGTACGGCGAGGGACGCGATGTTGTAGAGCTCAGGCATCCCGATCGGCTCCGGGTGCCGAGAACGAAAGTCCGACTGATCGAACTCGCTGAAGAGGAAGCCGAGATAAACGCGGTTCCGCACGGCCGAGGGCAGTCGGCTTTCGAGCTTCGAAAAGTCGCGAATCAGTCTTTCCAGATATGGATTGTGGCCGGAAGCGATCGGGCCGGTAACCAAGAGTGTGAGCTTCCTGTCGGGCTGATCAACGAAAGCCTTAAGGAAGCGCGGATTTCCGAAGAGCTGCGCGATCAGCTTGAAGCTCAGCTCGATCCGCTTCCGGGAGATGATGCGGGTGGGTTGCAGGAGAACCGTGTTGGCGTTCGAAAAGTCGACATTCGCCTGCTTTTTCGCGGCGACCAATATCGGGCGGTGCGCTCTAGACGAGAGTCGCCCCTCGACGAGGAGCTCGTCGGTCGTCAGAGCAGGAAGCTTGGCACGGCCGGCCTTCAGGATCTCCTCGACCTGGTTCCACGTTTCCTTCGTGCGGCGCCGATCCAGAACACGGTAGGTTGTCGTGTCGATGGCCGTCCCGATCACTGCGAGGTTCGCGGGGTTGTGACCGAAACGTTCGCGCAATGCGTCAGTCTGCGACGCGTTGATGCAAGCCGAGACCCAGCTGCGCGACTCCCACGGATAGATCATCTCGATCACCGAGAAGATCTCCCCGACATGCGAGTTGGTGAAGAAATGATCGCGCGCACCTTCCAGCGTATGCCCTACGTTCCGCGCCACCGCGCTCGCGCCAATCTCCCAGTAGAAATCGTGGCAATTGTTGACGACTGGAATCCCCAGATGCTCGGAGACGAGGACGGTAGCCAGCGCGACGCCAACATTTCCTGGGTTCGAGTTCGTGTTCACCAGATAGAGCAGCTGGATGTCATTCTCTTCGACGATCGCACCGAGGCTCTCGCACGTGGCCAATACCTCGGCCCACAGCGTCCCGATCAACTCGTTGTAGAGTCGCCCGCCCCGATCGAGCTTTCGCGCGAAGAAGTCGCCATAACTCGGCCAGTCGTTGAAACTCCGCATGGTCCCGATCGTGTGCCAGCTATCGGTGGGATCGATGACGTGGTCTGCAAAATCTTCGAAGTGGCCGGCTATGTAGTGGATCTTCGGACTATCGAGAAGGAGGCGCAGCGCTTCGGCGTACTTCGCGATCTCCATCGACACGCCGTCGATTCCGAAATCGAATGTCAGGAAGCCGACGCCGGTCGCAACGTCTCGCTCGAAGGATGGCAAGTCGACGGAGGCACGGCGAACGGGATTTGGCGGGTCCTCCCGCATGCGATCGAGAAGCAGACCTAGATCGAACCAGGTCGAGACGTTTTCTTCTCGCAGCGAGGCAAGCATCTCATCGCGTCGCGGATGTCGCCTGCGCCCCACCTCGACCCCTTATTCCACTTTTCGTCCGAAATGTCGTCGGCGGGTCGTGTTCTGATTCTGCAAAGCAGATTCAGAAATCGAAGAGTACTTCGAGCTTCTCCTCGAGCACCTCGTAGGAGAAATGTTGGCGACCAAGTCGGAAGTTATGCTCGGTGATCTCCTTGCGCAACTCGGGGTTGTGGAGAATCTCGTCGACTTCTGCGAGTGCCCCATCGGTCAGCTGGTTGTCCTCGAGCATCACGCACTCGAACCCCTTGCTCCCGATATCCGGCCAAAAGACAGGCTTGTAGTTGTTTACGAAGACGGGACGCTTCGCGAGGACCGCCTCGACGAATGCGTTGCCGAAACCCTCGTAGGTGCTGAAGTAGGTACAGGCGATACTGCTCGCGTAGGCGTCGGAGAGGGAGTAGATCTTTCGGCCGTCCAGAAGATGGTCACGATCGGACAGGATACGGTGGTAGGCGAAATGCACGCGATCGCCGACTCCGTGTTGATCGATGTGATCGACGAGCCGCCTGAAGTAACCCTTGCGATCATCGTCCGCAGCGCTTCCCGTGATCACGAGCTTGATACGAGGGTCGTCGAGCTTTCCGATCAGTTCGATCGCGACCTCGATTCCCTTTCTCTCGACGATTCGCGTGATCTGGAAGACCGGGATGTCATCGTAGTTGAAGCCGATCTCTTCGAGGAGATCGCCGTTGTAGTCGTCCGGAACACCGAATGGGCGGTCGAAGTCCATCACGTTGGGGACGACGTGGGAGTCGATGTCGAAGCGCCGCTTGACCGCATCCTGGGCGGCCGAGTTGATGACGGCGTGGCGAATATCGGGTGCTGAACGCAAGGGGAAGGTGTCGTGGATGAGACTCTTGATCTCCGCGAATGGCGAATCGTATCGAGTACCACGCTCCCACGCGTAGTCGTGGTCGTGGCTCACAACGGGGATGTCCATGGTGTCGATCGCAAGCTTGATGCCGAGTCCCATGGAGAGGTGGCACGGAAGTGCGGACGCGTTCTCGGAGAGAAGCACATCGATCTTGTTTTCGAGCTTCCATGCGAAGATCTCGGTCGCGATGCGATGAGCGTTCTTCTCGAGCGTGCTGAGGAGTTCATCGGGATCGTCTGGTGGATAGAAGAAACCGCGATTCTGCTCCCACTCGCATTCCGGCGAGAAGAACGAGAGGATCGGAAGGTGGGTCTCGCGTTCCGTTGGGACCGGGTGGCCCTTGAAGCGTCCGGACAGGATGAAAACCTGGTTTCCCATCCTCTCGAGAACGCGTATCCATTTCTCGGCCTCGAGCGCGACGCCATCGACGTCACCGATCCGACCAATGATCATCCCGATATTCACTGCGTCCTAGCCCTTGCTCGTATCTTGTCCGCGATGGGTCCGCGCCCATGGAATACAGATCGGCAGGGGGGCCGCCGGGCGTGAGTGTGTCACACATTTACGTCCCGCTCCTGAATCCCTTGGGGGAGCCAGGAGTCTGTGGGTTCTCGGTATCTCCCGAAGCAAGAGCCCAGACCACAATCAGAGCCAACGCCGGAGGACGTTTCTTCGCAATCACGAGCAGAACATCACGCCAATGGACTTCCCGGTCAGCCCCACCGTTCCATTCCGCTCATCGCCCGCCTGGCTTGTGATCGGCCACAGACGACGGAAAATCCTCCACT
Organism: Deltaproteobacteria bacterium UBA4427; assembly: GCA_963854795.1. Lineage (GTDB taxonomy): Bacteria > Myxococcota_A > UBA9160 > UBA9160 > UBA4427 > UBA4427. The sequence continues at coordinate 4,412 of CAWLAJ010000136.1, read as the reverse complement.
TTGGTGTGACCGCGCATCCGAGATCGCCATGGGTCAGGCAGAAACTCCGCGAGGCGTTTCCCAATGACATAGCTCGACGATTCCTCATTCACGACAACGATTCGGTCGCGCGATGAGGGCTGTTACATGCGCCATGCGCAGCGATGAAGTTCCGCTATGCGAGACCGTAGAGCCCCGGACCTTCTACTACCGTCGGCGCGAACCGACCCCGTCACGCCGTGGCCAAACGCAGTTCCGCGGGTCTTGATGCTCTACAACCCGAACCGCCGAACTTGGCAACGGAGATAAACCCGCGCCGCGGCGTTGGCGGAGCCCCGATACCACCGTCTCCGGTTCGGATTGAGAAGACGCCGACGCCCAAAACCCCGCGAAACTGCGGGATTTTCTCGATCTAGGTTTGGATATCCAGGAAAAGTCTCTGCTGTCGCAGACTCAATGGCGGTGGCGGGAGTCTGGTGCGAACTCGTCTCTGCGCCGAATTCCCTGATCTGCAGGGAAGGTACAGCGAATGACTCCGAGTTCGGGCCTTGCGCAGCCCTACATCGCCGGAGTTTCTTCATCGTTCCGAGCAATTCGAAACGAATTCCCTACTGACTCGAACAGGGAATCGAAACGCCGTGCTCCCCATGGCCGCGCGAATACGGACAACCTCACTACGGTGGACGTCATTAGTCGGAAGCAGTCGCATGGTCATGCACCAACACCGCCCAATCCTCCTCGCTGACCGGAATGCGCTCGGCGATTAGGAGAAGCTCGAGCGCTTCGACACGAGCTCGTACCAGCGCTTCAGGTTCGGGCGGTCCAGCTCGAAGTCAACCTGCGCCATCTTCTCGATCATCCCGGCGAAGCCGTAGAAGACGCCCATCGAGATGTCGGCGATGGAAAAGCGATCCCCCGCCAGATAGTCGCTCTTGGCGAGCTGGTCTTCGAAGACGCCGAGTTGGCTCTTCGCCTCCTCGGCACAGACCTGGCCCCACTCGGGGACGCAGGTCTCGCGGTCCTTGAAGAAGCCCGTGATGTTGCGGAACGCGCTGGCGGCGTTCATCGCGAAATTGATTTCTGCGCGCCGGTTCCACATTTCGATCGAAGCCACCTCCCACCCGTCCTCGCCGAATAGCGTTGGGTCTGGGTGGAGGGATTCGAGGTAGCGGCAGATCGCGACGCTCTCGGCAAGGAATCGCCCATCGTCGAGCTCCAGCACCGGAACGCGCCCCATCGGGTTCTTGGCCCGATACTCGGGAGTCAGGTTCTCGCCGGCGCGGATGTCGACGGGCACACGCTCGATATCGATGCCCTTTTCCTTCATGAAGATCCAGACGCGGCGGGCGTTAGGCGATTCGGCTTCGTGTAGCCTCATGGTGCGACCTCCTGTGGGGATCACCGAGAATAGCGCCTTCTCCCGGTCGTCACGGGCCGGATTGCGCAACAGGTGGGTAATGGACGAGACTCGAGGATGACTACGTGACTACGTGACTACGTGACTGTGCGACTAAGCGACTAGGAGTCTTCGTGACCCAGACCATGCCGATCGACAATATCGACAAAGAGGCGCTGCGCGCCAAGTACCTCGCCGAACGCGATAAGCGGCTGCGGCCGGACGGCAACGACCAGTACTTGCGGCTCGCGGGCACCTCGCTCGGCCACTACCTGGACGATCCCTACATGCCGGTGGTCGAGCGCGAACCGGTCACCGACCACGTGACCGTGGCTCTCATCGGCGGAGGGTTCGCAGGGATGATCACTGGTGCGCGGCTGAAGGAATCCGGTATCGACAGCGTACGCATCGTCGAAAAGGCCGGCGACTTCGGGGGCACCTGGTATTGGAACCGCTATCCGGGCGCCCAGTGCGACACCGCCTCGTTCGTCTATATGCCGCTGCTCGAAGAGACCGGCCACGTGCCGACCGAGAAGTACGCGCACGCGCCCGAGATCCTTGAGCACAGCCGGCGCATCGGCGAGCAGTTCGAGCTGTACGACAATGCGCTCTTCCACACGGAAGTCACGGATCTCGAGTGGGATGCACAGCGCTCAGTGTGGATCGTGCGCACGAATCGAGGCGACGAGTTCACCGCGCAGTACCTGGCGATGGGCACGGGCCCGCTGCACGTGGCGAAGCTGCCCGGCCTTTCCGGGATCGACGATTTTGAGGGCCACTCCTTCCACACGAGCCGGTGGGACTACACCTACACCGGCGGCGACGAGAGCGGCGCGCCCATGACGGAGCTCGCGGACAAACGCGTCGGCATCATCGGCACGGGCGCCACGGCGGTGCAGTGCATTCCGCACCTGGCCAAGGCCTGCCGTGAGCTCTACGTCTTCCAGCGCCCGGAACGGGGCGAATATGCCTAATCCGAAGCGTAGTTGTCAGAACACTACCTATCGGTGGTGCGGTAAACGCAGCTTGAAATTCCTCTGCCTATCCGGTTGGCTCCGCTACCGGTGTGCGGAACCCCTAGAGAGCTCGCCACGAGCACGGCCCTCGCGAGAGCCCGCTACAGGCCGGTAGCCCCTGGTTCAGTGGTTCAGGCGGAGCGAACCGGATAGGCAGAGAAATTCCTATCCGCTCGCGATGGGGGATTGGCTTGTGAGGCATGCGAAGAATGGGGAGTTGGAGGTCATTGAAGGCGGGAGTCATATGCTTCCAATTACCCATACGGCGAGGTTGGCGGATCGGATCGACGGGTTCTCGAGCGCGGGGGTCGGTGGGAAGTAGGCACGAACAAGAACTCTCCGTTCCCCTGCCGGCCAGTTCCCGTCATGATGATGGCAAAAAGGATGGGTGGATCTGGCTGAACGAAGAGCAGCGCCCGGGATGATCGAAGCCTATTGCGGGTACTGCCTCGCTACCTCGGTGTCCAGCAAGCTCTTGAGTTGGTCGTAGCTGAAGCGCATCAGCGGTTTGCCGTTTACGAAGAACTGGGGCGTCTTGCGCACGCCGAGGGTTCGGCCATCTGCGAGGTCCTGCTCGATGATCTTCACGAACTTCGGGTCCTGCATGTCGCGGCGGGCTCTGTGCACGTCGACGCCGGCATACGGTAGAAATTCCCAGATCTTCTCGGGCTGCGGATGGTGGTGACTCGCCCATTGGGGCTGCGTCTCGTACATCACCTGTAAAGTCTCCCAGAAACGCTCCTGCAGTCCTGCCGCTTCGAGGATCTTGACCATGGTGTCCGAGCCCTGGTGAAACGGTGCGTAGCGCAAAACCAGGCGCACTCGGTCTGGATGAGCCGCTAGAAGAGTCTTCACGTGGGGGGCGAAGGTGCGACAGGTCTCGCATGCGGGGTCGAAGAACTCGACCAGCACAACTTTGGCGTCTGCAGGACCGCTGCTGCGAGAGTGCGGTCGCTCGAGGGGGGAATCTTCGGCCGCGGCAAGCGTGCCGATTCGATCCGCCTGCTGACTCGTATAGAAATAGGTCGCAAGTGCGAAGGCGAGCAGCAGGCCCGCCACCGCAACCAGCACCAGGTATTGCCTACTCATGGCGACTGTCTCCTTTTCAACAACAAGAGCAATCCCGTCACACTCGCGAACACAAAAAGCGAAAGCATTGGGATCGATACGAAGCCGAAGATCTCGACCTGGGCCTCGGAACACGAAACACCCTGACGACAGGGCGCGGCGCTTTCAGGGATCAGTCCGACCTGCAACAGTAGGTGGTAGAGCGCCACGGCGGCGCCGATCGCCGCAAGCGGCAGCGCGTAGCGCACGATTTTGGGATCGAAGGGAAACAGCCCAAGCAACAAAATGATGGCGAGGGGAAACATGAAGATTCGCTGGGCCCAACACAGCGAACACGGCGGTAGTTCCATGACCTCGCTGAAGAACAAACTGCCGAGCGTGGCTCCCGCAACCAGTAGCCAACAGACGAACAGGATCATCCAGTCGGGATCAGAGCTGTTCTGGGCCTGGGTCATGATCGGGAAGACTACCTAGAGCGCCCACATAGACGACTTCTCCGCCAGTTCGATCAACCTGAAGCCAAGCATGAAGCGCACGCGCTGGACCTCGACAGCGCACTCCACCGCGTCGAGCGCGGTCGGGAACTCGGCCAGGAAGTTGTCTCCGGTAAAGTCGACGATCCGGCTCCTGTGCTGATCCACGTGACCTGACCCCGATTGCGATACCAGTACCTATGTTAGAGCAAGCTCCATCTCTGGTGTGAAGATTCTGCTGATTGGTGGCCCGATCTCGACCGCTTCGGGAGCCGGCGGCTTGTAGCCCAGCCCGGAACGGGGCGAATATGCCTAATCCGAAGCGTAGTTGTCAGAACACTACCTATCGGTGGTACGGAAACGCAGCTTGAATTTCCTCTGCCTATCCGGTTCGCTCCGCCGTGAGATGTCGATAGGGGAAGGGATCCGCGTCGATCGCGGCCTGCAGCACAGGAGAGAAGAGGTCCGCCTCGTGCCAGC
>CAWLAJ010000135.1:0-11017 GCA_963854795.1 Deltaproteobacteria bacterium UBA4427 | reverse complement strand
AAGCCGAGTCGTCCCCGACCTTCCCGTCTCGATCACGCCGGCCCTGGGCGGCCAACCGGTCGAAGGCGTCATCGCCATGATCGAGACCGACGCCGATCCCCACGATCAATCCGTAATCGCGCGGGTCGAACTCGAGGGCGCGGGTCCACAGCTCCTGCCGGGTACTTTCGTGACGGCCGAGGTGAAGGCGGGTGAATATCGGGTTCCACTCGCCGTGAGACGCACCGCGGTCCAGAGCTTTCGTGAACACCAAGTGGTCTACGCCCTGGTAGGCGCCGTGTATGAAGTCAGGATGCTGGAGCTGGGACGCGCAGCTGGGGACTGGGTCGAAGTCCTGGACGGGCTTGCTTCCGGCGACCGCTACGTCACCCGGAATAGTCATCTGATCAAGGCCGACATCGAGAAGTTGGGCGCGTCCCACGACCACTGAGGCAAGTCATGCTGGATTGGATCATCAAAATTTCAGTGAGTCAGCGTGGTGTCGTCCTGTCGCTCGTGCTGCTGATTGCGCTGCTCGGCACATGGAACTTCACGCGACTTCCCATCGATGCCGTCCCTGACATCACCAACGTGCAGGTCGTCGTCAATACGACGGCACCGGGCTACACGCCCCTCGAGGTGGAGCAGCGCGTGAGTTTCATCATCGAGAACGCGATGGGGGGACTTCCGAAGCTCGAGAGCACACGCTCGATCTCGAGGTACGGACTCTCCCAGGTCACGATTGTTTTCGAGGATGGAACGGACATCTACTTCGCGCGCCAGCTGGTCGGGGAACGCCTCCGCGAAGCCAGATCGGGCCTCCCCGCTTCACTCGAGCCCTCCTTGGGACCGATCGCGACGGGTCTTGGCGAGATCTTCATGTTCACCGTGGATGCGGAGCCTGGCGCAACTAACGCCGATGGGAGCCCCATTACGCCGATGGAGCTGCGGACGGTGCACGACTGGATCATCCGCCCCCAGCTGCTCCGCGTGCGGGGCGTCGTCGAGGTGAACCCCATCGGTGGATTCACTAAACAGATCCTCGTCGCACCGGATCCGGCAAAGCTCCTCGCGCATGGCCTCACCCATACGAACGTGCTGGAGGCTCTGCGGCGGAACAACGCCAACCGCGGAGCAGGCTTCATCAATCACAACGGCGAACAGTGGTTGATGCGCGTCGAGGGGCAAGCGCGAAATATCGCGGAGATCGCCGAGATCGTCGTGCGCCAGAGCCATGGCATTCCACTACGCGTGCGGGATGTGGCCGAGGTCACTGTCGGCGCGGAGCTTCGCGCCGGGGCCGCGACCCAGGACGGACACGAGGTCGTGATGAGTACCGTGTTCATGCTGATCGGGGAGAACAGCCGAACTGTCGCACGGGCCGTGTTCGAAAAGCTCGAGGACATCGAGCGAAGTTTGCCGCCCGGTGTGACGGCCACCCCGGTCTACGATCGCACGCGGCTCGTCGATAAGACGCTCGCCACCGTACAGAAAAATCTGCTCGAGGGCGCCTTGCTCGTCGTAGTCGTGCTGTTGCTCCTACTCGGGAATCTGCGAGGCGCTCTGTTGACGGCCACCGTGATTCCGCTCGCAATGCTCATGACCATTACCGGCATGGTGGAGGCCGGTGTGAGCGCGAATCTCATGAGTTTGGGTGCCCTCGACTTCGGGCTGATCGTGGACGGAGCGGTGATCATTGTCGAGAACTGCCTGCGTCGACTCAGCGAAGCCGGTGACCGTGTGGAGAGGCTCGGCGAGCGTATGAAGATCGTCGTTGCAGCGACACGAGAGGTCATTCGGCCTGCCCTCTTCGGCGTCGTCATCATCACCGCCGTCTACATCCCGATCTTCGCGCTCAGCGGTGTCGAAGGGAAGATGTATCACCCGATGGCCAAGACCGTGGTGATTGCGCTGATCAGCGCGATGGTCTTGTCCATCACCTTCGTTCCAGCATCGATCGTCCTGCTATTCCGCCGACCCGTAAGGGAAAAAAACAATGTCATCCTCGACGCGGTCCGCTCCCTATATCTGCCGGCTCTCCGCCATGTGCTCCGCTGGCGCTGGGCGGTCATCGGCCTTGCTCTTTGCTGGGTCATTGCTCACGGCTTCATGGCCGTGCGACTCGGCACCGAGTTCGCCCCGAACCTGGACGAAGGCGACATCGCCATGCACGCCCTACGAATCCCGGGGACCTCTCTGGACCAGGCGATCGCTTTGCAAACACGCCTCGAAGCGGAGATTCGAAAACTCCCCGAGGTGGAACGGGTCTTCTCGAAGATCGGCACTGGCGAGGTGGCCACCGACCCGATGCCCCCGAGCGTTGCGGATACCTTCATCATCCTGAAGCCCAGGACGGAATGGCCCGACCCAAATAAACCCAAGACGCAGGTCGTCTCGGACCTCGAGAAACTCGTCGAACCCGTCCCCGGAAATCGCTACGAATTCCTGCAGCCGATCCAGATGCGTTTCAACGAGCTGTTGGCGGGCATCCGGAGCGAACTCGCGGTCAAGGTATTCGGCGACGATTTCGACCAGTTGGTCGCGATCGGCAACGAGATCCAGGAGGCAATCGAAGGTGTCCCAGGCGCAGCGGACTTGGCGATCGAACAGGCGACCGGTCTGCCCGTCCTCACCATCACGCCCGACCGGGCCGCGCTCGGGCGCCTTGGGATCCCAGTCGACACTCTCCAGGAACTCGTTGCGACGGCGTTAGGTGGCTCAGTGGCAGGGGAGCTCTACGAGGGAGATCGTCGTTGGGAGATCGTCGTCCGACTCGGCGAGGGATTGCGGAGCGATCCGGAGTTCATCGCCAGGCTTCCCATCTTCGTGGACGAGAGCCAGTATGTGCCACTCAGTCAGTTGGCGACGGTCACTGTGGCGAAGGGCACCAATCAGGTGAATCGGGAGAACGGAAAACGTCGAGTGGTCGTCGGAGCGAACGTGCGTGGTCGAGATCTGGGCTCTTTCGTGCTCGACGTGAAAGAGGCTGTCGAGCAGCGGGTGGAGCTGCCGCCCGGCTACTGGATCGAATACGGCGGAACCTTCGAGCAGCTGGCATCGGCGGCGCGCCGACTCGCGATCGTGGTGCCGGTGACTTTGATATTCATCATCGGATTGCTGGTGATCGCCCTGGGATCGTTCAAGGATGCAGGGGTCGTCTTCTCCGGTGTGCCGCTGGCGCTGACTGGCGGCGTGCTCGCGCTCGCGTTACGGGACATTCCCTTCTCGATTTCCGCGGCCGTGGGCCTGATTGCCCTTTCGGGTATCGCGGTGCTCAACGGCCTCGTTATGGTCTCCTTTATCGGTGACTTGAGGCGCCAGGGTCACGCCCTCGAAGAAGCCATCATCGAGGGTGCCTCGACACGACTCAGGCCCGTCATGATGACAGCGCTCGTCGCCGCACTCGGTTTCGTTCCGATGGCGGTGAACACGGGCATCGGCTCCGAGGTTCAGCGCCCCCTCGCGACCGTGGTCATCGGCGGAATCGTCTCCTCGACCCTGTTGACACTGGTCGTGGTGCCCGCGCTTTATCGCATTGTGCACGGGAAGGACGTGCCCGATCCGGCTAGCTGAGGCGCGAAAGTGAGAATCCCCACTCCGTAGTTCGCCAAGACTCAGCCGACCCGGGAATAGCCACATCAGGAATTGAAAAAGTGGAAGTGCGTTCATCGGTCCGAGTCTACGCAGCTCCAGCCTGAAGAAATGGCCGAATTCGCGACGGATCTGGTGAGCCTGACTTTTCGTTCGGGCTAATCGAGAGCGAAGACGAACCGCCTAGCTTGGCAACAGAGACAAGCACGGGCCGCAGCTTCAATCTGGCCCCGAGCCCGCCGTAGCCGGTTCGCTTCAGAAATCGGAGATCCGCGAACCCAGGACGCGAACTTGCATGTCTATTTATTCGCGCCATCCGCAGCACCAAACCGAACCACCGAAATGGCCCACAGAGACAAACGAGTGAATCAGTCTAAATAGACCCTCTAATGGGCAGTCTCTGGTTCGGAATCGAAAGGCTCAACCGCCAACACCCCGCGAATTCGCGAGCTTTTCCGAATCCATCCTGTGATCCGAGCGGGAAGTCTCTGCTCGCGCAGACTCAATGGCGGTGGGGAGAGTCGAGGGCGAACTCGTCTCTGGGGGCGAATCCCTGTTATGCAGGGAAAATACAGGGAATTTCTTCGATTTCGAGCTCCGCTGGGCGAATCAGGCCCGAGATTCCCGTGCGTTTCCGGGGTCGTAACGTCAAATTCCCTGTGATCCGGAACAGGGAATTTATTCTCACGAACAGGGAAATCGTGGGAAATCGAAGTGGTCTCTGAGTTGAAGCGCTGGGGCCAATTCATCCGCTCACTCGCTTGGGGGATTGCTCGCAAGTCAGCCGATCTGAGGCGTATCGACGCCGAGACAGATGGTCGATTTCATTTGGGATTTCGGTCGGCCGAGTTTTGGCAAACTACGGGGGCGCTGCTATTGCAACGGCCCCGCTCCAGAATGTCATGAGACGCAGCAGGGCTAGCGATCACGCGGAGTCGACGTCTTCGCGAGATCATCGGCGGGGCTCGCTGCATTCTCCCGCTTGAGCGTCACATCGATCGCATCCCGGAAGCGATCCGCGCCCGAGTCGAATCCGTTCCCTTGCATGCCGCCGATATTGACGTTCACACGCCCTTCGCGAATCGCATCTTCGAAGTACCGAAGCAAGCGCTTCTTGACGACCGAGCGGAACGCCGGCACCAGGCAGAGAAAACCGACGAAGTCCGTTATCACACCCGGGGTCACCAGCAACGCCGAAGCGACCAGGATCATCAGCCCGTCCATGATCGACGAGGCCGGTAGCTGGCCGCTCGCGAGTTCGCTCTGTACGGTCGTGATGACCCGCAAACCCTGGTTGCGGGCGAGCGCCGCGCCCGCGATCCCGGTCACGACGATCAGGCCGATCGTCGCGGCAGTGCCGATCCGCTGACCGAGCTCGATGAGAAGCGCGAGCTCGACGGCGGGGACGAGGATGAATAGAAGAAGGAGCTTTGCCACGGAGAGAGGGTCGCACACGGCGAACCGCGATGGCAAAGCGGGCGAGCCGATTCAGGGGCTCTCGAAACTCAGAACTGCGGCCGTATCGTTGAGTGCCCAGGAGGCGTTGGTGCACGCTATTCGGTCGGCTGTGAGCCGAGGCGCTCCAGGATCAGGCCCAGCCGCTCGAACTCCTCGCCGTAGCGCGCCCAGTCGCCCTCGCGCTGTGCTCGAATGGCCCGCTGGTAGTGCAGCTGGGCCTCTGCGGCGAGATCGGTTCCGTCCGTTCCCCCCAGATCCGGGCGGAACTCCTGAGGCGCGGCCACCACCGCCCCTCCATCGCGCGGGAACAGCTGCTCGAGCGCGCGGTCGAGGGTCTCCTCCATCACGATCCGATTCTTGTAAGCGACCATCACGCGCTTCATCTCGGGGATTTGCCCCCCGGCCGCCCGCAGGTAGAGCGGGCGGATGTAGATCAGGGACTCCTCGATGGGGATGACCAGGAGGTTTCCCTGGATCACCTCGGACCCCTGCTGGTTCCAGAGCGTGATCTGAGGCGCGATGACCTGATCCTGGTTGATGCGGGCCGCGATTTGGTTCGGACCGAACACCACTGTCTGCTTCGGGAACTGGAAGACGGCCAGCTGCCCGTAGTTTTCCCCGTCGCTGCGCGCGACCATCCACGCGGCCAGGTTCTCCTTCTGGCGGGGCGTGAACGGCAGCATCTGGACGTACTCGGGCCCCGACTCGCCCGGGAGCTTCATGATGGTGTAGTAGGGCTCCATCAGCCGAGACTCGATGCCGTCGTCGATCGACGGGATGTCCCACTGGTCCTCCCGGTTGTAGAAGACCGCGGGGTTGGTCATGTGAAAGGTCGAGAACATCTCAGCCTGAATCCCGAAGATGCCGGGCGGGTAGCGGAGGCGCGTGCGTAGGTCGTCCGCCATCTCCCCGATTGGTGTGAAGAGGCCCGGGAAGACGCGATCGAGTGTCGCCGCGATCGGGTCGTCAGGGTCCAACAGGTGGAACGTCGTCCTCCCGTCGTAGGCGTTGATGGTGACCTTGACGGAGTTGCGTATGTAGTTGAGATCCCGCGAAGCGGGGGTCGAGTAGGGGTAGCTACCGCTGGTGGTATACGCGTCCTGGATCCAGACGAGCCCCCCCCCGGAGATGGCCAGGTACGGGTCCGGATCGTAGGTCAGGAACGGAGCGATCCGCCGGACGCGCTCCGAGATCCGGCGGTACAGCATCACGCGCGTCTCCGGCGTGAGGTTCGGCGAGAAGAGCGTGTCCGTGGACCGGAACCGGATCGCGAACATCAGGCGTCGAAAAAACCCACCGAGGACGACACCGCCCTCGCCCTGATACCGCGTGAACTGGTTGTCGTCCCCCTCTGGGTAGTCGAACTCCTCGGTGAGGGTGTTGACGAAGACGTGATCGCTCGAGAGTTCGCCGTAGTAGACAGCGGGCTGTGTGATCTCCAGGCCCACGTCGGACTTCGGAGGCAGGTCCTTGATGAACAGGACGGGTAGCCCCTCCGGCGTGACCTGGTTCACGGGGCCAAGGGCGAGTCCGTAGCCGTGGGTGAAGGTGAGCCGCTCGTTGATCCAGGAGCGGCTCGGCAGGCTCTCCGAGTTGAGTTCGCGCGCCGACAGCATGATCTGGCGGTACTCGCCATTGATCCAGTAGCGGTCATTGTCGACCGACACGAAGTCGTAGTACGTGCGGATCTCCTGGATCTGTCCGAACGTGTCGAGCAGAGGCTGGTCGTCCCAGAGCGGCACGTTGTCGAGGGTCGCCCGGTTGTTGTCCAGGTCGTCGAGCGTCAGAATCGCATCTCCCGAAAGAGGGCGCTCGACCACGCCGTCCAGCCCGAACGCATCGCGCGTCATGGCGATGTTGTGGATGATGTAGGGCGTCTCCCGGACCTGCTCGTTCGGGGCGACCACCAAGCGCTGGATCACGGCCGAGTACGCGGCACCGCCGAAGGCGACCGCGAGGTAGAGGCCCGCCGCCGCCGCGGCCGGCCACAGGCGCTGCAGCCGCACCTGGTAGAGGGCCAGGGCCGCCCCGATCAGGCAGGCGGCAATTAGGAGCCGCAGGACCGGCATGCGCGCGTGGACGTCCGCATACGAGGCTCCGTAGACCGTCCCGGAGTCTGTGGTCAGGAGCTCCGGGATCCCAAGGTAGGAGCCCACCGCGAGCAGCAGCAGGACCAGGGCGCCCAGCACGGATAGGTGACGAGTGGCGACGCGGGTCGCGACGACCCCGCTGGCGGCGTCGAACGAGAGGTTCCCCGAGGCGCCGTGGGCGCCCGCTACCCCCGCCGCCGCGAGGAGGACCGTGACCAGCGCCAGGCCCTGAACGAACTGGTAGAACGGCAACTGGAAGATGTAGAAGGCGGTGTCGTATCCCAGGATCGGATCGGTCGACCCGAACGGTACGGCGTAGCGCCACAGCAGCCAGGTCTCCCACTGCGACGAGGCGTAGAGGGCGATGAGGAAGGCGAGCACGCCCGCGCCGAGGTAGACGAACGCCTTCATCCGGGTCAGGTCCACCGAGACGATGCGTGGGCCGTCCTCGTCCATGATCCGGAACTCGCGCCGCCGCAGCGAACCCTTCGCCAGGTTGAAGTTGGCGGCGAGGAAGCCGAACGCCAGCACGAATGCGATCGACCCGAGCGCGAGCCGCGCTGTGATCGAGCGCAGGACCACCTCCAGGTAGCCGACCTGCACGAACCAGATCCAGTCCGTGTAGAACTCGATCAGCGCGGGCACGACGTAGATCAGGATGAGGAGGCCGAATAGGATCGAGGCGCGTGAGCGTTGCACGACCGCAGTATAGCCGAGAGATTTTCGGCTTGAGGACCGGAGACCTTCGGCGAGACCTGCGGTTCCGCACAGGCTCCCGCTCCAGAATGTCGTGAGACGCAGCAGGGAATTAATTCCGACGAGCAGGGAATTTGCGGGAATTCGAAGCGGGCCCTGAGCCGAGGCGCTCGAACGGATTCATCCAATCACTAGCGTGGGCAAACGGGATAAATCGTCCGATCTGTGGCACAGCCGCCGGGCTCGTCATCCCAAGTCACAGAAGGCTGAAGCGGTAATCGCCTGCAACATCCTGAACCGAATGGCAGAGCTTGGTCGGCCAGAGTCCTTCGCGATCTGTCCGTGATCAGGAGGCCTACGACACCGAGGAGTCGGTGCCATTGCATATCCATGCATCAACGCCACGGGCCTTCAGTTCCCAGTCTTCCGTGGCGCCTTCCGCGCTTCGTTCCCGGTTCCGAAATCCGCGTCGCTACTTCGTTCTGAACGATAGTGACCCTGCTAGACTCGCCCAGCGCGTGGTCCCTCGCACGTTTCCCCACCCCTCCGACACGCAGTCGAACGCAGCCAACGCGGTCCAACGCATTCAACCGCGCTCAATGGAGTCGCAGCATGTCCTCCCCCCTCAACAAGACCAGTCGCACCATCACCCAGCCCAAGAGCCAGGGTGCTTCCCAGGCCATGCTCTACGCCACGGGCATGACCGAAGAGGACATGAGCAAGGGGCAGGTCGGGATCGCCAGCGTCTGGTACGAGGGCAACCCCTGCAACATGCACCTGAACGACTTCGCCGGCTTCGTGAAGGAAGGCGTCGTGGCAGCGGACCTGATCGGCATGCGGTTCAACACCATCGGCGTGTCGGACGGCATCTCGATGGGAACGCGCGGGATGAGCTATTCGTTGCAATCGCGCGATCTCATCGCGGACTCGATCGAAACGGTGATGGGTGCGCACTGGTACGACGCCTTGATCGCACTGCCGGGCTGCGACAAGAACATGCCCGGCTGCCTGATGGCGATGGCACGCCTGGATCGCCCCTCCATCATGGTCTACGGCGGCACGATCCGCGCGGGCCGAGGCAAGAGCGGCGACCCGCTCGACGTCGTGTCCGCCTTCCAATCCTACGGCGAATACATCGCCGAGCGCATCGACGAAGAGGCCCGGCAGGACATCGTGCGCCACGCTTGCCCGGGTGCCGGAGCCTGCGGCGGCATGTACACGGCGAACACCATGGCGTCGGCCATCGAAGCGATGGGGATGTCGTTGCCCTACAGCGCGTCGACACCGGCAGACGACCCGGACAAGGAAGACGAGTGCCGCCGGGCGGGCAGCGCGATCCGGCTGCTGCTCGAGCGTGACCTGAAGCCCAGCGACATCATGACGCGCGACGCTTTCGAGAACGCGATCGCGGTCGTGAGTGCACTAGGCGGATCCACCAACGCAGTGCTCCACCTGATCGCCATGGCCAAGGCGGTGGGGGTAAAGCTTGTGATCGACGACTTCCAGCAGGTGAGCGATCGGGTGCCCATGCTGGCAGACCTGAAGCCCAGCGGAGGCTACGTGATGGAGAACCTTCACGAAGTCGGGGGCACACCGGCCGTCATCAAATACCTGCTCGAGAAGGGCGCGATGAAGGGCGATTGCATGACTGTCACGGGCAAGACCCTGGCGGAGAACGTCGCGGACTTGCCGGGACTGAGCGAGGGGCAGCGCGTGATTCGGCCCTGGGAAGATCCAGTCAAGAAGACCGGGCACATCACGATCCTGCGCGGCAGCCTCGCACCCGAGGGCGCGGTGGCGAAGATCACGGGCAAGGAGGGGTTTTCCTTCTCGGGGCCGGCACAGTGTTTCGATTGTGAAGAGGACATCGTGACGGCGCTGGAACAGGGAAAGATCGTAAAGGGGACCGTGCTGGTGATCCGGTATGAGGGTCCGAAGGGCGGACCCGGAATGCCCGAGATGTTGACTCCCACTTCGCTCATCATGGGCGCGGGTCTTGGAGAAGATGTAGCGCTGCTGACGGACGGCCGCTTTTCGGGCGGCTCACACGGCTTTATCATTGGCCACGTGACACCGGAAGCTCAGGAAGGCGGTCCGATCGCGCTGGTGGAAGATGGGGACACCATTTACATCGATGCCAAGCAGAACTCCATCGATCTCGATATCAGCGACGCCGAGATGGCGAGGCGACGCGCTGCCTGGACCGCGCCACCACTGAAAGCCACCAAGGGTACGCTGTATCGCTACATCAAGGATGTTACGTCGGCGACCGAGGGTTGTGTGACTGACGAATAGCATGGCGGCCAATCTGCTCGACTGTACGTCGGCAGACCAACTTGGACAACGACCGCCTTTTGCTAAGAGACAGTTTTGGTTTCTGACTAGGCCGCCTTCTGGGCCAGGTACTCCTTCTTTCTTCGTTCCATCGTTTTTCTCTTGATCTTTGATCGTTCAGTCAGCACCGCATACTGTCTTCCGAAGTAGACATCAGCCGGTGTCACGTTGTCGAGCGACTCGTGATACCGCTCGTTGTTGTAGTAGGCCACGAAGTCTTTGAGCGCGGCTTTCAGCTCCTCCGGGAAGTAGTAATGCTGCGGATAGGCAAAATAAGCCGCGTGTTCCGCACCACCGATACTAGGTGTTCTGACAACTACGCTTCGGATTAGGCGTATTCGCCCCGTTCCGGGCTAGTCGCTCGATTCGCCGCTGCCGTAGGGCTTCGTCAGGACTTCGAGGAAATGCCCGCTGGGGTCGTCGAAGTAGACCCCCCGCCCGCCGTCGTTTCGATTGATCTCGCCCACTCGCTGCCTGAAGGGATCGGCCCAGTAGTCGCGGCCCCCTGCGCGAATGCGTTCAAAGATCGGGTCGAAGTCTTCCTCGTCGATCAGGAAGGCGTAGTGCTGCGGCGAGATGGTCGTGTTGCCCACGTCGAGGAAGTCGAGAGACGCGCCGTTCTCGAGTTCGACCACGAGGAAGGGGCCGAAAGGCGTGGCGGCGGGTAGGCCTAGGATGTCGGTGAGGAAGCTCGAGGCTTCCTTCTTGTCGGTGGAGTAGACGAGGGTATGGTTGAAGCGGATGCTCATTGGAACCCTCCTGAAGCTCCGAGGCCCGAGTCCAGCGTATCCGATCGATGCGGATAGGAATTTCTCTGCCTATCCGGTTGGCTCCGCTACCGGTGTGCGGAACCCCTAGAGAGCTCGCCA
>CAWLAJ010000134.1:0-11056 GCA_963854795.1 Deltaproteobacteria bacterium UBA4427 | reverse complement strand
GAGATTCCGGACCCGCGTGTGCTCGACCGGCTGCTCCTCGCCGCCGCCGCACGCGGAGACTCCGCGGAGATGCGGCGCCTGCTGGCGATGGGGGCGAACGCGAACACGACTCTTGGCAATGGCGCCCGGCCGGCACTCGTCCACGCGGTGATCGACGGTGACGCCGCCGTCATCGCGTTGCTGCTCGCGGCCGGTGCCGACCCGGCCGGCGCCGGTGACGACGGCTGGGACGCGTTGCACGTGGCGGCCAAGCTCGGACACGCGGACGTGGTCGAGGCCTTGCTCGCGGCCGGTGGCGACTCCCAGGTACGCACGCCCGACGGGATGGATGCGCTGCAGATCGCACTGGCTTCGCCCCGAGAGAGCCTCGACCTGATCCGCTTGCTGCGCAAACAGCCCGGAACGACCGACACGCTGTCGCTTGCGGCACGTGTCGGCGACGTGGCCGCGATCCGCTCGATGCTGGCGGAGGGCGCGCTGGTGGATCACCCGCGCGACGGCGGGCGGACCGCGCTCGAGGTCGCGGCGGCCTCCGGCCAGGCGGCCGCGGTTCGCGCACTGCTGGCGGCGGGCGCCGACCCGAGCCTCGAATCCGATGCGGCAAGCTCGGCGCTGGTGGCCGCTGCGGCCGGAGGGCACGTCGCGGCGGTTGCTCTGCTGGTCGAACACGGCGGGAGTACGGACGCCCAGAAGACCTCGGCGCTCTACCACGCGAACGTCGACGGTTCTGCCGCGCTGGCGCGTGTACTGCTGGAAGGCGGCGCGAACGCTGAAGAACGCGCGGGCGAGAGCCTGACACCGCTCGGTTACGCACTCCAATACGGCAACGATTCCCTGGTCGACGCCTATGTCGAGCGGGGCTATGCGCTCGACGTCGCGGCGGCGGCGCGGCTCGGGCGCGTCGATCGGCTCGATGCCCTGCTCGCCGAGGGCGGCGACCCGCACCGGGCCGGTCCCGATGGTCGCTCGCCGCTCCAGCTTGCGATTGAGAACGACCGGCCCGAAACGGTGCAGCTGCTGCTCGACCACGGAGTCGCCGCCGACGCCCCACTTCCGACCTGGGACCGACGCTCGCCGCTCCACGAGGCCGCGGCGCGCGTCGACGCGGCCGTCGTGAGCCTGCTGCTCGAGCGCGGCGCAGACGCCAATCAGCTCGATCGCGTGGGCCGCAGCCCGCTCTACAACGCCGTCGTTCGCGGGCACGAGCAGACCGTGCAGGTACTGCTCGAAGCCGGCGCCGACCCCAACCTGGCGCCACCGGGCGAGGCACTCCTCGACATCGCGCGCCGCGACCCGATCCGCGCGCTGCTGGAGAGCCACGGTGCGCGCTCCGCGGCCGATTCGCCCGCCGACTGATCGGAGCGGGCGAGGCAAGGCTTGTTAGGTAGGCATTCTAACGACGGACGGCCGCGGTCCAGAATGTTGTGAGACGCAGCAGTGCGAACGCGCCTGGAGGATACCGGTAGCGTGACTCAAGCTCTGCGTTCATCGCCTCGCGGGCGGGCTGTAGTCCACATCGTTGGGCATGGAATCTAATCTAGGCATGGAATAGCCACGGTCGCGCATGCACTTGATGTATTGCTCCTCGTTGTCCGTCGAGCTGCGACAGTCCCGCTCATCCGCCGCCATCGAATCGGCTGAGGCCCCGCGTTTGAAAGACACGCCCGCACAACCCATCACGATGAGGAGCCCGAGAAGCAACGAGACAACCCGGAGCGCGTCGCGCCCTACTATGCTCTCGTCGGCCTTCTGCCCTCTCATCAATTCAGCAGCCCTTCGCGAATCACAAAATCGATCACAAAATCGACGCCCTTTCCATCGCGCATGTTGGTGAACACGAAGGGACGGTCACCACGCATTCGACGTGCGTCCTCGTCCATGACATCGAGAGACGCCCCCACATGCGCAGCAAGATCGATCTTGTTGATGACCAGAAGGTCCGATCGCGTGATCCCCGGGCCGCCCTTCCGTGGGATTTTCTCGCCCCCCGCCACATCGATGACATAGATCGTCAAGTCGGCGAGGTCGGGGCTGAATGTCGCGGCCAGATTATCACCGCCGCTTTCGACGAGAATCAAGTCGAGGTCTGGAAAGAGTCGACAGAGATCGTCGATTGCCGCGAGATTCATCGAGGCGTCCTCTCGTATGGCTGTATGTGGACAGCCACCCGTCTCCACTCCGACGATGCGTTCCGCAGGCAGCGCCATGCTCCGAATCAGGAACTCCGCATCTTCCTTCGTATAGATGTCATTGGTCACCGCCGCGATCTCGTAGCGATCGCGCAAGCGCTTGCACAGGGCGTCCATCAATGCGGTCTTGCCGGAGCCGACCGGACCTCCGATTCCGACGCGCAGGACAGGTCTCGTGTGTTCGGTCGATGGGGTCATCTGAGGCTTTTCCTTTCTTGGCGACTCAAGCCGGCTGGATGCACCAGGGGCGCGAAGCGCCGCTCGAGTCACGAACGGAATAGACGCGAGTATTGAGTCTCGTGAAGACTACTCGCAAGTGCATGAATCGGAAGCATTCCCCCTATCTCATCATCGCTGCAGTCGAGGGCCCGACCACAGACTTCAGGAAGTCGCTGCGAGAGTTCAAGCAATTGCCGTTGACCGGCGAGCTGTCCGAGAGGGATCAGCTTGACCCCGACCAGGACCTGGTTCTCGAGCCATCCCCATGCGTAGGCGTGTACAGCGACATCAGCAGAAATTTTCCAAGTCGCCGCGGCGAGGGCAAACATGGCTGCAAAGGGCACGTCGGGACGCAGAAGCCACTGATCGGCCCCTTGCACATCAAGATCGTGAAGCAATCGGGCGAGCGCGAGACCTCGCCCACAATCGTCGGACACGAGTTCGCTGGTTTCTCTCATCGCAACGAGGCGTCGACTCCAAGAAAGCTGCGCAGCCTCGTCGTTCGTTCGCATGGCTTCGTGCAGACGGACGAAAACGGGGAGATCCACGCGCCCAAACGAATGCATGAGCTGATCCTCCAACCAGCTCGCAAGAGTTTGCTCATCGTTGACCCAGCCGGCTTCGACGGCAAACTCCAAGCCTTGCGAATAGGCGTATGCACCCACCGGAAGCGATTGGCTCGAGAGTTGGAGCGTCCGTAGCAGCGCGAGCGGCGACGAAGACTCGTTCACGTCGGATTCCCATCCGGGGCAAGACTCTCGCCGATTGCTACCTCGTGACTCGATTCGTTCGCGTAGCCGTGGTCGGACGGATGGGAGTGATCCGATTGAATGTCATGACTGTGGCTATGGCGGTGGTTGTGTTCGTGGTACGCACCTCGTTCGGGTTCGAAGCTGGCCATTTCGTGAATCACAGTGAGCCCCAACCCTCGCAGCATGTCATCGAGCACGTGATCCGGCTGATAGCGCAGCCAGCCCGCTCCGACTTGCAGCGACACGTGTCGATTCCCGAGGTGGTAACACGCTCGCGCGAGTCGGAGCGGGTCCTCCGATCGCACGCTGGACACACTTTCGGCCGCCGCCCTCACGCGTACATGGAAGCCATCAGAAGAACGGAGGCAATCGCCCTCGACGAGAGAGCAACCGCGGGAAAGCAGGATCGCCGCCTCGCGGCCGCTATCGAGACGAACACGTTGGCGACGCTTTTGTCTTTGGTCATAGGGCAGCGTCAGGGTGTCGCCTTCTTCTTCTTCGGTCTCTGCGTTCTCCACGAACTCGATCAACTCGATCATTGCGGGCGCCCTCCTCAGAACAAAAAGTAGCGTTGAGCCATCGGGAGTTCGCTCGCCGGGTCGCAGGTCAATAAATTCCCGTCCGCGCGGACCTCGTAGGTGCGCGGATCCACTTCGATATCCGGCTGATAGTGATTGTGAATCAGGTCGGCCTTTCGGAGTTCACGGGTCCCCGCGACCGTGCCAATCTGATTTCGCAGGCCGATCTCTTCCGGAATGCCCGCTTCGACCGCAGCTCGAGAGAGAAAACTCATGCAAGTCGAGTTCCGCGCCGCGCCGAGAGCGCCAAACATAGGTCGGTAATACGAAGGCTGCGGTGTTGGAATAGATGCGTTGGGATCGCCCATCGCGGCTGCGATGATCATCCCGCCCTTGATCATGAGACTGGGCTTAACGCCGAAAAAGGCGGGTTTCCAAAGAACCAGATCGGCGAGGCGCCCGACCGCGATCGATCCCACTTCGTGAGCGATCCCATGGGTGATGGCCGGGTTGATCGTGTATTTCGCAATGTATCGCTTGATCCGGGTGTTGTCGTTGATCGCCGGATCGCCATCCAGGCTTCCCCGCTGGACTTTCATCTTATGCGCCGTTTGCCACGTCCGCATGATCACCTCGCCCACTCGACCCATCGCCTGGGAATCCGAAGCGATCATCGAGAATGCGCCTAGATCGTGCAGAATATCCTCGGCCGCAATGGTCTCTCGGCGGATTCGCGACTCCGCGAAGGCGACATCTTCGGGAATCGAGGGCGACAGATGATGACAGACCATGAGCATGTCGAGATGCTCATCGATCGTATTCACTGTATAGGGGCGAGTCGGATTCGTGCTCGAAGGCAAGACGTTGCTCTCGCCGCAGACCTTGATGATATCCGGCGCGTGACCGCCCCCGGCGCCCTCCGTGTGATAGGTGTGAATGGCTCGGCCTGAAAACGCCGCAATCGTATCCTCAACGAAACCGGATTCATTGAGCGTGTCGGTGTGGATCGCGACCTGGACATCATGCCGCTCTGCCACGGAAAGGCAGTTGTCGATTGCGGCCGGGGTCGTTCCCCAATCTTCGTGGAGCTTCAACCCCATCGCTCCTGCGGCGAGCTGCTCGTCGAGCGCCTCTGGCAGACTCGTGTTGCCCTTGCCAAGAAAGCCAATGTTGACGGGCAGCGTATCTGCCGCCTCCAGCATCCGATGGAGGTTCCACGGCCCAGGCGTGCAGGTGGTCGCGTTGGTGCCGGTCGCGGGACCCGTTCCGCCACCCAACATCGTGGTGATACCAGACATCAGCGCATCATCGACCTGCTGCGGACAGATGAAATGGATGTGGGCATCGATCCCGCCAGCCGTGACGATCTGACCTTCTGCGGCGATCACCTCGGTTCCCGGACCGATGATGATATCGACGCCGGGCTGGATATCAGGGTTTCCAGCCTTTCCAATTCCCGCGATTCGCCCAGCCTTGATACCGATATCGGCCTTCACGATTCCCCAATGATCGATGATCAAGGCGTTGGTGATTACGACGTCGACGGACTCTGCGCTCGTTCTCTGACTCTGACCCATGCCATCGCGAATCACCTTTCCTCCGCCAAACGTAACCTCCTCACCATAGAGGGTGAAGTCTTCCTCGACTTCGGCGATGAGCTCCGTGTCGGCCAGGCGAACACGATCGCCAGTCGTCGGACCGTAGAGTTCCGCGTATGCACTCCGTGTGATTGTATTCATTTCGATTCGTCCAATGCGCCCATCACGGCCGCTCGAAAACCGTAGACCCGTCGTTCGCCTCCATAGGCGACGACTTCGACTTTGCGTGTTTGGCCCGGCTCGAAGCGAAGCGCCGTACCGGCTGGAATATTCAGGCGGAAGCCGCGCGCCTGGGCGCGATCGAAGACGAGCGCCGGATTGGTCTCGAAGAAATGGTAATGCGATCCCACCTGGATCGGACGGTCGCCGTGGCTCTCGACTGACAAGGTACGTGTCTCCCTTCCCTCGTTGAGCACAATCTCACCATCCAGCGTCATGATTTCGCCAATTTTCATCTAGACTCCTTACTCCGAATAGATCCCTTGGAGTGGGTCTTCATTGAATCGGATCGTGAACGGTTACCAACTTGGTTCCATCCGGAAAGGTCGCCTCGACCTGCACCTCATGAATCAACTCGGCAATCCCATCCATCACGTCGTCGACGCCGAGCACGCTGCGGCCCTCATTCATGAGCTCAGCCACGGACTGACCATCCCGCGCGCCTTCGACGATGGCGGCACTGATCAGTGCGATTGCCTCGGGGTAGTTGAGCTTGAGACCGCGTGCTCGCCGTCGTTCGGCCACGAGCGCGGCCGTAAATAGAAGCAGCTTGTCCTTCTCGCGCGGTGATAGGTCCATCTGAGATCTCCATGAGAGTCGGCGCGCCCGCAGACCCGCTTCCTGAAAAAGTTAGAATGCACGACGGAATCATGTGCGCCAGATCCGCGGTACGACGGAGGGTTTTCCGATTGTCAATGGGCGCAAGGTCGACCACAATTTAGAAAATGCCTTCGTGAGTGGCTCGCATCTCCCGGAGAGACCGCGTGCGACGAGCACATCCCCGATCAGTGTCGAAGCACATAGAACGTCCTCTGCATTCGAGAAGACCTCTCTAGAAAGATTCAACGCGGTCAGATCGGCGTTCGTCGTCAAAAACGTCGCGCATGCCGCGTTGCCCTGCAGTCCTGGAAGACCGTCCCCGCCACTGCGCTGCCGCTCGAGCAGTGCGGGACGACCGTCGCGAAAAAGCTCGAATCGAAAATCGATCACGCCATTCCGAAAGCATTCGCCGAGCGCGGGGCGGCCCAGACCGAGAATCTCCCAACCGCAGAATCGAGCGCTGCCCTCGAGTTCGATTCGAGTCGCGAGCTTTGCGTGGGCACCATCGAATAGAAGTGATTCCTGCGGCAGCCATTCGAAGATCGCACCGTCGGCGATCCGGATCCGTTGCTGCATTTGCGCGTCAATGCCGCGACTAAAATACCAGCGCGTCGCTCCTGGAGTCGTCACGAGTGCATGCGCCTCTTCCTCGACCTTGAATGTCATCTTCAGATCGTCACCCCCGACGATACCTGCAGGAGGGTGGAGCAAGTAGACATGGCAAACGCCCTCGCCTTCCGGATAGAAGGGCCGCTGTATCAGCAAGGGCCCATCCTGGCGCCTGGACACGACGATCGTCCGGTCGCCTCGACGCGCAAACCGCAGCTCGAGCTCGGCACGCCAGCCAGACGCGGAACCGGGAAGGGGCCAGTTCTCACGACACTCAAGCGACGTCGCCGTTTCTTCGATCGTCGCCGCGTCTGTGGGAGTCGTCATCGCTTCAAACCGTCAGGAAGCGACGAACCACATCGCCGTCGAGTTCGGCCATCACCCCGCTGGCCACCGCTCGGCCCTTGTCGAGGACGTAGAAACGATCGGCCACGCGCCGAGCGAGGGGCAGTTTCTGTTCTACGAGAAGAACCGTTGTGCCCATCTGCCGGTTGAGTCGCATGATCGTGTCTCCAATCTCCTGGACGATATTGGGCTGAATCCCTTCGGTCGGCTCATCGAGGATCAGAAGGATCGGCTCGAGGACCATCGCCCGGCCGACGGCGAGCTGCTGCTGTTGGCCGCCGGACAGATCTCCCCCGTATCGCCGAAGCATCTTACGCAATGCGGGGAACACGTCGAGCACGCCTTCGTAGGCTCGGAGGCCGCGACGTCCTCGATTGACGGCGAGCCCAATGCGCAGGTTCTCATCCACGGTCAATCGCGGAAAGATCTCCCGCCCCTGTGGTACATATCCTATGCCGGCGCGCGCCCTAAATTCCGCCGGCTGTTTGGAAAGCGATTCGTGCTTGAATCGGATGTCTCCATTTTGGATCGGCAAAAGACCCATGATGCATTTCAGCGTGGTCGTTTTGCCGACGCCATTGCGACCCATCAAGCACGTACAGGAGCCTTCTGGAACCTCCAATGAGAGGTCCCATAGTGTGTGGCTTTCGCCGTAAAATTGATCCACTCCGTGCATACTCAGCATCGCTCCGTCACAACTCCCTCGCTACTCCCTTTCTGCTCCCTCTTCTACTCGCCCAGATAGACTTCAATCACTCTTGGATCGTTCTGCACCGAGTCCATGCTGCCCTCAGCGAGTACCCGACCTTCGTGCAGAACCGTCACACGTCGCGCAATCGATCGAACAAACTCCATGTCGTGCTCGACGACGACCACCGAATGTTCACCCGCCAACGACATGAGAAGCTCGGCGGTGCGATCGGTCTCTTGGTGCGTCATGCCCGCAACGGGCTCGTCCACCAGCAGCAATTTCGGCTCCTGCATCAACAGCATTCCGATTTCCAGCCATTGCTTTTGGCCATGGGACAGGACTCCGGCACGCGAATCGCGAATCTCGAGAAGACTGACCGTTTCGAGAATGGCGTCGATTCGATCTCGCTGCTCACCATTCAAGCGAGCGACCAGCGTAGACCAAACACCCTTGTCGGCTCGCATTGCGAGTTCGAGATTCACGAAGACGGAAAGCTGCTCGAAAACCGTCGGCTTCTGAAACTTTCGACCGATGCCCGCGACCGCAATATCGGGCTCGCTCATCGAGAGCAGATCAATCTGACGATCGAAGAATGCCTGGCCCGAATCCGGCCGCGTCTTTCCCGTGACGACGTCCATCATCGTACTCTTTCCCGCACCATTGGGTCCGATAATGCAGCGAAGCTCGCCGCGATCGATCGTGAGACTTAGATCGTCGAGGGCACGAAATCCATCGAAGCTCACCGTAATACCATCAAGGTAGAGGATGGCTCCGTGAAGCAGATCCGCTCCAACCTCGACCTGGGTCGCAGCCGCTGAGTACTTTGCCTTGAGCCCCGACTTCGAGGCAGGCGGGGTACTCACTGCGTCGATCTCCGACCTAGACCCACGATTCCCCGCGGCAGGTAAAGTGTGCCAAGAACGAAAATGCTCCCTAACACAAATATCCAAGCCTCCGGAAAGATTCCGGTGAGCTGTGTCTTCGCAAAGTTGATGAGTATCGCACCCGCAATCGCGCCGTAGAGAGTGCCCCGTCCCCCGATCGCCACCCAGATCACCAGCTCGATCGAGAAAAGCGGGGCGAACTGTCCAGGATTGATGATGCCGACCTGGGGCACGTATAGAGCGCCCGCGATGCCAGCGATCATCGCGGAGAAAACGAAGATCCAAAGCTTGTAGTACTCCACCCGGTAGCCCAGAAAGCGCGTTCGATCCTCGGCGTCTCGAATCGAGACAACGACCCGACCGAATCGTGAGGCGGTGATCAGCCGACAGATCACGTACGCGATGGACAGCGATATCAACGTCGCGACCAATAGCGCAACGCGGGTTCCATCGGCTTGCAAACTGAATCCGAGGATTTCCTTGAAATCCGTCAAGCCGTTATTTCCACCGAAACCCATTTCGTTCCGGAAGAACGCGAGCAGCAATGCGTAGGTCATTGCCTGAGTAATGATTGACAGATACACCCCGTTCACCCGGGATCGAAAAGCGAACCAGCCAAAGACGAGGGCGAGTAGCCCAGGAACAATCACGACCATTGACATCGCGAAGCCGAAATTCGAAAAGCCCCACCAAAACCAAGGCAACTCCTGCCAATTCAGGAATACCATGAAATCGGGCAGCAGCGGGTTCCCGTAAACACCACGATCTCCGATCTGCCGCATGAGATGCATCCCCATGGCATATCCACCGAGCGCGAAGAAGGCACCGTGTCCCAAGCTCAGGATCCCGCAATAACCCCAGATCAAATCGACCGAAAGCGCCAGCAACGCATAACACATGTATTTTCCGAGCAGCGTCACCCCAAATGTCGACATATGCAACGCGGAACTCTCTGCCACGAGCATATTCAACACAGGCACGACGAGGGCCAGGAGCACCAGGCCGCCGACTACAAGGAGGTCGACCGGCGTCGTTTCGTCCCGAAGGAACTTCAGCATCGCGACGTCAGACCTCGGCCGCACGGCCCCGCTGCGGGAACAAACCGCGAGGTCGCTTCTGAATGAACAGAATGATGAAAACAAGAACGAAAATCTTCGCGAGCACCGCGCCCGTAAACGGCTCGAGAAATTTATTGGCGATGCCGAGCGATAGGCCGGCGACCAGGGTCCCCCAGAGATTTCCAACGCCGCCGAAGACGACGACCAAGAACGAGTCGACGATATGACTCTGTCCGAGGTTGGGCCCGACATTGGTGAGCTGACTGAGAGCCACACCGGCGAGTCCCGCTACGCCCGCACCGAGACCGAATGTCGTTGCGTCGATCCAGCCTCCGCGCACACCCATCGCTCTGGCCATGTCGCGGTCCTGAGACACCGCCCGGATCTGCAGCCCGAGTGTGGTCAGTCGTAGAATCGCAACGAGGGCAAGGAATACGCCAATGCTGAAGATGATGATGTAGAGGCGATTATAGGTGAACGCCAGCGCATCATTCACGACCAACTGTCCGCTCATCCAATCAGGCGTCGATACCGCACGGTTGAGCGGCGAAAAGACAGAACGCACGGTCTGCTGGAGGATCAGGCTGACACCAAATGTCGCGAGTAGGGTCTCGAGCGGACGCCCATAGAGAAACCGCACAACACCGCGTTCGATCGCGACGCCCGCCAGTGCCGAGACGGTGAATGCGACCGGGATTGCAACAAAGAGCGAGAGCTCGAGTCGTCCGGGCATCGCCTGCTGGACGACCCACGTCGAATAGGCGCCAAGCATCATCAGCTCGCCATGGGCCATGTTGATCACTCCCATCACACCGAAGGTGATCGCAAGTCCAGTCGCAGTGAGCATCAGGACACACCCCATACTCAGCCCGAAGAAGGCGGTCTCCACGAAAGAATAAAGACTCCGCTTCTCATCGATCGCTTCGATCGCCTCGACCGCTGCCTCACGAAGCTCCCGATCGGGTTCGTTGGGTAAGCCGTCGGCGTCATTCGCAATCAATTCGGCTAGCCGGTTTCGAACCTCCCTGTGCATACTGCCGGAGAGCAGCCCAATCGCGGTGAGGCGGCGCTCGCGCTCGGGAGAATCGAGATCTGCGAGAGCGAGTGCGACGCGAATCGCGTCTTGCACGCCACGGTCATGCTCAGCCAGCAGCGCATCTCGCAGCAACTGGACGGTTTCGGGCGAAAGCGAACTAAAGAGCGACTTCACGGCGAGACGACGTTCCTCGACATCGGAAGCGCGCAGACTCAGTCGCGCTATCGCGGTGCGTAGCGCCCCTCTCATCTTGTTGTTGATGATGATCTTCTTGAGCAGCGACTTTTCAGTCGGACCCAGAGGGGATGCCGTCGCGGCCTCGACCATCATGAGACTCG
>CAWLAJ010000133.1:0-11057 GCA_963854795.1 Deltaproteobacteria bacterium UBA4427 | reverse complement strand
GGTTATGCGCCGGTTCACGAAGCCGCCCGCGCGCATCTTCGTCATCTCGATCCCACGCGCCCCATTCAATATGAGGGCGCCATCAGCGCGCGGCGCTTTCTGCTGGCCTTTTCAGGCGGGGACGAAGGGCGCGGCTATTACGAGAAGAATCTCGCTTCTGACATCGTGGCGCCCATGTATCCCGAGATCGCGGAGATCGTTCGCTGGGCGAAGACGTCGGGCGACGAGCGTCCGCTGATCATGTGCGAGTACTCCCATGCCATGGGCAATAGCAATGGAAGTCTGGCCGACTACTGGGAAGCCATTGATCAGACCCCGGGACTCCAGGGTGGCTTCATCTGGGATTGGATCGATCAGGGATTGCGCCGGGAAACGTCCGAGGGCCGCGTCGATTGGGCCTATGGCGGCGATTTCGGGGATGAACCGAATGATGCCAATTTCTGCATCAATGGCATGGTCGGCCCCGATCGACGGCCACATCCCGCGATGTTCGAATGGAAGAAGATTGCGCAGCCGCTTCGGGTGGAAGCCGTTTCGCTTCGGCGCGGCCGGGTTCGGATCCGCAATCGGATGGATTTTTCGTCGTCAGCGGGCCTGCGCGGGACATTCGAACTCTCGCTGAACGGCCGCATTCTTCAGAAGGGATCTCTTCCCCGATTGGATCTGGGGCCCGGCGAGTCGCAAGTCTTCACGCTTCCACTCGACCTCGAGAAGCTCCGAGACGCACGCGGGAGCCGGGCCAGGAACGCGCGAGTCTCCAACGCTCCCGTCATCTCTGTGGACGAAGCGTTCTTGACCTTGCGTTTCCATATGCGCAAGGCCACGCCCTGGGCCGCGCGCGGAGAACAAGTGGCTTGGGAACAGTTCTCCTTTCCGCTGCCGACGCGTGCATCCGCAGCGCGGCGGGGTAGAAAGGCGAATTCGAGATCGCGATCTTCGAGCCCCGTCGAAATCGAGCGACGTGGAGAAGATGCCACCGTTCGCGTCGGAGATCTCTGCGCGCGAATTGATCTCTCGAACCACCGCCTCGATTCAGCTTCGATCGGCGAGCGAGAACTCTTCGAAGAGGCGCCTCGTCTTCAGCTCTGGCGGGCGCCGCTCGACAATGACGGAATGTATGGGCAGGGCGTGCTCGCCCGCTGGCGCGAGTGGGGTCTTGATCGGCTTTCGCTCGTCTCTCGCGCTTCCTCCTTGCGCAGGGCCTCACATGAAGCCGTCTTCTCCATCGATGAGGTCTGGCAGGGTTCGAAGAAAGCGTTTCGCCTCGGCCATCACCAGATCTGCTTCCTTGGCGAATCGGGCCTGCGTTTCGAACATCGAATCGAGACGCCGAAAGAGATGGACGATCTTCCTCGCATCGGTGTTCATTGGCGATTCGCGGCGGATCACGAAGCAGTCGAATGGTTCGGGCTCGGCCCGCATGAGAATTATCTCGACCGTCGCGCCGGCGTGTACGTTGCGAGGCACGAGGCGACCGTCGACGAACTCTTCCATCCCTACGTGCGTCCACAATCCGAGGGCAACCGAACCGGCCTTCGACGCCTCGGACTGCGTCGCGCCGACGGCTCTGGCATTCGATTGGTCGCACAGGAGCCCCTCGAGTTCACGCTTCGCCGTTATTCGGAAGAAGCCATCGAGCGGGCGACCCATCTTTCGGAACTCGAGCCTGAGCCGACCCTTCATCTCTATCTCGATGCGCGGCAGCGCGGCGTCGGAACGGGTGCCTGCGGTCCGGACACCCTGCCCGAATATCGGCTGGGCGGCGGACGTACTCGCATCCGTTATGCGGTCACGGGTCTGACCGCGAGGGACGACCTCGACGAAGCCAACTCACGCGGCTAGGCCGGGCTTTTTTCAGGCGACGAGGTCGAGGAGACCGCCGCTACGACCCGCATCATGACTGCGGTAGGCGGCCGGTAAGGGTCGAGTTTCGCTGCGCTCGCCGGATGGTCGAGGCGTTCCATTCTGTGTCTCATGGTTCGACGTGGCAGAGACAGCCGCGGCGTCCCGCTGGCTGGCCTTCTCTTCGCGTAGCTCGGCTCGAGCAGCGGCTTCCGCCTTGACCGCCGACGCGGCCACTTCGAGGTCTGTGCCAGACGGCTGGGCGGGCGCGCGGGCGGCGCTCTGAACCTGTCGCATCTTGCGAATGGTGGCTTCCGGATCGCCGGCGACCGGCGAGACGTCGATCTTGACTTCGCCGCCGACGGCGTATTGCTGGTCGTCGGGGCCGCGCCGGTAGCTAAAGCTGGCCGCGCCAGAGGCCAGCTTCCCGGCGGCCGCCTTGTGCGCCTGCTCGTGGCTGCGAACTTCCTGGTCTCGCTGCTTGAGCTTTCGAAGTTCGGCCTCTTCCTCGCGCGAGAGCGAATCGGGTCTCGAGGAGCCGTCCTCGTCGTTCAACTTCCTGGCGCGCTCGAGAGCTTCATCCGAGAAGTGGGTCAAGACCGAAGGTTTTTCGGAACGGTCGGATTGTTCTGAAGCAGTGGTGCTGCGTTGGCGTTCGTAGTCGTGCGAAGCCTGCGAGACGCGAGAAATTGCGTCGCGGCGGTCCGCGCCTCTCATCCCGAGAAACGAAATCGCTTGATTGATCGATTCGATTTGCAGGTCTCCGCCTCCACCAAGACGAATGCGATCTGTCCGCTCACATCTCGAGGGCGGAGCAGATCGATCTACCTTTAGTCATCCGCCGTGCGATGCTCGAACTTGAGGTTCGCAGGGAAATCCGGGTGATCCCACGAGCAACTGCCGGACTTCGTTCGAGAGCCGGATGCACAACTGAATCGCGAAGGACGAGGGATCGCCGTGCTGTCTTAGTCGGCCGGCGTATCTTCGGCCTTGTCACTCGTGTTCGGGCCGCGCGCGAGTCCCAGGATCGGAATCGAAATTCCGATCAGCATGATCAGGCCACCCTGCATTGCACGAACACCGGGGAGATCAGCGAGGAGGACATAACTCAGTGCCAATGTGAGCGGTGGCGCTGCAAGAGTTGCAAGCGTGGTGAGACGAGCCTCGATGTATCGCGCCGAAGCCATCAGGCATAGGCGTGCCATGAAGGGGCCGAAAAAGGCCGCGAGCGCTGCGAAGCCCAATTGCCCGCGTGAAATTTCATGGAGCTCTGCGGGGAATCCATTCCATATGAACCAGAGTCCGACAGAAACCCAGAGACGAAGTGCATTGACGGAGACTGCATCGATCCGATGGATCACCCGCCGCGTGATCACCGACATCGATCCGAAACAGAACACGGAGAGGCCGGCCCAGACCATTCCGTCTGCTCGCGCATCGTCTCCGGCGATCGGATCTTGAATCAGGTAGACACCACCGAGGGCGATCGCCGAACCGATCCAGAATCGTCGATCGATTCGTTCGCCCAGAATCGGCCAGGCCAGCAACGCCACGATGATCACTTCGCTTCGCTGCAGCACGGTCAAAAGGGCCGGCGAGAGCGCTTCGATTGCGTGCGCACTCGCCAGGTTTCCGACCAGCGTACAGATGGCCAGGCCCAAGGCGACACGAAAATCGAATCCATTGAAGGTCGGAAACGATCTTTGTTGATAGGCCGTCAGGATGCTGGTGAAGACGGCCGCGCTGACCAGTAGGATGAGCGTGCTCGTGGTGGCGGGGCCGTATGTGCTCGCCAATTTCCAGGGAATCACGAAGCCCGCGCTGCCGATCGCGGAGGCGAGCGCCCAGCTGATTCCTCTGCGGTGGTCGCTGGACAAGACGGAGGTATCTCTGGTTAGAGCGCGTCGGCGACATCGAAGTCGTCGCGCAATCGTTGCTTGAGGAATTTCCCGCTGGCATTGCGAGGAAGACTCTCACTCGTGATCCAGATGTATCGGGGGATCTTGTACTTGGCCAACCGCGTCGCGCAGTGGTCGCGAAGCGTCTGCGCCGCGCTCACGGGATCGCTGTCGCCATCGGAAACCAAGACCAGGACGGCGCCGACTTCCTCGCCAAGCCGATCATCGGGGACGCCGAAGGCGGCGCATTCCCTCACCATGGGATGGTCGAAGAGCACGGTCTCGATTTCGGCGCAATACACGTTCTCGCCGCCTCGTAGCACCATGTCCTTGACTCGATCGACGATGAAGATGAAGCCGTCGTCGTCGATTCGGGCGATGTCGCCGGTATGAAGCCAGCCGTCGTTGATGGCCTCCGCCGTTTCCTCTTCGCGATTGAGGTAGCCGCGAATGACCTGCGCGCCGCGCACGCACAATTCTCCGACTTCGCCCGCCGCGACGGTCTTGCCATCTGCATCGATGCATTTGCAATCGTAGACGGGAAGGGCCTGTCCGCAGCTCTCGGGTTTGTCGACGAAGTAGTCCGCGGAAATGGAAGTGATCACGCCGCAGGTCTCGGTCATTCCATAACCGGTTCCAGGTCGGGCGGTCGAGACCGTCTCGTCGATCTTCGAGACCAGGTCGGGCTGTAACTGCGCGCCGCCTCCGCCCAACGCCTTGAGGCTCGAGGTATCGGTGTCTGCGAAATTCGGATGAGCGATCAGTTCCCGAGCCATCGTGGGAACGCCACTGAAAGTCGTCACGCGTTCGCGCTCGATCAGTTCGAGTGCTTCGCCCGCCTCCCACTTGTACATGTGGACGAGCTTCCCGCCCGCCATGGTCATCGACTGCGCGATGCAATTGTTCGCCGTGACGTGGAAGAGCGGGGTGCAGAGAAGTGCGGTCGCCTGTCCATCCGCCGGACTGGCTGGTGTTGGGGGCGAGGCCGCGTCGGAACCCCGCCGCTGTGTGGCCATGGCCTGGGCCACACTCCAAAAGGCCAGACTGAGCAGATTGTTGACACAGCCTCGGTGGGTCAGCTGGGCACCCTTGGGTCGGCCGGTCGTACCGGACGTATAGAAGATGCACGCGTCGGCATCGGGATCGATCGTGATGTCGGGCAGTGTGGGATCCGCGGAGGAGTCGCCCACGATCGTGTTCCAGGGGACGACGTCGCCGGGAACGGATTCCGGGACGCGCACGCCGACGATTGTGCAGGGGGGCAATTCCGCACGAGTGGGGAGCACGCGTTGCAGTCTTTCGTGGTCGCAGATCAAGATCTTCGGCTCAGCGTCGCGAAGGCCATAGGCCATCTCGGGCTCCGTCCACCAGGCATTCATGCCGACGGCAGCCGCCCCGATCGAAATCGTCGCCCAGTAGGCCAGCAACCATTCCGGGTAGTTCCGCATGGCGATCGCGACGCGGTCGCCGGGTTCGACGCCGTTCGCGATCAACCAATTCGCGAAGGACGCGACCTGGCGATGGGCTTCCGCGTAGCGTATGCGTTCGTTCCCATAGACGAGATAGTCTGCGTCGCTGTGCGCAGCGGACGCAAGCCAGACCTCACGCAGCGATGGGGGCGCGGTCGCATAGCTCTTGATGCGAAGACCTCGAACTTCGACTTCAACGACTTCGAAGGGGGCGCCCGGGGCGGTCAATTCAGCTCGGGCCTGTCGCAGCGCCTCATACATCGTCATTTTCTCCGGAAGTAGAGTCTTCGGTTCGAGGAGTGGATCGCCCGTTAGGTGCGGTTTTCGGCAGTCGCGACCGTCGCGGCTTCGTCGGGCTCATCACCGGCGTCGATGGCGAACACGAAACCTGCGAAGTTGACCGCGGCGATGCCGAGGATGCTGATCAGCAAAGCCAGGTAGTAGGTCGGGACCGCCGCCGCCGGGATGCCGACCACCGCGGCGAGTGAGAACCCCAGCCCGCCGACACCGGCCACTCCAGAGAGCGCCGAGAGAACGGGTCGAGGAGGCTGGAACTGAGTGCGAATGGCCAATGCGCGGCGAAATCCACGAACGGTGAGTGGCGCACCGGCGATGAGAAACAAACCGCCGGCCAGGCGAAACGCCACCGTCTCGGAGAACCCCAACCTGTGTAGGAGGACCGGCAGAGTGCATCCGAATAGCACGGACAGGGACGTCTCGACGACCGCCCGGCCGCGGCTGGAGTTGGCCGGATCCGCAGTCGACTCTCCGCGACGCATTCCCGCGATCAACGCCGAAAAGCCCGCGAATCCGAGCCCGATCTCAGCGAGCGTTTGAAGCCAATCGACGTGAGTCATTCGCCCATTTCGCGCAAGACTCTCTTGAGAACCTTGCCGGTCGGATTCCTTGGGATCTCGTCGAGGAAGACGACATCGCGAGGAACCTTGTGGCGCGCGAGATGGTTCTTCACATACGACTTGACTTCGTCCTCAAAGAGGGCGGCGCCCTGTTTCAGGATGACGAAGGCCTTGAGCCGCTGGCCGAAGGCCTCGTCGGGAACGCCGATCACAGCCGCCTCGAGCAGGGCCGGGTGGTCCGAGAGCAGATCTTCGACCTCCGCGGGAAAGACATTCTCTCCGCCCGAAATGATCATGTCATCGTCTCGGCCTTCGACGAAGAGCAACCCATTCTCGTCGAAATGCCCGACATCGCCGCTCGACATCAAACCGTCGAGCATCTTCTTGGTCCCACCGCCCGTATAGCCGTCGAATTGCTGTCCGTTTCCGACGAAGATCCGGCCGGTCGTGCCCTGAGAGACCGGTTTGTCGTCGTCGTCGTAGATTCGGACGGTCGTTCCAAGGGGCGGTCGTCCCGCGGTTCCGGGAGCCGATCGAAGCTCGGCGGGTAGAGCCACGCTGGTCACCGAGACCTCCGTGGACCCGTACATGTTATGCAGGTTGTCGCCGAAGGTATCCATCCAGCGAATCGCCAACTCCCCGGGCAGCGCCGATCCGCTACAGCCCACCATGCGCAGCGACGAGGTGTCGTATTTCCGGATCACGGAGGGGTCGAGGGCGAGGATGCGATTCAGCATCACCGGGACGACGGCCATGACGTTTACGCGATGGGCTTCGATCGCTCGAAGTACGTTTTCCGGCTCGAATCGCCGTTGAAGAACCAGCGTGTTCGCGAAGGTGTTGCCCATTGCGAAGTTGACGAGTCCCCACGCGTGAAAAGTCGGCGCACAGACGAGCATCGTTTCGCCGACGCGATAGGGAACCTTTTCGAGGAATCCGACGGCCGTCGTGAGATCGCCGGAAGTGTTCGACCGGTTCGCGCCCTTGGGCGTTCCCGTCGTACCCGACGTGAGGATCGTGGCGCGGCCCATCTTTTCGGGTCGGGGCGGTGCTTCGGGCGCATTCTCGCGCGCGAGATGATCGAGAGTCGGGACGTTCGGTTCGCGATCGGTCCAGGCCAGGAAGCGCTGCAGGCCGCTCGCGGCCTGCTCGACGATCCCGCTGAATTCTTGGTCATAGATCAGGGTTCCTGCGCCTTCTCTTTTCAAGACTTCGCCCAATTGGGGCCCTGCGAATCCGGTGTTGAGAAAGAGTGAGTCCGCGCCAAGGATCGCGGCGGCCGAAGTAGCCTCGACGAAGCCGCGATGGTTGCGTGCGAGGATGCCGACGTTATGTCCGGGACCGACGCCGGCGGCGCGAAGCCCCTGCGCGATCGAAAGCGTACGCGTGCGCAACTGGGCGAACGTTGTCGTTCCGGCGTCGTCGATAATTGCCGTCTGGCTTCCGCGATAGTGGCGTCCGCCAAACACGCCGATGGCCGTGCTCGGCCCGCTTTCGCGAGCGCCTCGGGCCATCGAAATCATGTAGCTCGGCGAAAGCAAGCCGACGTCGTTCAGTACGCCTAGCGCATGGGCCGAACGCTTGAGGAAGTCGAGAACCGGGGGGTTCTTTTGGGGCATCGATCGCTCTCCTGGTGGGCGATCTAGTCTACGGCATCAGACGGTCCCGCGAAGGGCGCTCGAGACAACAGCGTCATGGGGCCGCCGCCGGATCCAGCAGCCGAAACGGCATCGGTCCGGTCGATTTGCGCTCGGGACTCGCCCACGCGCGGCGGCGTGCTTATCATCGAGCCCGGACCCAATTCCCGGCTCGGAGGTCGCGGTGTCGACAAGAATCGTTCTCATTGGTGCAGGCAGTGCGCAATTCGGCTTCGACATGCTCGGGGACTTCTTCCAGAGTTCCGTGCTCGCCGGCGCAGAGGTCGTTTTGCTCGACATCAATGCGGAGGCACTCGAACGGGTGCGCCGAGCGGGCCAGGACTTCATCGATACGAATGGTCTGCGCGTCGAGCTGATCGCGACGCTCTCGCGCGAGGAAGCGCTGGTGGGCGCTGACTTCTGTGTGATCGCGATCGAGGTGGGCGACCGCTTCGCGCTCTGGGAGCTCGATCAAAGCGTGCCGCGTCAATTCGGCTTCAAGCAGGCGTTTGGCGAGAACGGAGGACCGGGTGGACTCTTCCATTCGCTGCGCATCGTGCCGCCCATTCTCGAGATCTGTGCGGATATCCAGAAGATCTGCCCCGAGGCCTGGGTCTTCAACTACAGCAACCCGATGAGTCGCATCTGCACGACCGTGCATCGCGCCTTCCCCGATCTCAAATTTGTCGGCCTCTGCCATGAGATCGCGTCGCTCTATCAGCATCTGCCCGCGATTCTCGAGACGCCGATCGCGAACATCGAGTTTCGTGCGGGCGGACTCAACCATTTCAGCGTTCTCGTCACGGCAAGCTTCAGGGATTCAGGAAAGGACGCCTATCCGGAAATTCTCGAGAAGGCGCCCGACTACTTCGAGTCCGTGCCGGATATGGGCAGCGTCATGAAGCGACTGCTCACCAGCGAGGCCGGCCAAACGCTCGAGGACGATGCGCAGTGGCGGGCCGACCTTCGTCCATGGGCCGAGCGTGGAGCGTTTCGCGTTCTACTCGAGAAGTTTCATTGCCTGCCGATTACCACGGACAGCCATATCGGCGAGTACCTGCAATGGGCGCCGGAGGCCGCGGACCACCAGGCGATCCTCGACTTCTATACCTACTACAAGAAGTGGACGCTTCGAGGGGATCCGAAGATCAAGGCGATGCGAAGCGAACGGCTCGTCAAGATCATCGAAGCCATGTTGACCGACGAGCGCTACGAGGAGGCCGCCATCAACGTTCCCAATCGCGGATTGATTCCGCAGTTGCCCGACTTCATGGTCGTCGAAGTGCCGGGTTGGATCGATCGCAAGGGCGTCGAGGGAATTCGCCTCGACGCGATGCCGGCGGGATTTGCGGGCCTGCTCGCGAATCAGGTCGCGGTCCACGACCTGACCGCACAGGCGATCCTCGAGAAGTCGAGGGATCTCGTGATCCAGGCTCTGTTGGTCGATCCAGTGGTCGATCGCGCTTCGCCCGTCGAGGAAATGGTCCAGTCGATGATCGAGCGGCAGCCCGATTACCTCGGCTATCTCCGCTAGTTCGTCGCTAACGCCGGGTCCTGACGACTTCGTAGCGCCCGCGTTCGCCGATGAACCCGTTGCCGACCCAACCCGTCAAGCTGACGATGACGGCGCCCAGGAGCGCAGAACCGAAGCTGGCGACCTCGAAGCCATCGAGGAACCAGGCGGCGAGCCCGAACATCGCGGCGTTGATCACCCACAAGAAGAGGCCGAGTGACAGCAACGTGATCGGAAGCGTGAGGAGAATGGCGATCGGACGGACGACGGCATTGACCAGGCCGAGAACCAGCGCCGCCCAGACGAGCGTCGCGGCATCGCGCGCCCAGATGCCATCGACGAGTTCCGACGCGAGCCAGAGTCCGCCCGCCGTGATCGCCATTCGAATCAAGAATCCCATCTTCGAGTCCTCCTGCAGATGACCGGGCGCCGTGAACTATTCGAGAACTTCGTCACGAAATCAGCCATGACAAGTCTCACGCAGTCGAATCGATGGCGCCGATCAGGGAGGCTGGACGTCCGCGCGCGCTCTGGTAAGCCCGCCAATCTCCACTGTCGATTCTTGCCTTCGGGGTCGGCTCGCGGTTGTAGACGTAGACCCAGGCGTGCTGCCCGGTGGGCTCGACGAGTCGAACTCGCTTGCGGAGATAGAACGACTCGTCGGGTCGCCCGGAAACGACCCCCTCGAATTCGTCGAGCTGTTGGAGGACGCCGACGTCCAGGATGGAATAGAGTTCGGCGAGCACCCGCTCGGCGCCCGGTCGCAAGCCCGGATAGTCGCCGA
Source organism: Deltaproteobacteria bacterium UBA4427 (assembly GCA_963854795.1). Lineage (GTDB taxonomy): Bacteria > Myxococcota_A > UBA9160 > UBA9160 > UBA4427 > UBA4427. The sequence goes on along the minus strand of CAWLAJ010000133.1, from coordinate 1,057 downwards.
GGTCGTAGAGTTCTCCCTCGATCACGGCCGGTCCAGCGAAGGACAGCGCATTAGCGATGCCGAGCGCTTCCATCGCGCCAAACCCGCGCATGAGCGAGCCGTAGAGTGCGATCGTGTCGATGGGGGTGGTCACCATTCGATCATCGATCGTCCAGCAACCAGATTCAGATTCGGCATCCCGCCAACCTCCTTCGCGCATGAGTCGACGAGTCTAGCGGCTCGCCCCTTGCCCGTGCGTGGTTCACGAATGAGGATGGCCCTCGCGATTGTGCGAGTGAACTTCTACCGTTGCCTCGAATTTCTCAATGCTCTTGCAGCCCGATTGGAGTTTTCATGTCCTCCCGACTCGAAGGAAAAGTGGCGATCATTACCGGCGCCTCGCGCGGAACCGGCGAACAGACCGCTCGACTCTTCGTCGAGGAAGGGGCGAAGGTCGTGATCGCCGACGTTCTCGAAGAAGAGGGCAGGTCGGTGGCCAGCGATCTCGGTTCGGTTGCGCATTTCGTCCGTCTCGATGTGACGAGCGAGGAGAGTTGGGGCGAGACGATCGAAGCGACGCAGGCTCAGTTCGGAGCACCCTCCGTTCTCGTCAACAACGCAGGTCTTCTTCATATGCGAGCGCTCGTCGAAACGGATGCGGCAGACGTCGAGCGCTTGTGGCGGGTGAATGCGCTCGGTCCCTTTCTGGGGACGAAGGCGGTCGCGAACGTCATGAAGGCGGGCGGGGGTGGCTCGATCGTCAACGTGGCTTCGGTCGATGGCCTGACGGTCAAGAACGGATTGGCCGCCTATGCGCCCACGAAATGGGCCCTTCGCGGCCTCACACGGGTGGCCGCCATCGAACTTGGTCAGATGGGAATCCGGGTGAACGTCGTCTGTCCCGAGGCGGGCGGGCCGGGAATGCGCCGCGAGTTCGTGCCGGAGAACATAGACCCGATGGACACCATCGCTTTCACGCATGGTGTGATTCCACACAATCGCGAACGCCCGGGTATCGAGATCATCCGAGACATCGCACGCATGATTCTCTTTCTCGCCTCGGACGAGAGTCTGTCCT
>CAWLAJ010000132.1:0-11097 GCA_963854795.1 Deltaproteobacteria bacterium UBA4427 | reverse complement strand
GAACCCGATGACAGCGACGCCCCCATCAATCATCCGATGCTCGAGTACTTCTTCGCCCGGTTCGAGAATGGGCGATATGTGGGTGATGATCGCGCCAATTGACCCCTCGATTCGAGAGGATCATTCGGCGGAATCGTGGATTTCGTCAAGTGAGTTCGCTTGCGCGACGAGGTGAGTCATCACCACCTGCACGACCTGCCCGGTTTCTTCTTGCATCAGCCAATGACCCGCATCCACGTCCACGACCTTGAGAGGTCCCGTAACGAAGCTCGGATGCAGCTGCCGAATCTCCTGCCTGACGAGGAAGGGCAAATCTTGATTGCCAGTGACGAAGAGGACGGGTTGAACGACTTCGCCCACGAATGGCTCACCAAAGACGAACGGTGGACGCACCCGGTACCAGTTCAGCGCTGCGCGCATCGCGCCGGGTTCTGAAAAAACAGCCAGGTATTCCGTCAAGAGATCCGGCGGCATTTCTGAATACATCCCGCGCAGGAGTCGCGAGTCCAGGGCGAAGAGCAGCCTCTCGGCAAGTCCCGGTCTCTGGAAGAAGCGAACATAGGAAGGGATGCTGTCCGCCGCATTCGCAGCGCCAATCGTACTTGGATGGGGAATCGACAGGGACGCATAGGAGAGAATCCGATCGGGATTCTCCGCCGTCGCGAGCCAGCCCGCGATCGATCCCCAATCATGTGCAACCAGATGGAAACGCTCCATGCCAACAGCGCTGGCCACGGCGAACAGATCTGCCACGACCTCGCTCAGTTCGTAGGCCTCGACTCCGTCCGGACGCGCGCCCGGACTGTACCCGCGCTGATCAAATGCCACGACGCGGAAACCGGCCGCGACCGCTTCCTCGATCAGTGGCTCCCACATCATCGAAGTCTCAGGAAAACCGTGAAGCATGATCACGGCCGGACCATCCTGCTCGAGGCCCGCCACGCGAGCGCGAAACATCATGCCACGCGCGGGAATCCGAACGAGTCCATCGGAGACACCCGGCACCAGGAGGGGTAACGCCTCCGTACGACTCGTGTGCTCGAATTCATGATCCAGTGAAAGACCAGCACTCACCAACAGCACCAGGAGCAAAACGACGATCAGGCCGAGCATGCTGCCAATGATTCCGATGACGATTCTCCGAACGGGGCGGCGGCGTCCAACGATAACCTCACCAACCGGTCAGCCCGAGACCCAAAAACCCTCAGAATCGCGGGTGTTTCTCGACCTGGATCCGGATGGTTGAGGAAAGCCGCTGCCTTGGCGGAGTGTCGAGCACGGATAGCCGGTCCATCCTGATCTGCATTCCCGTGTTCTTTCGAAGCCAAGGCAAGCAGGCTTTCTCGATCTGTCGCGATATCTTTCGGAGACCGGTAGGCCCCTCGAGATCGACCCGAGCGCTGGTACTAAAGCGGAGGACGCATGAGCATCGTGGATCAGTTTCGACTCGACGGACAGGTTGCCGTCGTCACAGGAGGCGGGCGCGGCATCGGCGAGGGACTCGCGATCGGTCTCGCCGACGCCGGCGCCGATATCGTGCTCGCGGCACGCAGGCAACACGAAGTCGATGCAGTCGCCGAGCGTGTGCGCAAGCTCGGTCGCCGTGCATTTGCATTAGCGACGGACGTCATGGACACGGCCCAGGTCCAGATCCTCGCAGAGCGTGCGTTCGAAGAGATGGGGCGACTGGATTGTTGGGTGAGCAATGCGGGCGGCGCCGACGACCGGACGCCACGAACTCTTCTCGATATGCCCGAACGCCAGTGGGACTTCCAGATGGATCTCAATCTCAAGGCGGTCTGGACGGGTGCGCAAGCGGCAGCGCGCATCATGAAAGACAATGGTGGTGGCACGATCATCAATATCTCCTCGGCGGCCGCCGGCGGCGCGGCACCATTCAATGGCCCCTACGCAGTGGCGAAGAGTGGCGTGAACAATCTCACGCAAACGTTGGCCGTCGAGATGGCGTCGCTCGGCATCCGCGTCAACGGGGTGTCGCCCGGCCCGATCCCGACCGAGGTCTTGCTGGAGTTCCTCAACCTCACCGAAGAGGACATTCCGAAACTCGGCAAGCGCTTCCAGATCCCGCTCGGACGTGTGGGAACGCCCGAGGACATCGCGCCGGCCGTCGTCTATCTCGCGTCTAGGGCGTCGAGCTGGATGACGGGCCAGACGTTGCTGATCAAAGGCGGGCCGTAGCTGGTCGTGGTCTCGGAGAACAACGCTGAATCCGTCCAACCCGCTACATCCCAGATCCTGAGGCGCGACGTGTCGAAACTCTCGAAAGCTACGCTGATTTCCTACTCGCTGGCGGACCTGCCGGTCGCGATGTCGCTGTTCCCAGTGATCGTCTTCATCCCTCGCTTCTACTCGGCCGATCTCGGCGTGCCCCTCGCATGGGTGGGCACGATTCTGATCGTCCAGCGCTTGTTCGATGTCGTCACCGATCCGCTCATGGGCGTGATCAGCGATCGGACGCGCTCTCGTTTCGGTCGCCGACGTCCGTGGGTCGCAGCGTCTACCCCAATCCTGATGCTCGCCGTCTATCAGCTCTTCATGCCGCCGGAAGGTGCGGGCGGTGGGCATCTCCTCCTGTGGGGGATGGTGCTCTCGATCGGCACAACCATGATCATCATCCCCTATTACGCATGGGGGGCTGAACTGAGCGCCGACTATCACGAGCGATCGCGTGTGACCGGTGCTCGCGCGATGTTCCACGTCGTCGGGAGCTTCTCGGCGCAGGCCATTCCAGCGGCCGGACTGTTGTTTTTCGGGCTCGGCGGGACTGACTTCGTCTTGACCACGGTCGGAACGACCATGCTGGTGTTGATGCCCGTCTGCGTGGCGATCACCGTCTGGCGCGCACCCGAGCCCAAGATCGAAATCCAGTCGCAAATTCCGATCAGGGCAGGACTCAAGCTCATGGTCGGCAACAAACCGTTTCTACAACTCGTGATGGCGTTCATGATCGGTTCGATCGGTCTCAACATCACGACGCCGCTCTACGCGTTCTTCGTCGCGGATGTACTCGGCTCCGAGGATCAGACGATCTACATGCTGTGCTTTTTCTATCTCACGAGCTTGTGTGCTGTACCGTTCTGGGTCTGGCTCTCGGGACGGATCGGGAAGCATCGCGCCTACATCACCTCGTTCTTCCTTCTCGCGCTCGCCCACCCCTTCTATCTCTTGTTGGGCCCCGGGGACTTCTGGTGGATGCTACCGATTACGATCTTGACTGGCTTCTCCGCAGGCGGTTTCTCACAGACGCTGCCGAACTCGATGAAAGCGGACGTCATCGATCTCGATGAACTCGAGAGCGGCGAGAACCGAGCGGGCCTGTTCTTCGCTGCCTGGTCCTTCGCCCAAAAAGCCACTGCGACTGTTGGCGCCGGCATCGCGATGTACGGTCTGAGCGTGTTCGGTTACAACGCGGAGCTCGGCAGCGCCAACGGCCCCGACGAGATGTTGGGACTGCGCTTTCTCTTTTCGACCTTTCCTTCGGTCTTCTTCCTGATCGGGGCCGCGATCGTCTGGAAGTACCCGATTACGGAAGCGCGCCATCGCGAGATTCGCGCGGAACTCGAACTGCGTCGCGGCGACATCGGCGAAGCGGGTGTCTGATCAGCCGTACCGCTTTCCCTCGAGCGTGATGCCCTCGACGACCGAAAGGGCGTCGTTCGGCCTGGAAACTAGGAGCCTGACCCAAGACTCTCGTGGGAAGCCCAGGTGTCGAGACGCGCCGCTGGGAAGGCGCGGGGCCGCAGCTGTAGCGAGCTAAAGCAAGGTCTCGCAACGCACGCAGCGGTGATAGATCGGCGCATGGGCGTCGCGACGAGTCTTGGGTCAGGCTCCTAGTTGAGTTCGCTCAACAGCTGATCGAGGTAGTCCGCACTCTTCAGTTCGATTTCCGATATTTCATCGAGCTGTACGGCCTTATCGGGATGGGCTGCCTTCAGACCCTGCCATGCGCTGGCTCCCTGACGTTCAGCGTTCGCCTGGATCGTCATCTGGTCGATCGGTTCGTAGCCTTCGAAAACCTTGTAGTAGGCGGCCTTCGCAGCGGGAAGGATCTCGTCCACGCTAGCCCGATGTTCCGGGGACACCGGAAACATCGCCTCGGCACGCTTGGCGATCTCGTCTTCGCTGGCCGCGCATTCGAGCAATCCCTCTTCGTGCGAAGGAATCTGACTTGCCCATTCCCGATAGCGTGCCGCCGCAGTTCGTTCCAATTGGGAGAGAAGGTACGGGAGGGCGTCCGGGGGAACCCCCGTCAGGTGGGACGCGAGGACCTCGCCAAAATTCGGAATCTCGACATCGCTCATCATTTTCGCCTTTCGTCTTTTCTTGGTGACAACATAGTACTCTCGGACGGCGCGATCCGAAATCGCTCGTCGCCCTCGACATCCTCGGCCATCATCTATTCAGAGGCAGGATGTACGGCTCGAACAGTCCTTTCACCAACTGCCCGGAGACCCGCACCATGATCAAGTCCATCGGGCTGCTGAAGCGTCGGCCCGAAATGTCGGTCGCGGAGTTTCGCGCCTACTACGAGACGAAGCATCGCGTAATTGGTGAGAAGTACTTGACCGGCTTCGCGTCACGCTACGTCCGACGCTTCCTCGAGCCCGCGGACGGGCGATCGTCCGACGAGAATGAGTTCGATGTGATCTTGGAGATCTGGTACGCGGACGAGGACGCGTACGAGCGTTGCAACGTGAATCTAGCTCGTCCCGAAGTTCGAGCCGAGATCATCGCCGACGAAGAACAGCTCTTCGACCGGTCTCGCAGTCGCTTCTTCCTCGTCGAAGAGCACGAGTCAGACCTGTCCTGAGCCTGGAACTCCGCTCTCCGGCCTCGGGCCTAACTGACGAATCCTTCCCGATCAGGCGCCACGAAATCGGCCCCAGGTCGTTTCTGACAACGGCACCGCGCTGAGGCATCTTCGCGCCACCGCAAAGCAAGGAGACAGCGATGGGGCGACTCGACGACAAGGTCATCCTGATTACGGGCGCTGCCCGAGGCCAGGGTGCGACAGAGGCTCGACAGGCTGCCGAACAGGGAGCGCGGGTGATCGTCACGGATGTGCTCGATGATCTCGGCGTCGAAGTTGCGAACGAAATCGGCGGCACCTATCACCGCCTCGACGTCACCGGGTCCAGTGAGTGGCAGCTCGTGGTGAAAGAGATCGTCTCCAGCCACGGTCGCATCGACGGCCTGGTCAACAACGCGGGAATTTTTCGTCCCGACACCGTCCTCGACGCCAACGAGGAAGACTTCGAGCGAATCACGGCGATCAATCAGCACGGCACTTTTTTGGGAATGGCCACCGTCGCGCCCATCCTGAAGGAACAGCGCGCGGGCAGCATCGTGAACATCTCGTCGATCGCCGGCATGCGAGGACATCAGGCGATTGCATACGTCGCCAGCAAATGGGCAGTTCGGGGCATGACCAAGAGCGCCGCCACCACGCTGGCGAAGTACAACGTGCGGGTCAACTCCGTGCATCCTGGAGCCATCGAGACCGACATGTTATTCGACCTGGGCACCGAAACCGTCGACCGCCTCGTTCGAGCCGTGCCGATGGGCCGCTCTGCCAAACCCGAAGAGGTCGGAAACGTCGTGATATTCTTGCTGAGCGACGATGCGAGCTACGTCACCGGCGCCGAAATCGTGGTGGATGGTGCTCTGATCGCCGGTTGATCCTCGCACGCGATTCGAACTTTCCCGACTCGCCTGAGGAGACCATTAGGTGAACGAAGAACTGCAACAACTACTCGACAAACAGGCCATCAATGAAGTTCTTCAGAGATGCAGTCGGACACTGGACTGGTTGGATGAAGAGGGGCAGGCATCGTGCTATTGGCCGGACGGCGATATCGATTTCGGCTTCTTTCAGGGCCGCGCCGACGCCTATGTGCCCATGGTGATGAAGCATCAGCGAGGCGCGGCAAAGCGCTGGCACATTTCGACGAATGTCATGATCAAGCTTGATGGCGACAACGCTCAAGCGGAATCCTATGGAGTCACGGTCGGTGCCGGCAGCGCGGATGGACCACGCAGGATGTATGGTGGTCGTTATCTGGACGAACTAGAGAAGCGAAGTCAGGAATGGAGGATCTCGCGAAGAGTCTACATTCTCGACTGGTCCAAGACCTTCGCGGACGATTCAGCAGAGGCTCGGCTGGAAGGCGCAGCACTCTACGCCCCGGACATTACTGAGCCGAACCACGAGCTGTACAGAAAAATGTGAATGGCCACCCGGCAACCCTGTAACGCTACTCCTCTGCCGGCTCGGCACCGAGAACGTGTTGTCGCATGTCGTCGGGAACGTCGGGGGGCTCGACCGTGAACTGCCCGTCCGGGACAGGCGGGGCGACATCGAAGACATTGTTGAACTTGTGAATCGAGTCCCAGATTCCAACCGCGATCGTCAGCTCGACGACCTGCTCCTCGGTATAGTGCTCACGCAAGCGTTTCATGAACTCGTCGTCGATTCCATGAGCGTGGTTCATCACGAAATCCTCGGTCAAATCGAGGGCCACTTTCGTGCGTTCGTCGAGATCTGAGCTTCGGTGGTCCAACATCTTCGCGACCATGTCTTCGTCCATGCCATTCCGCTGCGCCGCAGCGGATCGAGCAGGGATTCAATATTGACAGCCGTTTAGATTCGACGACTTCAGTCGAATCAAATCCTTGAGAACCGGGTCGAGCTTGCTGTGGGACCACAACAGACCGTAGTTGAACATGAACCCCTTGAAGAGGTTCGGACAGTGGAGATAGACCCCTGCAAACCCCTCGATTCCGCCGGCCTCGCTGATTCTCGGCATCATTCCTCCCGTGTATAGAGAGCGAGTCTACGCGAGCCGGGGCCTCGAGCCAATTGGCGACGAGCCGTCGCCACGAGAGCCAGTGGAACGCGTGGGAGATCCTTGGCGTCCCCCGCTCATTCTTCTTACCCTGAGACGCTCAATGAACTCGAGGCGGTCCAAAGTTCCCGCCTGAAATTTGGCTAGACGCGTGCCTCGTTGCTTCGTCACCTTTGGGAGACGCGGGCCGCCAAGGAAGAAAGAGGAGTTGGTCATGGCACGGTATCTGTTGATCGGGCTCTGTGAGCCGACGAGCACCGAGGACCAGGCGATTTTCGATGAGTGGTTCATCGATCAACACATTGAAGACACGACCCGGTGTCCCAACTTTGTCAAAGGCAGTGTCTACAAGCTTTCGGGACCGCATCTCGATGGGAAAACTGTTTCGAACTACCTCTCGGTCTACGAGGTCGAGGCGGAAAGCTACGAAGAAGCTGAACGGACTCTCAATGATTGGCAGGCTGACCCGAATGCCTGGGAGGGTCGCAGTCATCACAGGGAAACGATGAAAAGGGCTGGCCAATTGCCCATCCAGATAAACGGTTCTGGTTGGTATGAACTTCTGAAATCATTTGACGGACCAGGATCCGGAACCTGACGCAAACAGGACTACATGCGCTATCCCAGATCTTCTCGAGATCAAGTTCATGTTCAATCGACTGCGCCCTCCGACCTCACAAGGAGTCTCCATGTCCCATCCGATTCATCAAGTTGTCCTACTCGCCCTCCTTTCGACCTGCTTCGTTGGCATCAGCCGCGTCACGAGCGCCGAAGACTTCGCTGCGACGAAAGTGAAGATCGAGGCCGCGCTCGCCGACGACGATCGGCCAGAGAAGGACGTGATCCGCGACAAGAATCGAATGCCCGCCGAAACCCTCGAATTCTTCGGTCTTCGCGACGATATGAAAGTCGTCGAGTTGCTCCCGGGTGGCGGTTGGTACACACGGGTGTTGGCACCGGTGCTGCGTGAGAACGGAAATTTCTCGATCGCATACGGCACCGGCAGCGTCGAGGAAAAAGTGCTCTCGACCGACGGCTTCGACAAGGTGAAGGTCACCGGTCTAGACGCCAAGATCTATCGCCCGGAGGACACTCGGCTCTTTACCATCGAGAAGGGTGCCCTCGGCGTCCACAAGGCCGATATGGTCTTGACGTTTCGCAACTACCACAACTTCGACGCGGCGGGTCGAAAGGCGATGAACGATGCTGCATTCGAGGCGCTCAGAGAGGGTGGGGTCTACGGGGTCGTAGATCATTCGCGCCGACACATGGAAGACGATTCATCAGAGAATCGGCGTCGTTTCGATCCTGTGAAGGCCATCATGGAAATTCAGTCGGCTGGATTCGAACTGTTGGACTTCGCAAGCTTACATTTCCGGGCGGATGATGAACTTCGCTACGAGGTCGGTCGCAGAACGGTCTCGGGAAACACCGATCGCTGGACACTCAAATTCAAGAAGGTCAGCGAATAGGCGAGCTCAGGTTCTGCTCGGGAAGTCGCCGCAATCGCGGACTCGAAGACAGAGGGAGCATCTCGTTCAGTAACTCGTTGCGCTGGGATAGCCCATCTTGTCGCCCGTCAACTCGATCGGTCCGCGGTACAGGACGTTGTATCGACGCACCGCGAATTTCCACGCGCCGTCTTCCACCACGACTTCATCGTCGTAGACTCCGTAGACGCGCACGGCGTTTCCATCGTTGTCCTCCAGGATTTCCTCGACGTACGAGCGCGAGGTCCCACGCTCACCATCGACTTCGACGATCCCGGGTTGTACGAAAAAGACTGCGAAGGGGAAGCCGGCCATTGCACCCTTCCACGCGGCCACGATCGTATCGCGCCCCCTCATGGGCTCTGGCGAACCGAGATACCATTCGCCCTTCTCTGCCCAACAGGCCGACCAGTCGTCGGCATCATGGCGCATGACGGCATCCGCATAGCGTTGAGCAAGCATCTGGATCTCGAGAATATCTTCGCTCCGGCTCATGGTTGATCAAGCTCCCTAGATCTGTGGGGTTTGGTTGGACCGAGTGCCTCGGCCTGGGTCTGGCCGTTCCACAGGGCGGGGAGCGGAGAAGACGCAGGCCTGCAGTCTCGCGAAATCGGACGATCGACTCAAGCGATGATTTACAGATGGGCTGGACCGACGAGACAGCGCCTCGGCTGTTCCAAATCGACGAAATCGCAGCTTCGACTCCGCTGACTCGACGAATTCGTCCTGTGGCAGCAGCAAGGATAGGAAGTAGAGTTTTTGCTTGCGAAGATCGAAGTCCAACGGAGCTCGGCGATGGTAGATACGATGACTGGAGACGATCGATCCAAGCCCCTGTCCGACAGCGATTCCCGGAAGAGCCATCGGGAAACGACGGGATGACGCTCGGCCGCTATCCACTCTTCCAGCAAGCCTATCTCGTGAACGATCTGGACAAGGCGATTCTCTCCTGGAACGAACTCTTGCGAGCGGGCCCCTTCGTGCGAGCCCACCACGATAAGACCGATCGATTCGACTATCGCGGAACCGAGCGGGAAGCAGACGTCTCCTACGCGTTCGGCTATCTCGGCGAGATGATGATCCAGTTCATCGTCCAGCACGACGACACCCCCTCGATCTACCGGGATATGTTTGCGGCGGGCCGCGAGGGCTTCCACCATGTCGGCGTGCTCGTCCATGATTTCGAAGCCGAATTCGACCGCCTCGAGACACTGGGATTCAAGTGTGCGACGCGCCTCTTCGCGGATGGCGTCGATGCCGCGTATTTCGATACCCGCGACGTCAACGGCTGCTTCACCGAGATTCACGGCGACCCGCCTCATATTCTCGGCACCTTTGCCCAGTGGCGTCGAGCGCACGAACTCTGGCAGCCAGGCGATTCCCTTTTCTCGGTATCCCATGACTCGGGAACCGATCGATAACAACGCGACGAACGGCGTCGTACTAGCGAGGTAATATGAGCGGTCCCTTCGAAGGCATCAAGATTCTCGATCTCTCGCAAGTCGTCTCCGGACCCCTCGCGACGATGTTGCTGGCGGATCAAGGCGCTCAGGTCACAAAGATCGAGCCGATCCGCCGCTCGGGCGACGTTACGCGGCTACCCTCCTTCGCGAAGGGCGGGCTCTCGGCGCTCTACGTGAACAACAATCGCGGCAAGCGGGCGATCTCTCTCGACCTGACGCAGGACGAAGGTCGGAAGATTGCGCTCGAAATGGCGGCCGACGCCGACATCTTCGTCCAGAACTTCAGACCGGGTGCCTGTGATCGACTCGGGCTCGGATACGAAGCGATTCGCGAGGCCAACCCGAAGATCATCTACTGCTCGATCAGCGGCTTCGGACCGACGGGGCCTTATTCGAACCGTCCCGTCTTCGACCCGATCATCCAGGCCGTGACAGGCGCAGTCTCGCGTCAGGTCAACCCGGAGATCCCGATTCCCGATCTCATTCGCAACCTCGTGGCAGACAAGACCACTGCACTGACCGTGGCGCAAGCGATCTCTGCGGCCCTCTTCCATCGCGAACGAACGGGGGAAGGTCAGCACATCGAGGTCCCTATGCTCGATTCCTTCCTCTATTTCTTCTGGCCCGACGCGATGGTGGACAAGACGATGCTCGACGAGGACGTCTCTCCTGGCTTCCTGCTTTCGACCGTCTATAGGCTCACGGAGACGGCGGACGGAAAGATGATCTATTTCGTCGCGTCTGATATCCAGCGGCATAACCTTTACCAAGCTCTCGGACATCCCGAATGGAAAGAAGACCCGCGCTTCGCGACGATCGCCGCCAGCACGCAAGGCGACAACCTGGAGCAGCTGGGAGCGCTGATCGCCAAGGCTTTTCTGGAGCTGTCGACGGACGAGGCGATACGCCGGATGCTCGAAAACGATGTTCCCTGTGGTGCGATTCTCGAGGCCGACCAGGTCCTCGTCGACCCCCAGGTCGTGCACAACGAATCGCTCGTGACCTGGCAGCATCCAACAGCAGGGAAGATCCGCCAACCGCGACCCGCAGCGCGCTTCTCGACGACCCCGGCAGAGGTCGGACGATCGGCCGCCGTCGTGGGTCAGCACAACGACGAAGTGCTCGCCGAGCTGGGACGATCGGAAGAGGAGATTGCACGCCTTCGAAAGGAAGGGATTCTCGGTTGATCGACACGAGTTCGATCGAAGTGAAGTCACACTGCGCGATCTTTGGAGACGCAAACACCCACTAACGACGCATCGCTTGGCGATGCGTCGA
>CAWLAJ010000131.1:0-11214 GCA_963854795.1 Deltaproteobacteria bacterium UBA4427 | reverse complement strand
GGTCGCGCGCAGAACATCCGCCCGCTCACGCATGGAAATGCCTGGTCCGTCTACTTCACAGACCCGGAAGGAAATGGCGTCGAGGTCTTCTGTGACTCGCCGTGGCACGTCGCCCAGCCCCAGGTAGGGACCTGGAATAGCGACGCAAGCAACGAAGAGATCGAGGCACAGACGCGGCGCGACTTCGAGAAGGAGCCGCAATTCGGATCGATCGACGCCTTCTATGAGGCGCTGCGAAGCGAATTCGAATAGCCGCGAGTCCCTGAATCAACCGGTGACGGCAAGCGGCTCCAGGAACTTCCGAATCTCCTCGAGCAGGCCCGGACCTTCATCGATCATGACGGCGTGACCTGCCTTCGGCAGGGTCACGAGTCGCCCCGCCCGAAGAACTTCCTCCACCATCTCCAGCGCGACCTTCTCACGAAGGATTGCCGATACGCCACCGCGCACGACCAAAACGGGGCATTCCAAGGCTCGCAGCGCCGACCAGACCGAACGATTGTGAAAGAAACCGTGCACGAGTAGAACCGGCGTGCCGATCCCACGCGGATCGGAATAGGAGAGTTCGAGTCCTCGCTTCCTTCCCGAGATCATGCGCGATCCTCAGCCAGGGTCGCTTCTTCCAAACGCTCCATCAGTACGACCGCGATGAGTCCAAGCGTCGGACCGACCCCGAACCAATCCGCCTTGATCTCAAGTTGAAGATCGCGGCCCATCCCCATGAAGAGCTCCATGGTCATGAGTGAGTCGAGACCGAGGGAATCGATCGGACTTTCCAGGTCCACGGCCCCGCGCTGCTCTATTCACGAGGAGGGATCTGTACTCGTCACGCGATGCCCGGCCTCGGTCTGAGATCAGACTTCCGAGATTGATGAGTCAGACGAGAGCGGGAGTCACCGGCGCACTCTATTCTGGGAGATTCTTCGATGCGACCACGAACTCGGACAACCATCGCTCCCTGTCTCTGCCTTGTCGGGCTACTGGCCCTGGCGCTCGGTTGCCATGGGCGCGAGCCAGGGCCACCGCTGCAGTCGGTCGCGCCTCTCGAATCGTACGCCGGGCGCCAATCCGCGTGTGTCCCCGACTTCCCCGATCAAAACGGCTGGTATGGTGGCGACGCCGCCTATTCGATTCCGCTCCCGCAAGAAAACGGTCGCGTCAGCCTCTGGCTCTTCGGTGATTCCTTCGTGGCACGCCCGGGCTCTCGCGCGGGTCGCCGCTATCCCTTTGTCCACAACACGATCGGACTCTCCCATTGCGCGGAGGATGGAACCTGGCGACTCGAAACTTTCTGGCAGCGCGATCCAAATGGATCGCCCCATGCCTTCTTCTCCCCGAGCCGCGAATCGGGTTGGGTTCGTCGAGCCAGGGAAAATTCACACGCGGCATACTATTGGCCCTTCGACGGCTTCATCGCCCATGACACGCTCTTCGTCGGACTGTTGCGGGTCGTTGCATCGCCACCTCGCGGCCCTTTCAACCTGCCCTTTCGTCTCGCTGGAATGGATCTTGCTCGAATCGAAAATTTCCGCGAGAAGCCGGTGGAGTGGAAGATTCAGCTTTCCACCCTGTCGACGAGCACGGTCGCATTTCCCGGAAGTGCCTTCGTCGAGACCCCGTCCCATCTCTATGCCTTCGCCTTCTTCGATCGCGGCGACCAAAAGACCCCCCGCATGCTCAGCCGACTGAAGACCGACGCACTCCTCGCATGGCAAGCCGATCTCTCGCGTGAATTCGAAACCTGGACGAACGACTCTCGTTGGGTCTCGGGATTCGAACCGGAAAGCGCCATGATCCTGATGGACGATGATAGTTCTGAAATGAGCGTCCACTTTGATCGAGAGAGTGAGACGTGGCTCGCAGTCTATGTCGACCCGATCCGTGGTCGTGCAAACCGGGAACCAGACTTCGTTCGCATTCGAAGGGCGAAAGAACTCACAGGGCCCTGGTCCGAGAGTGAAACCCTCTTCGCCATTCCTGAGACCACGAACCGAAATGATCTTTCGGAATCGGACATCGTAGGCGAGGGTTTGTTTTGTTATGCGGGCAAGGCCCATCCACAGTTCTCGTCACCGGACAAGATCGTCGCCACCTATGTCTGCAATCTGTACTCGCGCTCGCAGAATGAAGATCTTCGGGTACTCGAAAGACTGCTCGAGAACAAGGAGATCTATCGGCCGCGGGCGATCTCGGTCGAACGACTACGGGAGCGAGATTGAGAATCGCTCGGCGACCGCGGCTCGCAGATCAAGTGGAGCCGCCGCCATCCCGCTTCGCCGGCCACGCACTCTACTCACTCGCAACCTCGAACCTCTCCATATAGAAACGAAAGCGTTCGCCTTCGCGGTCTGCATCGAGACCGATCTCTTCGAGTGAGTATTCGTGCCTGCCGCGGGAGCCCTTGGGTTTGTTCTCGGCATAGTCGCCGATGCGTTTTGCAATCTCGTCCGTCATGGGCCAATCGAGTCGGCGATAAATCTCCTCGACGCATCCAACCGGATTGCGCACGACGTCCTGGAATTGCACATCGATGAATCGTTCGTCCGGCAGCAGACCCTTCTCGCGTTCTTCGATTTCGCGCTGATAGATCGTTGCGAAGCCAAAAGCGAGTTGCCCCGGAGCTTCCGACATGTCGACACGGTCGCAACGCATCCATTTCAGAGTGCCCATCAGGCTGATCGCCGAAGCCAGGGTCTTCCGCGGGTCTCGGTGCATTCGAATGATGTGGGCGTCTGGATAGACATCGAAGAGCGCCCGCATCTGGAAGAGATGACTCGGGGCCTTGAGCAACCAGCGTCGACTGGGTTCTCGTTGTTGGAGGGTCTTCAGGAAGCGCTTGTGAAATTCGTAAGCGGGTCGCTGGTCGCTTGCGATCAAGTGTCGACTGTAGCTGGGCACGTTGTGACAGCCCGACCAGTGGTCAGAGAGGAATTCGTGCAGTGTGATGAAGATGCACTCATTCGGCAGGTGGCCCGAATTGGCGTGCATGGTTTCGTACTCTGGTTGCAGGTCATGCCAAAATTGCGTGACGAGATCGGCCGATTGGGCCCAGTCCGGACCCTTGGCTTCGAGCGCTTCGACCGGATGATTCATTTCCCACAAGGCGGGGGTGCGACTCGCAGGGTCCTGCGCCATGAGTTCGTGAAGGATCGACGTACCCGAGCGCGGGCTTCCAACGATGAAAACGGGCTGGGTAATCTCATCCCCGAGAATTTCAGGTCGTCGGCGCCATAGCTCCGTCAAGAGAAGGCGGTTGCGTAGCGCCTGAATGATTTCGGTACGGACCACCGTCCGTCCGAGTAGATGAAGATCCGATTCCTCGTCAAGCGCCCGGACGAGTATCTCGAAGTGTTCCCGCCAGCGGCCTTCGCCGAAGTCACCCAGCCCCGTGGAGGATCGAGCGACATCGATGAGTTCATCGGGCAAGAGAGAGACGATGTTGCACGCACCTCCCACTGCATGACCATGTTCGATCAGTCTCTCGGCCCAGCGAGGTCTCGTGGGTGTCTGCCAGCTCACGATCTACTCACGATTTGTCTACTCACGATCTATCTACTCACGATCTACAGGAATCGATTCCAAGCCTCTTCGCGACGTCTGGAGAGAGAAATCCTGCGCGCGGCTTCATCGACGACTGGATGGTCGACGTGCATCGCGGCTCTCACCTCATCCATCGCCATCACGGATGCCTTCGGCTTCGGATTGTCCTTCGACCAGACCCAGCGGTAGACCAGCAGGCCTCGTTCACGACCCGTGATATCGATCCAGTTCATGACGCCGGGATCGGTCTGCGACAAAACGACGCGCATGAGTCCGTCGGCGTCGAGATGCATCTGGTGACCACTCAAACTGGTTTGCCGATCCGCAAAATCGCCGCTCTCGAGCCAAGCCAGGGTGTGCAGTGAAAAACCCCAATACTCGGCGTCGGGCGGTTCGCACTCGATGACCATGGCTTGACCGACTTCGAGTTCGAAAAAACAGCTTCCATAGAGAATGTTGTCGGCTCCGCCGGGCGCCGGCTTTGCGGCGGCGATTTCGTTCGGCGTTGCGCGGTTCCAGCCGGCCGTCGTGTATTGGTTCCAGAACGCACCGGTCCGTTCGATCCAGGTGGCCGATCGATCCAATGCACGCGTCATGAATTCGGCGGAGAGCGGCGGCCGCGGAATGCCCTCCGCGCCGATCCGCTCGATGTGGAAGGGATGAGCGGCGTCATTGACCCAATCGCTCTGAAAGATCCGAATCGTCAGCAACCGACCCTTTGGGTGCGTGGGCATCCAGTTGCCGGAATGCTCGTCCTTGGTGATCCAGATTTCGAGCTGACCGTCCTCGCTGATTTCGAATTGATCGAGAGAGCGCTCGCTGAAGACACCAAACTCGCCCAGTTGCATCTCCCCTTCATTCAGGGAGAAAATGCCTTGCCGAACGTCGCGGACATTGGCCCAGACCCGATAGTCGCGGGTCGGATCCAGATTCGCTCGAAGGTAGATGTTGTCGGGATTCGGCCCGCCCCATTGATTGTGCGGCGTTTCGTATCGAATGAAGAACGGGAATTGGGGGTCGCCGGCTTCGACTTCCAATTGTGTCGCATGGCTGATCAGGCGGGTCAGCCAGCGGAAGCCTTCGGCTCGGTCGCCGGGCGCAGTTGGAAACCCACTTTGCAGGATGCCTTCACCCGTGGCCTTCAGTCGATCGCAGAAATCTCTCCATGCCTCGCCTGAAACCAGACGTTCTTCATCCATCTCGTTCGTCATCGCCGGAAATCACTCCTAATCCGCAGGCTCATGGATGACCCTGTCCGCCATTGTCCAGTAGCCACGCAGACTGCAAAGTTTGCCCGCATCATTCAGACGGTAGGTAAAAATCCCGGTCACGCGCGTCACGACGCCGTTGGGAAGGGTCGTGTTGAGTGTGAGCACATGTGCGGATTCATTTCCGGCCGCATGCGATTGGTGAGTCTCGACTCTGATGGTGGCTGGGCCGATGAAGGAATCGTAGAACTTGCCGACTTCGAGCTTTCCGCGAACGCCCTCGCCAGTTGGATTGGTGGGGGCCACACCGATCGGATCTTCGATGCAGATATCGTCGGCCATCAGATCGAGCCAGCCTTCTTTGTCATCTGTCTGGACGCAGCGCCAGGAAGCTTGCGCTGCCGCAAGCGCCGGATGGATGTCGCGCATGGCCGGTTCCTTTCGAGTCAGCGGTTGTCCGGCGCAGTACCCGGAGCAGTACCCGGTACCGTGCGGATCAGGTTGAAGCGCTCGCCTTGCTCTTGGTCGACTCGGCGATCTCTTTCAAGATCGACAGATCCGGCGGTTCAGGACCTTCGTTGCGAACCGTCGATTCTTCGGGAATTCGTTCCGGTAGAACTCGAGGAAAGAGCGAGCCCCCGATCTCATCGCCGCTCACGAGACCATGGCGCCAGAGCAGAGGCATCGTGGCCCGACGCGGATCGAATCGCACACCCTCTCCTGCCCAACGAGTCGAAAACGCTCGGCGCGGGTTCTCGGTCGAATAATTGCTCGATGATCCGTGCAGGATATGCGCGTCGAAGATCAGGCAATCGCCGCGCGACATGTCTGGACAGTAGAGATCGTATTCGTCGCGATGCGCATCGATGTCGGGCGGATCCTCGAAATCTGAATCCATCATATATGGATCATACGTGGGCGTCACAGCCTTGTACCGATTCGGCCAATGACCGGATCCGCGAACGAATTCCAACCCACTCGATTCCCGTTTCACCGAATCGAAAGTAATCCAGATCGAACAGAGGGCTCGTGACTCCACATCGACCGGCCAGAACGTGATGTCCTGATGCCAGGGCGTCGGGACATGACAGCCCGGCGGCTTCACGAAGAGTTGATCGTAGAAATGGCGGACGCTTTTCGCACCGAGAACCTGCTGGGCGATCCGCGACGCCGGGGACTCGAAGACCCAATCTCGAAAGTCGTCATCTTGCTTCCAGACAAAGAGGTCGCCCGAGAAACCCCCTCCTTGATCCGAGACTGCGCCTCCGAAAACCGTCGGATGAGCAACGATCCGATCGACGGCTTTTTCCATGCGGGCGAGCCAGGATTCCGGAAACAATCCCTTTGCCACCACGACGCCATCGTCCTGGAAGGCGCGCAGCTCGGCCGGAGTGAGATCGCGCAGGGGCCTGTCGGGTTGAAGACTCATGATGCCGGGGTCAGCCGGTATCGGATGGGGAGACTCTTCAATCCGACGACGAAGCTCGACTGAATATGCTGGGGATCGCCGGCGCGCTCCACCGATTCGAGGCGACGGGTGAATTCATTCCAGAGCGCATGCTGTGACTGTCGGGCGAAATGAGCACCCAGACAGAAATGCTCGCCGATTCCGAATCCGATATGAGGATTCGGATCGCGATCGATGCGGAATTCGAATGGGTCGCCGAAGACGTCCTCGTCGCGATTGGCCGACGCATAGAAGAGCGTGAGTGCGTCGCCTTCGCGGATCTTCTGTCCGTTCAACTCGACATCGCAGGCCGCCGTCCGCTTCATGTAATTCACGGGCGTCGTCCAGCGAACGATCTCTTCGACCGCGGATCGGACCAGATCGGGGTTCTTCTTCAGCTTCTGGAGCTGATCGGGGCGGTCGAGGAAGGCGTTCATCCCGCCCGCCAACGCGTTCTTCGTCGTATCATGGCCGGCCGTGAAGGTAATCAGGAAATAGCCGACCGTTTCCATCGGCCCCATCGGCTCGCCGTCGACTTGCGCCGTCGCAAGGACCGTCGCGAGGTCATCGCGCGGATTGGAGCGACGGTCCTCGATGATTCTCGCGAAGAGCTGAAACAACTCGAGCCCCAGTTCCTTGATCGCTTTGAGCGGATCGTCGCCGCCTCGCTGCAGGTCGGGATCGTCCGCCCCGAAGAGCTGATTCGTAAGCCGAAGAATGTCGGGCTCCATCTCTCGCGGAACGCCAAGAATCGTCGACAGAATTCGCAGGGGATGGGCGGCCGCCACCTCCGTCGCGAAATCGCATTCTCCATCTCCGATCGTTCCGGCAAGTCGGTCCACGACCTCACGGGCGCTCAAAAGGACCGCCTCCTCCATCTTCGTGACGGCACGCGGCGTAAAGCTCGGACTCCCGACCTTGCGAAATTTTCGATGCTCAGGCGGGTCCATCACGATGATGGTTCGCGCCTCCTCAAAGCCTTCGCCACTTTCGATGATCTCTTTGCGCAGATCGTCAATCACGGTGATGCCGCGGCCATTCAGGAACTTGTCCGGCTGCTTGGAGATCGACTTGATGTCCGCATGCTTCGTGATCGCCCAGAAATTCTCGTAGCCCTTGGGCTCGCAATAATGAACTGGCGACTCGCTCCGCAGACGCGTCCACAGCTCATGGGGAGCGCCCGCCTTCGAATAGGCCGCGGGTGCGATGAGGTCGTATCCGTCTGTCAGACTCATGATCTGTTCAGTCTCCGATTGGCTTCGTTGTTACGTCCGGTGCCAACCGAACCCGGCCCCACGGCGATCCGTAGTGGATGCGACTTCGTTCGTCGATCAAGGTTCCCGAGAAGAGCGGATTGTAGCGTTGTCCGCCGATCACACTGTGAAAAGCGGAGCTTCCGTCGCTCCATTCGAGGGCCTCGAGCGTCCAGCGATTGTCTCGCGCTCCGATCAAATAGACCCGGTCGCTCGGATAGCTCACGATGGGAACGCAGCTCGGGGAGCTGATGTCGCGATTCACCCAGGCCTGCCTGAACTCACGATCGTCCGGATTCCATTCGAATTTCTGGACCCCGTAGGGCTGGTATTCGGGATTGCTGCCGAGATAGCTGACCAGGAGTGTTCGAGCTCGATCGGGCAGGTACCAGGGTGTATTTCTGGGAACGTTGTTCACCACGAGCGCACCGTAACCGGCGACGACCACGGATTGCTCGGACTGGATTTCGGTCAGCGTCGGGTCGCCCATGTCGGCGGGAAGCATTCCCGCGATGCGGAGATCGGGCGAGCCCGGCAGCGTCTTCCACTGCGCCGGAATCTCGTCGCGCCAGAACAGCACGGCGTTCATGAGATCCTCGCCGTCCGTGATGACCACGAAGCGATCTTCCGCGCCAAAGCCCATCAAGCTCGGCGTCGCACCGGTGCCATGTCCCCAACCATTGAGATAGCGTGCCGTCCAGGCTCCGTCGGCGGGATCCGTTGAAAGGCGATCGCCGGTCCAGACCAGCTTGTGCATGTGGTCTTGTGAGGCGACATAGATTCCACCGTCCGAGTCGACGGCCGCTCCGTTTCGAACCCATCCATAGCCCGTGGGTCGGGTCGCCTTCTCCTCAGCGCCTTCGCTATGGCGCATTCGAACGACGCGATGGCTCTCGAAATCTCGCGAGATCGCGACGACATAGCCATGCTCGGTCGGCACGATCAACCATCCATCGAAGGTCATATTCATCCCGACCGTCAAGCCGGTCACGGGCTCAGGCAGCTGGAACGACCGTTTCTCAACGATCGCGGAAGCTGGATCAGCAGGATCCGCGTCGCCATACGCCGTGATCTTGCCGGACTTGTCCGCAATGTAGTAGGTGTTGTCCGCGTCGAGAACCGTGTACACGCTCGAAATATCTCGCAGCTTGCTCGCATCCTGGAAGGCATGCCAGAGCGCAAAGAAACCATCATTCGAATCATCGAATTCCGCGACTGAAGTGTCCGCGTCCGCGTCGGTCCAGCGCCTGGCCCCCTCGACCCAGCGAGTTGCCAGGATCTCGAAGCGATCGAAATCGACCTTGACGATCCGATCGAGGCCATTGCTCCAGTAGACGCGGCGACCATCCGGATAGGGACCCGACGTGCTGGCACCGAATTGCGCGGGTCCAGTCGCCGCATAGTGGATTTCAGACGATTCGAAGGTGGCGCCCGGATCCTCGGGCCCGGCAACCGGCAGAGCGTCTTGTTGCGCCGAGTCACCGTGCCCCAGTGGATAGACCGAATCCGCCAGGAAGGGATTGCGCGGAGGGATTTCGACTGCGTGGGCAGAGACCGCAACGAAAACGAAGCTGATGACGATTCGAAAAAGGATACGCATAACACCTCCAAGTGGCATGGACAGGTCATTGAACATGCGAGCTCGCTCCGTCAACTCGAGTCTCCTACACCGATTCGGGCGAGAAACAAACATCCATGCGCGAACACGACCGCACGAGTGCGTGGCCCTCGACGATCGGGCCCTCCCCGGCAAAACGCATGTCGGGAATTCGCCGGAGCAGTTCACGCAGTGCGACTCGCAACTCCATCCGAGCCAAGTTCGCTCCCAGACAAAAATGGTGGCCTACGCCGAACCCGACATGGTTCGGTTTCCGGTCGATTCGAATCTCATCCGGAGCCTCGAAAACATCCTCGTCCCGATTGCCGGAAGGATAGAGCATCAAGACCTTTTGACCGGCTTCGATCCGCTGACCGCGAAGGGTGGTGTCACGCGTCGCCGTACGCGCGAAGCTATGGACGGGCGATACGAAGCGAAGGAATTCCTCGACGGCATCGGGAATGGCCTCGGGCCTGGCGATCAATCGGTCGCGAATTTCCGGATGACGAATCAGGATCTCCATCGAACCCGAAAGCGCATTCCGCGTCGTCTCGTTGCCAGCGACCATGAGCGTGATCAAGACCATCACGAGTTCATCATTCGCGAGTTCGAACGCATCATCCGGGTCGGCGCCATGCGCCTCGACCGACTCGAGATCGAAATGTCCGATCAACCCGCCATCCTTGGCCCCGACCAGGGCGCTGATCAGATCATCGCGCGGATCGAGTCGCCTCTGTTCGATGATCTCTCCGACCAGGAGGGAATAGGCTTGGGCCGCACGCGCTGCGCGACCCATGATTTCAGGATCATCGTAGTGGCCGTCGGCGCGCATCATCGCGTCAGACCACTCGTGAAAGTTCTCGCGTTCGGATCTGGGGATACCGATCATTTCCGCGATCAAATGAAGCGGAAGCGGGACGGCGATGGACTGAACGAAATCACATTGCCCATCTTTTGCGACGAGGTCGATGGCTTCGCGCGTGATCGTCTCGAATTTCTCCTCGAGCGTCTTCACCATCCGCGGTGTGAAGCCACGATTGATCGTGCGGCGAAGCTGACAATGTTTCGGATCATCCTCGTCGATCAACGCCTGCCGGATCGGAATCCCTGGACGGATGCCCTCGCCCGAACAGTAGAGCGTCGGATCTTTCGAGATCTCGACGATGTCGTCGTATTTCGACACCAGATAGAGCTGGCTTTTCTCCGACCAGCAGATCGGCCGATTCTCTCGCAGCCAGCGCGCCCGATCATGAAAATGCTCATCCCAGGCCGATCCGCTCAGATAGTCGGCATCGACCGCGCTGGCTTCCATCGATCCTGCGTCGCCCATTCCAGCCTCCCGCCAAGAACTCGATTCAGAGTCGATCATGCAGCCGATCGGACCCCGTCGACTGATGCACTCTGCATCAATCCGCTGGTAGAATCGAGTCGCCTCCGTACCCTCACGGAACGGCCAGACCAGGCCCGATCAGGAATGGTAATCTACCGATGAACCACAGGTCGTCACGATCGACGACTTCGAAGCCACAGGGATCTCTGCATGAAGCGAATGGGCCTATTTCTGCTGACCAACATCGCCGTTCTGGCGGTCATCGTCATCATTTTCTCTGTCTTCGGAATCGGAAACGTGCTCGACGATCAAGGGGTCGATCTCGATCTCGAAGCGCTGCTCATCTTCTCCGCCGTAATCGGCTTCACGGGTTCCTTCATCTCACTCGCCATGTCCAAACGGATGGCGAAATGGCAGACGGGCGCCCAGGTGATCGAGGACCCGCGTGATCCGGAAGCCCAATGGTTGGTCTCCCGCGTGCGCGCCCATTCCGAAGCGGCCGGTATCCGAATGCCCGAAGTCGCCATCTTTCCCGCCGACGGACCCAACGCCTTCGCCACGGGCATGCGCCGCGACTCGGCGCTCGTCGCCGTCAGTAGCGGTCTTCTGCGCTCGATGCGCAAGAATGAAATCGACGCCGTGCTGGGTCACGAGATCGCGCACATCGCCAATGGTGACATGGTCACCCTCGCGCTGATCCAGGGCGTCGTGAATACCTTCGTGATCTTCCTCTCGCGAATCGTCGGCCATTTCGTCGATCGCGTGATTCTCAAGAACGAACGAGGCCACGGAATCGGCTACTTCGTCGCCTCGATCCTCGCTCAGATCCTGCTCGGCAT
>CAWLAJ010000130.1:0-11370 GCA_963854795.1 Deltaproteobacteria bacterium UBA4427 | reverse complement strand
AACTGTTGGTACCGAGTCGGGATCCCTTCTTCAGAACTCGCTCGATGCCGTCGATAGAGAGATTGTTATGGTCGAAGCCCAAATGACTCGTGAACAGAATGATGACCCGCGAAAACTCTCCGCGATGATCGCGCGAGTGTCGGAGTTGGCCGATACCCACTCGGTTTCCTCCGTCGTCGTCGGTGTTGCAGCGGACGAGGGCAACCTGCTTTTTCCCGACTACCTCGCCTACCTCGAAAGCGCTCTGCGCGTGGAAGACCAGATCTTCCGGATGACCCGCGAGCGCGCCGTACTCTACCTCTCGGATGTCGACGCCACGGGCGCCGCCGAAGTCCTGGTCCGTATCTTCGCCGAGTTCTGCGACGAATTCCCAACGGCCGATCCGCCCGAGTTTGCCCAACGCATGCTCGAGATCCAGCCCGGTCTGGGTCCCTTGTCGGTGAAAGAAGTGCTCACGTCGGTCTTTGGTTCGTGCGACACCGTTCACTGATTCGCACACCCGTTCGATCATCCACCTCATGACTGCCCGTTTTCGCGATTCCCTGCACAACCTCGCCGACTGATCGCCTCGTGCCTCGGCGCCGACGCGAGGCTGTGGGCGAAGGGTTGCGGTCGTCGAACCGTCTGCGCGAACGTTCCGACATGGCAGCGACCCCTTTGAGCTTCAATTGACATCGCGCCCCGACGATCCGATGCGGGCGCGACAATCCGGGCGTTCCTGGTACCGCTTCGCG
Source organism: Deltaproteobacteria bacterium UBA4427 (assembly GCA_963854795.1). Taxonomy (GTDB): domain Bacteria; phylum Myxococcota_A; class UBA9160; order UBA9160; family UBA4427; genus UBA4427. The sequence goes on along the minus strand of CAWLAJ010000130.1, from coordinate 10,636 downwards.
AATCAGCTTCTCCCGTTGCGGGTGAACCCGGTTCGCTGGATCGATATCGGCTGCGGCAGAGGCGAGTTCATCGAGCTCGCGAGTCAAAGCGGAGCTCCAGGAATGGGTCTCGATCGGCAGGTGGGCGGTCTGCGCGAGATTCGTCGCTTGGGCTATCGGGTTGTCGCGGCCGATCTGTCGAGCGGTCTTCCCTTTCGTGATGCAGCGCTCGATGGCGTCACGCTGATCGAGGTGATCGAACACATCACCGTGGCGGAGGATCTTCTCGCCGAGCTTGCGCGCGTTCTTCGTCCGGGCGGCTGGATCATCGTGACGACACCGAATGTGGCGCATCTGACCTATCGCCTTCGAGCGCTGACCGGACATCCGCCCAAGCAGGAGGGCTATCACTATCGGTTCTTCACCAAGAAGACACTCGCAAAGGCATTGATCGCGGCGGGTTTCACGCCCGAGGCCACGGCGTCCTACGGCAAGAGCCTGGTGCGCAGCAAGTGGGGACGACTATTCGGCGAGGGGCCGAGATACAAGGCTCGCTATCGGGTTCCCCCCTTTGCGGAAGCGCTGCTCGCCCAACACTTCGTCTGGCGTTTTCGTCGGGCCTCTTGAATGAAACCGGAAATCAAGCGGACGGGACTCGTGCGCCGCGGGAGAGATTGAGCTTGCCGCGAGAACCGAGCCGCCTCGGCCCCATTGCGTTCTCGGCGACCCTGCCCTGGGTCAGCGCACTCGTTCTGCTCCCGGGCGAATTCTCGCATTACCGACGCTGGCTGGAGTTGGGAGCAGACGAGACGGCGCTTCGGATCGCCGTCCTCTCGGCGATCGTGTCGAAGACCTTCGTGGCGCTTCTTGCGATCTTTGCACTCCTGGCACTCGGGTCTCGTTTCGTTTCGCCACGCACGCTGCGCATCGCGTCGCTGGCAACCAGTTTTTTCTTGCTGGGCTTTCTCGGTCTCGACCTCGAGCTACAAACGAAGACCGGAAACAACATCGCTGATTACCTGCCCTTTCTTCTGGATCCCGAGACCTTTCGTTGGGCCGGGCAGGGATTCGACGCCGCGTCGAGCGTCCTGCAGGTCGTCGGGAAGCTTCTTCTGGCTCTTCTGCTGGCGGGGCTGGCGGGGTGGGCGTTCGAGCGCTGGACCCTGCGAACGTCTCGCCGAGTGGGACACGTGGCCCTGTCTGGACTGTTGGCCGTAACGTTCCTCCCTCTCGTAGCCACTCCCTTTCTGATCGAGACAGCCGGCGCGCCGGGTCCCCTCTACCACCTGAACGAGCGGATGCCCTGGGTCTGGAGCGCTGCGTCGGGTTCGGGCTCGACCGAAATGGAATCGAGTCAATTGAGAGCGCAGGAGATCTATTCAAGGATGTTTCCGAAGCTGGCCGAGCCGACGAATCTCGCGGGCCTGCTAACGGATCGAAAACCGCTACGCACGCCGGATATCGTCGTCGTCGTCGTCGAGAGTCTACGGCACGACGCGCTTCATCGTGAGACGATGCCGCGGCTCTGGGCGTTCTCGCAGCGCGGTGCTCGCTTCGACCGCCACTTCGCAACGTCGAACGCTTCCCACTACGGGATGTTCGCGCTGCTCTACGGTCGCAGTCCCTTGACCTATTTCGCGACGCTCGAATCGCAGGAGCCTCCGACGCTGCCGACGTATCTGCGCACGGCTGGATACTCGACGCATTACGTTTCCTGCACGAATCTCGCCTGGCGCGACATGGATCGTTTCATGGGTGCGCCGCATTTCGTTGTCGAGCGAATGGGCGATTCGCAATTCGAGATCTGCGATCAGCGGGTCACGTCGCGAGTCGCCGCACTGCTCGAGCCGGGCGGCCGGGCGCCACGCTTCGTTCTGGCGTTCTTGATGTCGACGCATTTCGGCTACCACTATCCTGATGGCGTCGAGCCCTTTCGGCCGTCCTTGCCTCCGCCCAACGCGCTCGATTTACAAGCAGAGCGCGATCGCGAGGCGCTTTCGAATCGTTATCGAAACAGCGCGCATCACATCGACTCGCTGCTCGGGCAGATGCTCGATGGAATCGATCTCGAAAACACGGTCGTCGTCATCACGGGTGATCACGGCGAATCGCTCTTTGATGACGGCACGATCGCGCATTCGAGCCTTCTCTCGGAAATTCAGACACGCGTTCCCCTGGTCTTGTCGGGCCCCGGCATTCCCGAAGCCTCGACTCGCTCGAGTCCGACCGATCACAGCGATCTACTTCCGACCCTGCTGGCTCGCTTGGGTGTTGGCCCCGAATCGCTCGAAAATCTTCCGGGGCGGGATCTGATGCGCGAAGGAGCTCGTCTTGGCGAGGACTTCGTTCCCCTGGTTCACGCCAAGGCGCGACGCGGCGGCCACGATCGGCTCGCGCTCGTCTCGAGACGATACGCCTACTCGATTCGTCTCGATCCAACGACCGGAGCGCTGCGCTTCCTCGGGAAATTGAGAGCAGATGGGCGACCTTCGCGACAGCCCATGACCCGGGAGGATGGCGATCGGGCGATTCGCTGGTTCGATCGCTATCTGGACGACCTTGTGATTCGATGACTCGTGTTCGATCGCGTTAGTCCACGCGATCGACGTCGCCTTCGAGGCTGATTTCGTAGCGGGCGCGCGTGGTGTTGCCGAGCAGGGCGAGAACCGCGCTCTTTTGCGTTTCAAGGAGTGTGATTCGGAGCCTCTCCGGCGCGGCCTTCGTCGGCGGCATCAAGTCGACGCGTACGAAACCGAGTTCTTCGACGATCAGGTCGGCTTCCTCGATTCGGTATTCAGTGGCGTCCTGTCGTCGTGCGTGGGATCCCGAGCCTGCGATTACAGTCAGGGCGGGAGCAGGTAGGACGCCGCGCAGCGCGCCCAGAACATGAACGTGTCCGGCAAGGTAGGCGTGGACGACGCGGTCGGATTGATCGGACGCGCGCGTCACCATGCGAGAGAGTTGGGGATGGCCGGCGATCGGAGGGCGGTGGCCAACGACGATGCGCCAGGGGCCACGCGCTCTTCGCAATGCGTCGCGGAGGGCTCGAGTTTCCGGGTCGCCCCACGGATATCCCGAATTCAGGAAGATCAGGCTCAGACCCCCCGCGAGGTCGCGGATCGCAGGCGCGTTCTCGACGGGCATGTCCCAGTTGCGCACGAGTCGTGGGATTTCGTTTAGCTGCAGCCTCTGACTACCTGGAGAGTCGAAATCGTGATTTCCGGCGACCGCGAAGATGTCGGGCGGCCGCTGGCCGACATACGAGCAGTCATTGCCGAGTAGGGTGGCGAGTTGCGGGGATGGGTCGATAAAGGCGCAATAGGGTCGCGCAATGTTCTTCACGACGCGTGTGAGCAATTCGTCGACGAGCAGGCCCTTCGGGTAGAAGTTGTCGCCAAGCAAAATGAAAGCGTCGATCGGGGCGCGCGCATGTTCACGCTGCATCGCGCGACCCACTGCGAGTTGCCCGCTGAAGAGCTGGGGTGCGATTCCCCACGGCGAACCGGTGTCGCCGACGGCGAAAAGAGACAGGGTTGGAGTCGGGCCGTCCAACTCGTCGTGTTCCGATCGATCCGACGAACAGGCGGGTGTGAGCAAGGCCGCGCTGAACGCGGCCAGGAACAAGACGAGCCCGGCCGTCGTCGGTCTGTTTTCTAGGGTCCGTTTCATGGGTCGGCCGAGAGTAGGAGATCTGGGCACCCGGTGGGCTTCGAAATGGCTGTCTCGAGTCATCGATTGTCTTGTGATGAGGCTCACGGCGCGAAGAAGCCGAGCTGGACATTCTTCCCCGCGGTCCAGACCGTGTAACGGTCGACGGGTAGGCACCGTATGCTCTCGGGATCGACGAGATGATTCGACCGGAGGAAATGTCTCGCGGATAGACCGCGATCGGGCGTGATTCCGGGATCATGGAGAAATATCGAGATGACCAAGCGAAGTGCAGTTCTCGCCGCAGCCGCGGCAGCGATTTTTGTCACGGGCGGCGCAACGAATGCTGCGGCAACGCATCACGAAGGCGGCGAGACGGTTCATTGCGAGGGTGTCAACGGCTGCAAGGGTCAGTCGGCGTGCGCAACCGATCACAGCGCTTGCCACGGGCAAAATGAATGCGCCGGCAAGGGCTGGGTCAAAATGACGGCTGAAGAATGTGAAGCCGCCAAGGCCGCTCAGGCGAACAAATAACAGACTCTGCAATCTGCTCTGGGCGAGTCGCTTTCTCGACAAGAGGTTCGGCTCGCCCTGTAGCAGGACCGCTAGTGAACTCGACCGCCTTGACGCCCACCCAACCGATCACGCCCGATCCGCCGTCCCGCCCGGACGATGCGCCGTATCTTGGCGTCGGCATCGGACTTAGAACCGCTCATTATGTCGAAGTCCTGGAACGTGGCAGTCGCGGCCAACTCGGTGTGGACTGGTTCGAGCTGCTTTCGGAAAACTACATGGTTCCGGGGGGTCGACCGCTTCGCATCATTCGCGAAATGCAGGAGTTGACGCCGCTCTCACTTCACGGCGTTTCGCTCAACCTCGGTTCGACGGATCCCCTTCGTCCCGAGTACCTGGATGCTCTGGATCGACTCACACGAATCGCCAGCCCAAGCGTCGTCTCCGATCATCTTTGCTGGACCGGTGTCTCCGGGACGAACCTGCACGATCTGCTCCCGCTCCCATACACGAACGAGGTCATCGATCACGTCGCCGGCCAGGTGCGCCGTGTCCAGGATCGGTTGGGGAGACGAATCGCGATCGAGAACGTCTCTTCGTATCTGAGCTTCAACGACGATGCCATGAGCGAGTGGAATTTTATTGCAGCGATTGCCGAGGAGGCCGACTGCGGAATTCTCTTGGACGTGAACAACGTCTTTGTCAGCGCACACAATCACGGCTTCGACGCCTTGAAGTACATCGATTCGATTCCCGGCGATCGCGTCTTCCAGATCCATCTCGCCGGTCATAGTCAGTCCGGCTCGCTCTTGATCGACACTCATGATCATCCAGTGACCGACGCGGTCTGGGCGCTCTACGAAAGAGCCATCGAACGCCTGGGACCGGTCTCGACGCTGATCGAATGGGATGATCAGATTCCGGCCTATTCACGATTGGTCGAAGAGGCCGACAAGGCGCGCCTGATCATCGAGCAAGCGACGCGAAGACGAGGACGAACCCATGTCGCTTCATGAGACGCAGATCGCAATCTCGGATTGGGTTCGAGCGCCGAACGGTGTCGCGGCGGCCCTCGCCGAGGAAGACGCCAAGCGGTCGCAGCGGCTCGACGGCGACGCTGCGCGTAGACTCGACGAGCTGATTCGCAGTGACGGGTCGCTCGACGCGACGCGTAGGCTCGAGATCTATGCGAACGCCTATTTCAGTCGGATCCACGGAGTCCTTCGCGCGGACTATCCCGCGCTGGTTGCAACGCTTGGCGATATCGCCTTCAACGATCTCGTGACTTCCTACCTTCTGGTCGAGCCCTCGCGCAGCCCATCGCTTCGTTATGCGGGTTTTCGGTTGGCGGATTTTCTGTCGAGCCACGAAGCGGCGGCTGGGCTTCGAGAACGCTGGCCCTGGGCGAGTGATTTGGCTGCCTTCGAGTGGGCGCGAATCGATGTATTCGACGCGAAGGATGGACCGGTCCTTGCGCGCCGCGCCCTCGAGTCGCTGGCGCAAGAGAGTTTCGGGAAGGTATTCCTCTGTCTCGGTCCGTGGGTTCGTCTGCGCGTGTTCGAGCATCCGGTCGTCGATTTGTGGCGCGCGGGAATCCATGACGAGACGGCCGCCGGCGACGCGACGCGAGGTGCCTCGCGCGTCGTCATCTGGAGAAGAGAAGAGAAGGTTCTCCACCGGAGTCTCGAAAGAAATGAGGAGGCTGCCCTCGCCCTGCTCAGTCTCGGTTCGAGATTCGACGCGCTTTGCGAATGGGCTGCCGGCGATCTCGGCGAGGACGCGGCGCCCGCGCAGGCTGCGGCGTGGCTCGAGCGATGGCTCGCGGATGGCCTGCTGGTTGCTTCGGAGGCGTCTTCAGGAGCCCCCACCCGCAATTAGCCATTTCGCCGTTTCGGGGTCGAGCTGTGCGGCGAGTGCCGTCTTGAAATCCTGATCGTCGGTTTGCGAAATCACGTCGCGCCATTGTCCGCTCGTTCCCTTGTTGAAGAAGCGTACGCTGTCGTGCCAGATGCCGGCATCCGGGTCCGGCGCAAATTGTTGAGCGTTCTTTTTCATGTTGCCGAAGCTCGCGGCCTCGGCGAGCTCAGGCAGTAGATCCGCGTCGACCTGGATTCCGAGCTGATCGGCCATCCTCTGCATCTGGCCGGTGAGGTCTCTTGACAGGTCGTCGTAGTGATAGAGTTCGATGTTGGGGAGCTTCTGGAAATGCTGGAAGCTCTTCAGATGATGAACGAGTGATCCCAGTGCGGCGTTGTTTTCCCTACCCGGCGTGAACTCGTCAACGATCCAGTTCCGGAACCCCTCCTGCGGTGTCTCGTCCAGGATGTCCTTTGGGATGTCGAGTTTGATGTTGGCCAAATGGCTGCGCAGTGAGAAATAGACATCGCGTGGATCGCGGTAGACGCAGATATATTGGCAGTCTTCGAAATAGGGAATGCCATCGAGTGGTGTGTGGGTCTTGATGATCCGCCGGTGGGATTGAGATTCGAGCAGAGCGAGGACATCTTCGATCGGCGAGAACGCGGCGTCGATCCAGGGCGAGATCGAAGCGGGACTCACCTCGAGTTCGGGTGTCTGAAAGATCAAGAGTGCACAGATGGCCTGCGTCCAGGTCGTGCCACATTTGGGTGGCGTGCAGACGAAGATGTCATCCGATCGATGTTTGAAATCCGCCCAGCGATCGCTGTCGGTGAATATTCCGCGGTAGCGAGTCGTCTTCTTCGGGAGTAAATTCGTCATCCGGCTACTCTCGCGAATTCGCGTCGCGTCGTCAAAAGAGCAATGACGTTTCCACAGTTTCTATACGGAGCGGAAGAGGGGGAGCAGTCGCCGGGACCAGATGCCTGGCTGGCCGTCGCCGATCCGTCGACCGTCGAGTTCCACGATCGGGACAACGCCGCGAACGGCATTGACCGACATCAATTCTCGTGCGGCCGCAATGTCGTCATGACGAAGCTCGGCGAACGCGATCTCGGGCAGACTCTCGAGTACGATTGTTAGGCCAAGACCCTCGACCGATCCGAGGGCGCGATCCGGCGTGACGAGCTGCCCGGATTCCAGAACGACCAGGAAATTCGAGCGTCCACCCTCGACGAGCATTCCGTTGGCATCAAAGAGCAGGACCTCGTCGATTCCGGCTCCTTCGACGTTTACTTCAGCGCGAGCGATGTCGTAGACGTCGACGTCGACGCATTTCGTATTTCGACGGTGTTCGATGCCTGGATGGATCGCCTTGGACTGCGCGGCGAGCCACCGCTCTTTTTCGGTACCGATCGGGCGCGGAAGAGCGATCAACTCGGGCGGTTCGTTCTCCTTGCATGACCATTCCATGTGGACGATGCCATCGCCTATTCCGAAGGTCTCGCGGGCGGAGTCGACCAGAAGCCGCTCGACGTCTGCGGCATTCGGGAGAGGGAGTTCGAGGCGCGCGGCGTCACGAATCAAACGACGCACATGGCGTTCGACCCGCTCGACCCGACCGCCCGTCACTCGCGCGGTCGTATAGGAACCGGTGCGCGCCGTATTACCGATCCTCGATCGGCGTATATTCGGTCTTCGTCGGGCCGGTGTAGATCTGACGCGGACGCCCGATCTTGAAGGCCGGATCTTCGTGGAGTTCCTTCCACTGGGCGATCCAGCCGGGCAGCCGGCCGATGGCGAACATCGCTGTGAACATGTTCGCGGGGGTACCGATCGCGTTGTAGATCACGCCAGAATAGAAGTCGACGTTCGGATAGAGCTTGCGCTCGACGAAGTAGTCGTCCTTCAGCGTAATCTCCTCGAGTTCCTTGGCGATCTCGAGAAGGGGGCTGTGGATGCCCATGCGATCGAGAACTTCGTCGCAGGCCTTCTTGATGACCTTGGCGCGTGGGTCGTAGTTCTTGTAGACGCGATGACCGAAGCCCATCAGTCGCGCGCTCTCGTCGCCACTCTTTGCGCGCTCCAGGAACTCGCTTGCGCTCTGACCTTCTTCGGCGATCGCTGCGAGCATTTCGATCACGGCTTGATTGGCACCGCCGTGTAGGGGACCCCATAGAGCGTTGATCGAGGCCGAGATCGTGCCGAAGAGATTGACCATGGAAGAGCCGACCAGGCGAGTCGTACTCGTCGAGCAATTCTGTTCATGGTCCGCGTGAAGAATGAAGAGCAGGTCGAGTGCGTTCTGGACGACCGGATCGACTTCGAAATCCTCGCAGGGATTACCAAACATCATGCGTAGGAAATTGCCGACATAGTCGAGACTGTTGAGGGGATAGAGGAAGGGTTGGCCGATCGAGTGCTTGAAGGCGTAGGCGGCCAGTGTTGGCAATTTGGCGATCAGGCGATGAGTCGTGATCTCGACCTGTCTCGGGTCCCGGGGATCGAGCGAGTCGGGGTAGAACGTCGCGAGTGAGCCGACGGTGGCCGCGCAGGCCGCCATCGGATGGGCGTCCTTGGGCAGTGCCGAGTACATCTTCTTGAAGTCTTCGTGAAGCATCGTATGGCGACTGATCGAGGACGCGAAGGTTTCGAGCTCGCTGGTCGTCGGGAGATGCCCGTAGATCATCAGATAGGTGACTTCGATGAAGTTCGATTTCTCCGCCAGCACGTCGATCGGGATGCCCCGGTAGCGGAGGATGCCCTCTTCGCCGTCGATGAAGGTAATGGAGCTTCGACAGGAGCCGGTATTCGCGTAGCCTGGATCGAGGGTGATGTAACCGGTTTCGGCGCGAAGCTTCGAGATGTCGATGGCGCGTTCGCCCTCGCTGCCTTCGATGATCGGTAGCTCGATGGTCTGGTCTCCGAGTCGCAGTTCGGCAGTTTCGGACATACGGGGGCTCCTTCCTTGTTTTCGCTCGTGGGTGGGGCCGAGCGACTATGTTTGTTGCTTCTCGTTCCAGTCATCCGTGATCGGTTGGAGCCGTCGCGGACGTTCTAGAACGTGCTCTTTCTCTGGCGGCAACAATTTTGGGTGGGGCGCGATTTCCGGCGGCTGTGACGCATGTTGATCGGTCTGCGATGGCGCCGTCCGGGGCCGGATGCTCAAGTTGCCTATTGGATGTGGACTCGAGTCAGTTTAGCGAAATAGGGTCTCTGGTGGCAATCAGCTAGGGCGCAAAGCGTCCTAACTGCGGGGATGTACGGGTATCCGATGCCTATGGACGCTCACAGCCTCTGCGGTTGCCCTCATTCGACTCTACGGGTTTTCCTGATTGGCTCGAGTGTCGATTCGCGCCGCGAGCGCGAGGTTACGTCGGCCGCGTCGGAAGCTCTGGATCGACTGCAGAGCCCATCGTGCTTCGAGCCTCTCGAGGTCGCGACCCCGCAGAATGACCAGGCGTCCACCCCCGGCAAAGAAGCCCGGGAGGTCCGACTCATTGCGCAGCGAGACGACGGGGCGTTCCGTGTAGTACCCGATTCCGCCTTCGAGCGGGCTCAACCCGAGAACTCCGATTTCTTCACCCGTTTTCGAATGGAGAGTCGCGGCTTCGGCGATCGGGCGTGGCGACTTTTCTTCGTTCAAGAGGGGCATGGCCAGCGCGAAGAGCGCGAGTTCAATCGTGGCAACGATCGCGACGGCCAGCGTGAATCGGCGAATCGCGGAGGGAGCGAGCTGTCCCAGATTCAAGGAGCGGCCTCCGGCGAAGATGCTCACCAGGGCCAGCGCCGGGAAGATCGGAAGCAGATAGAGCCCGCGCTTTCCCGCCGAGAGGGTGAAGAAGACCAGGGGAACGATCAGCCAGACACAGAGGAATCGCGCCGAGGCGCTCCGGGTCGGTCCGCTTTCACTTTCAAGGCTTCGCTTCCCGGCATCGGCGGATTCGACGCCAATCGTCTTTGCGCAGTGCCAGAGCGGGGGAATCGCAAAGGGGAGCAAGAGACTCCAGGGCATGAAATCGAGGGGGAGTTGGATCGCGTAGTAGTAGAAGGGGCGGGCGTGAGACGTACCGAGGAAGAATCGACCGATCAGGTTCTCGCCGACCGCGATTTCCGAAAACCCGCTCGGCGCGAGTGCGACGGCGACTCCGATCCAAACCAGGATCGGGCCCAGCGAAAGGAGCCACGCCCAGAGCGGCGCGAGCTCACGCCACGCTCGGATCCGCCCGCACCAGGCGAGATAGGCCGCGAAGATGAGTAGGGGGAGCCAGCCGACGGGACCCTTGGTGAGCGCCGCGGCGCCCAGACAGGCATGCAGGCCCGCCAACGCCAGTGGAAATCGCCGCGCATTTTCGACGCCGCCGCGTCGGAATTCGAGCAGGAGAAAGATCGCGATGGCGGCGAGTTCGAAGGCGGTGAGCAAAACGTCGAGCTGGGCGCGGCGGGCCGTGAACGCGAAGCGGAAACTGGTGGCCAGGATGCCGGCGGCGAGAATCGCCGACGGTGCTTGCCCGAAAAGGATCAGGCCGATCCAGGCGGTCAATCCGACACAGACGACCCCGGCGATCGCGGAGGGAAGCCGCGCCGAGATCTCGTGGACGTGGCCTTCGGGCACGCCGAAGGCGGCGGCCAGCCAGAA
>CAWLAJ010000129.1:0-11392 GCA_963854795.1 Deltaproteobacteria bacterium UBA4427 | reverse complement strand
GTGAACGCGTTCGCGTCTTCGCCCAGTACGATGGCGATTTCGTCGAGCAAGCGGACGTGGTGGTCGTCGGTTCCGGACCTTGTGGGGCGGTCGCCGCGTATGAATTGGCCGTAGCCGGACATGATGTGATTCTTGTCGAAGAGGGCCCGCCCTTTACAGTTCGGGACTTCGAACTCGATGGCAATCTCTCCATGACCCGGACGATGCGCGAGGGCGGTCTGCGCATGACGCGCGGCACGATCATGCCGACGATGCAGGCGATCGCGTTGGGCGGGGGTTCGCTGGTCAACTCAGCGATTTGTGTTCGCCCGCCGGATTCGGTCTTCGATCGCTGGGCCACGAATTACGATCTGGAACGAACCGATCGTGCGAATCTGGATCCCCATTTCGATGCGATCTCCGAGTTTCTGGGAATCGCACCGACGCCCGAAGAAGTTCAGGGGCGTCGCAATCTGCTCTTTCGCGATGCCTGTGACGCCATGGGGATCTCGTCGGAACCGATTGCACGAAACGTTCGAGGCTGTCGCGGAAGTGGTGAGTGCTTTACGGGGTGTCGCAGTCGAGCCAAGCAGAGCATGGATGTGAGCTACGTCCCGGCCGCTCTTCGCGCGGGCGCGCGAGTCTTGACGAGCCTTCAAGTTCAACAGATTCGTCGTAGCGGCCGTCGCGTGACGGGCGTCTCGGGCCAGGTGGTCGCGCCCTTTTCGGGCAGCAGTCGTCGCGGTCGTAGCCACCGGTTCCGGATCAGCGCCAAGGCGGTCGTTCTCGCCGCGGGCTGCATGGCGACTCCAATCCTGTTGAAACACAGCGACGATCTCGCGAACGCGTCCGGCGAGGTCGGCGAAAATCTTCGTTTTCATCCGGGTGCCGCGATCGCTGGCGTTTTTCCAGAAGCCGTCGATCCGCAATTCGGTGCGACGCAGGGCTACCAGAGCCTGGCCTACCTCGATGAGGGCTTCAAACTCGAAACGCTTTGGGCGCCGCCGCCACTGCTCTCGATGCGTTTTCCGGGATACGGCGCCGACCTGCAGGCGCGCTTCGGAGAGCTTCCGCAGATGGCGGTCTGGGACGCCATCGTGAGCGCGAATCGTTCGACCGGACGTGTCCGCGCGCGCTGGCGAAGTCTCGAACCGAATCTACATTGGACGATTCATCCTGAAGACGTGGCCACGATGCGGCGCTCGTTACACGTGATTGCGCAGCTCTTTTTTGCCGCCGGAGCGGAAAAGATCCTGCCCGGTGTCCAGGGTGTGAAGGACATCATGACCAACGTCGAGGAGGCGTGGGTGCTCGCCTCGGACGCGGTCGCGCCGGAGAATCTCGTGATGGGCGGCAATCACGTCTTTTGTACGACTCGCATGCACGGAGACCCGACACGCGGCGTCGTGGACGAAGACGGACGCTGTCACGATCTCGAAAACCTCTATATCGCGGACACCGGGATCTTTCCTCAATGCCCGTCCGTCAATCCGATGCTGACGGGAATGGCGCTGGCGCGTCGGCAGGCATTGGCCCTCGCTGAACGACTGTGAACCACGAGTTCGCTCGCCCCTTGGGGTGGGGCAAGACACCGGGCCGGGCCACCGACTCGTCAGGCAACTCGAGCGCAGCTTCTTCTACAGCTTGATTCGACCCCCGCCGATGCATCTTCTATGAAAGTGCGTTCCGTCCTGTCGCTGACCTTTGCGAGCTCGGTCCTCCTGACCGGCGTGCTGGTATTCGCCCTGGCTGTCCCCGCTGTGGCCAGCACGCCCTTGGCGGGTGAAAGGGGAAATTACCGTGGTCAGTGTCGAAAGCTGACCAAGCAGATCAATCACTATGAAGAAGCGATTCTTCCCCTTGCGGTCTCGCGTGGCAATCGAGCGTGGGAACGTGCGACGAACGAACAGATCGCTCGACTCTGGCATCGGCGAGCAGACCTGTGTCCGGCCTATGGTGCCGAGCGTACGCTCATGGCCAAGACCGCCGATGAGATTCGCCGCTTCAACAAGCTGGTTGCCCTCGCGGGTCGCGCCGCCCTGGCGTTCTTCACCGGCGGCCTCAGCGGCGGAATTGGACCCTGATCAAGGTCCGCACCGGCCCCCTCCTTTCGCGTCGCCCATGATCTTCGGGTGATCATTCTCTCTCCATGTTATTCTCATCGAGCACCGTCGTTTCGAAGAGGAAAATCATGGACCGTCCCGTCAGCCTGCTTCGGCAGTTCGTCATCGCGAGCATTCTTCTCGCACCGGTGCTCTCGGTCGCGATTGGGAACGACGGGGCAGACGGGAAATTCGAGCGGCGCGATTCCTTTCACTTCAAGCTCTTTCAAGACGTCGACCTGGACGAGAGCGGTGGTCTGCGCGGCTCTCGTCATTTCGAGCAGCAGGTGCTCCGCGAACTCGAGGGGGCCTTCGATCTTCTCGACCAGCTTCTCGCGCTGCGGCCCGAACGGAAGATCGAGGTGTTCGTCTGGGATCCACAGATTTTCGAAGCACGCTTCGCCGGGTTGTTTCGATTTCCGGCGGCCGGCTTCTATGGCGGTGCCATTCACATCCGAGGCGACAAGCGGGTCAGCGACAGGCTGATTCGCGTACTGCATCACGAACTGGTTCATGCGGCCTACGACGCTGCCGCGCCTCAGCTTGTCTTACCGGCCTGGATGAACGAAGGCGTCGCCCAATGGTTCGAAGCGCGGGCGATGGGAAAGAGAAGCCTGTCCGGGGGTGAGCGAAATGCGCTCGCCAGAGCGGCCAGGCAAGGAGCGATCGTGCCGCTGTCCACCCTGTCCACACCGAGTTTTGGGGGGCTTTCGCCAAATGCAGCCGGGCTCGCCTACCTGCAGTCCTATGCATTCATCGACTATCTCGTCCAGACGCACGGGGAGCAAGACCTCGTCCAATTCGGCTCCGCCGTCCTTCGCTCGCGAAATTTAGAACGAGCGTCACGCCGAGCTTATCGGCGCGGCCTCGACGATCTCGAAGCCGGATTTCGACAGTCGCTCGGGCTGCCCTGAGCCCGTTGCTGGCGATCATTCGTTTCCCTAGCTTGCCGCGGTGTTTGGGCAAAAAACCGGCCAATTCGGTTTCGTGAGGATCTCCGAACGAGCGAGATCCAATCGTCGTTCCGCTTTCCGATTGGCTCTGTTCTTCATGTGCGTCAGCGCGACGGCAGCGCCCGGCGACCCCCTCGAAACGAGTTCCTCGAGCGAAGCGATCGACACGACCGAGACCCACTTGCGTGATCGCGTGCCGCCACCGCCGATCGGAGTTCGCTTCGGCGAACCCCTCGAAGCCGGCGACAGCGAACGATTCCGGGTTGCCTACAGCTATGAGCGAATCCAGAAGCAGGGTCTGGTGGTCTCCGATCGCGACGTCTCGCAAGGTCAGGTCCTCGGCAACGCTGCTCCCCTACCGGTCTACGAACGCCTTCCCCGCTCGCTGGCGGTGACCGCGCATACCTTTCAGCTCTCGTATGCGCCGCATCCGCGTGTCACGCTGGTTGCGGAAATTCCGTTCATCGTAAAGGAACTCGAAACACTCGATGCATCCGGCTTTCGTTCCCAGACCGAAACGCAAGGAATCGGTGACGTCGGTTTTGCGCTGGTCGTTCCCTTCATTCGCACGGGAAACGAAAGCACCCATGTTCACGTCGGCTTCGATGCTCCGACGGGCAGCATTCGGCGCGGTGGGGACACCATGCGTCTGCCATTCGATTCACAGATTGGTAACGGTACTTATGATCTCGAATGGGGATGGACCTACCGAGGCCATGCAGATCGGTTTGCGTGGGGCGGGCAGGTCGTGGGGCGACATCCCATCCGAAAGAATGATCTGAACTATCGCGAAGGTAGTCGTTTCGCAGCGTCGCTGTGGGGGGTCGCTCGAATATTCCAGGGTCTGAGCGCATCGCTGCGCATGGATTGGGAGAAGCGAAACAACATTCGCGTTCGAGATCCGTTGCCAAATGACGCCATCATGGATCCATCGGACAACCCGAAGGCACGTGGCGGAACCCGATTGACGATTCGTCCTGGGCTGACGCTCGAGATTCCGCAGCTGCGCAATCAGCGAATCGCGGTCGAGTTCGGCATTCCCTTTCATCAGGATCTCGATGGGCCACAACTCGAGCAGGACTGGTCGATCAAGGCGGGATGGCAATGGGGATTCTAGTTCGCACGGCGAGCGTTGCGTTGGCGATCGTTTCGATGATGACGACACTCATCGCCTGCGAGCGAGAGGAGGGCGGTCGCGGACGTTATTCGGCGCACGGCATCGTAGAAGACGTCGACAAGGAGAACGCCCAGGTCTTGATCGACCATGAAGATGTCGAAGGTCTGATGCCCGCGATGACCATGAACTTCGCGGTTCCCGACAAAAGAGTTCTGGCGAAACTCGAGTCCGGACAACTCGTCGACTTCGTGATTCATTTTACCGGGCGAAGTTTTGATGTCGTCGAAGTGGACGTCGTTGGCGTTGTGGCGGAGAACGAGGGCTGGATCCAACTTCGGGACGGACTGGTTCGGACCAGTCCAGCACCGCCCTTCGACCTCATCGATCAAGCCGGTCGTCGGGTGAGTTTGAAATCG
This sequence comes from Deltaproteobacteria bacterium UBA4427, assembly GCA_963854795.1. Lineage (GTDB taxonomy): Bacteria > Myxococcota_A > UBA9160 > UBA9160 > UBA4427 > UBA4427. The sequence goes on along the minus strand of CAWLAJ010000129.1, from coordinate 6,825 downwards.
CTGAACGATCTGATCCTGATGGTCGATTTCATCTATACGAGCTGTCCGGGACCGTGTCCGGTACAAACCTCGCTTCAGGTCGCTCTGCAGCGTCGCATACCCGAAGCACTGCGCGAGCACGTGCACTTCATTTCGATCAGCCTCGATCCCGAGGTCGATCGACCGGAAGTTCTCGAGCGCTATGCAGCGGACCGGGGTGCCGACTTCTCGAATTGGTCCTTCCTGACGGGGCCGACCGAGGAGGTCGCCGAGGTGATCCAGAAATGGGGCGTTGGATCGATCCGGAAGCCCGATGGCACGATTGATCACACGCTGGTGCGCTTTCTGGTTCACAACGGCCGAGTGGTCGAGCGGTATTGGACGTCCGACGGGACCGACGAAGAAATCTCCCTCGATCTGAGGTCGTTGGCCGAGAATCGGGCGGCCCGCTACGCAATGTCCATCGACATTCATCCATAGATCTGACACGACTCTTCGATCGCCGGGCCGGATCCGCCCTGGAATCTTTTCGCCTCTCTTTCGCTCCGGAGTGGGTCCCGCTAGTCTGCCCGTTCTCTATGGGCGTCTTGTCCTCCTTTCATCCCGCGGTGCGATGTTGGTTCGAGGGTCGGTTTCCGGAAGGCCCCTCTCCGCCCCAGATCTCCGGCTGGCCGGCGATCGCGCGTCGGGAGAATACGCTGATCGCGGCACCGACGGGTTCCGGGAAGACGCTCGCCGCATTTCTGGTCTGCATCGACGAGTTCTACCGGCGCGCACGCGCGTACGCGTACTTTGGTTGCGAAAGTGGTGGTTGCGAAAGTAATCGCGGAACAGACTCCCAGGGCTCTGGAGTCTTCAGGCTGGAGCCGGATCCGTTGCCGGGGGGGTCGGAATCCCGATCCGGTTCGCGCGGCGGATCGACGACTCGGCCGACCGGGGTCCAGGTTCTCTATATCTCGCCGCTGAAGGCGCTGGCCGCGGACATCCAGGAGAACCTGTCGACGCCACTCGCCGAGATCGAGGCTTTGGCGCGGTCGATGGGCTTGCCGATCCCCGAGCTTCGCGTCGGGATGCGCAGCGGGGATACGCCCGCGTCCGCTCGGGCCGCGATGTTGAAGAAGCCGCCGCAGATTCTCGTGACGACGCCCGAATCGCTCTATCTCCTGCTGACGTCGGCGCGCGGTCGGGAAATCCTACGGCCGGTGCGAACCGTGATCGTCGACGAGATTCACGCAATGGCGCGGGATAAACGCGGGTCCCACCTCGCGCTCAGTCTCGAACGACTCGAAGCACTCTGCGACGAAACGCCGATTCGAATCGGATTGTCCGCCACCCAGCGACCGATCGAATTGATCGCGAAACTGCTGGTTGGCGTCGGTCCGGAGCGCGTGACGCCCACGGGTGCACCGCGCTGCACGATCGTCGACGAGGGACACCGTCGCGCGCTCGATCTCGAGACGGTCCTTCCCGGAAGCGAACTCGAGGCCGTCTCCTCGGGCGAACAGATGAATGAAGTGCTCGACCGAATCGCCGAGCAGGTGCAGCTTCATCAGACCACACTGATCTTCGTCAATACCCGACGGATGGCCGAACGTCTCGCACACCAACTGGCCGAAAAATTGGGCGAGGACGAGGTCGCCGCCCATCATGGCAGCCTGTCGCGGAATCGACGTCTGCGGGTGGAGACCGCCTTGCGTGCGGGTCGCCTGCGCGCGCTGGTGGCGACCGCATCGCTCGAACTGGGAATCGACGTCGGGCCGGTGGGCCTCGTCTGTCAGATCGGTTCGCCCCGCAGCATTACCACTTTCCTGCAGCGGGTCGGCCGCTCCGGCCATTTCCGCGGTGGCACGCCGAAGGGAAGAATCTATCCCCTGACCCGCGACGAGTTGGTCGAATGCGCGGCGCTGTTGCGCGGTGTGCATGCCGGGCGACTCGACCGCTTGCTACCGCCGAAGGCACCGCTCGACATCCTGGCTCAGCAGATCGTTGCGGCTTGTGCCGCCGACCCGTGGAAGGTAGAAGACCTCTATCAGTTGATGGTGCGTGCGGCGCCTTTCGAAGATCTCACTCGCGAGGTCTTCGATGAAGTGGTTCAGCTCGTTTCGGAAGGAATCGAGACGGGGCGTGGACGTCGAGGCGCCTACGTTCATCATGACCGGATTGGCGGCGTGCTGCGCGGCCGAAGAGGCGCGCGATTGGCGGCGCTCACATCGGGCGGCGCGATTCCCGAAATGGCGGATTATCGTGTCGTCGCCGATCCCGACGAGACCTTCATCGGGACGGTTGGCGAGGACTTTGCGATCGACAGCCTCCCCGGCGACGTCTTCTTGCTGGGCACGGCGACCTGGCGGATCCGACGGGTCGAAGCGGGCAAGGTTCGTGTCGTCGATGCGCAGGGAGCCCATCCCAATATTCCATTCTGGGTCGGCGAAGCGCCCGCGCGCACCGAGGAACTCTCGGACGAGGTTTCGTCGCTTCGCGTCGAAGTCGAAGCGCTGCTCTTGAAAGAAGACGAGAGCGCGGCGGCGAGCTGGCTCGAGCAGGAAACCGGGGTCGGTGCGGATGCGGCCGCTCAGATCGCTCGCTATCTGGCGGTTTCTCGGGCGGCGCTAGGCGGGTTGCCGACCCGCGATCGTCTCGTCCTCGAGCGCTTCTTCGACGATACTGGCGGCATGCAGCTGGTGATTCATTCGCCGCGTGGCGCGCGACTCAATCGCGCGCTCTGCCTCGGCCTGCGCAAGAAGTTCTGCAAGAACTTCAATTTCGAACTTCAGGCGGCCGCCAGCGACGACGCGATGGTTTTGTCGCTCGGGCCGCACCATAGTTTTCCGCTTTCGGACGTTCCCCGTTTCCTGCGCAAGAACGGTCTCGAAGACACGCTGATCCAGGCGGTTCTGCCGACCCCGCTCTTTACCGCGCGCTGGCGCTGGAACCTCAATCGTTCGCTGGCCGTTCTGAGGTTTCGCGGCGGAAAGAAGAATCCTGCGGCAATCCAACGCATGGAATCCGACGATCTGATGGCGGCGATCTTTCCGCAGGCCGCGGCGTGTCAGGAGAATGTCTCCGGCCCGATCGAGATTCCGGATCATCCGCTGGTTCGGCAGACGATGCATGATTGTCTGACCGACGCGATGGACCTCGACGGGCTGCGCGAGCTGCTGGGTCGAATCGAGAACGAAACGATCGAAATTCTCTGCGTCGATACCACCGAGCCCAGTCCGCTCGCGCACGAAATTCTGAACGGGCGGCCCTTTACCTATCTAGACGATGCCCCGCTCGAGGAGCGGCGGACCCGGGCGGTCAAGCTGCGCCGCGGATTGCCGGTCGAAGAGCGCGACCTGACACGGCTCGACCCGAACGCGATTGCGAAGATTCGGGAGCAGGCCTTGCCGGATCCTCGGGATTCAGAAGAACTCCACGATCTGCTGCTGGGGACCGGGATCTGGCGAGAAGACGCGCGCTGGCTCCCATTCTTTCGCGAGCTCGAAGCGACCGGGCGGGCGTTCGCCTTCGAGCAGACTCTTTACCGGTCGCAGACGCCTTGCGGGTCGCAGACGCGAAATCGGTTCTGGGCAGCTGTGGAACGATCCGGTTGGGTGCGGGCTCTTCATCCGACTCTGACGGCATCGCAGTGGATTGCCCCGGACGAGCAGGCCGGCGTCGTTCCCGAAGAAGTGATTGCGGAAGAAGAAGCCATTGCTCACGTACTGCGCGGACATCTGGAGACGACGGGACCGATCACGGCTCTGGCGTTGGCTGAACGGATTTCCATTCGAACGGGGCTCGTCGAAATCGGCCTTGCACGACTCGAGACGGAGGGATTCGTCCTCAGGGGTCATTTCGAAGCGGCCGGCGAAGTCGCGGCACCCGAAGAATTCTGCGCACGACGCTTGCTTGCCCGGATCCATGGCGATTCGCAGTCACGGCTTCGCGCTTCTGTCGAGCCCGTCAGCGCGCAAGACCTGATGCGTTTTCTCTTTGCCTGGCAGCATGTTGTCCCCGGGACGAAATACGAGGGCGCGGTCGGCGTGGCGCAAGCAGTCGAGCAATTACAGGGTTTCGATCTCGCAGCGGGCGCCTGGGAATCCGATGTACTCGCCGCTCGCGTGGCGAACTATCAGCCAGAGTGGCTCGACCCGCTCTGCTTCTCGGGTGCCATTTCATGGCTGCGCATCGCACCGAGGATCCCGTCCGCCAACTCCGCAGCCTCCCGAAACCCGGGCGTTTCCGCTGCGACTCCGCTTTCTCTGGTCTTGCGGGAGGATCTGCCCTGGTTGCTGCAGGCACACCGCAAGGAAGCCGACGACAGTCTGCAAGATCGATCCCGGCCCGTGACTAACATGAAAGAGCTGACTAGCACGAAGGTCATGCCAGGTGTCGAGATCGAATTCGCGCGAGAATCGTTGGCGGAGAAGATCCTGCTCCTGCTCGGCTCGAAAGGGGCCCTCTTTCATTCGGAATTGGTGGCGGCCCTCGGTGCACGACCACTTGAGGTCGAGGGGGCGCTCTGGGCGTTGGTGGCGAGCGGTCAGGTCGGCGCGGATGGTTTTCAGGCGCTTCGTTCGATTCTCGGCGCTCGAGCCAGCGGGAGAAGGCTTCGGGCCGAGAAGCGGGCTCGGCGAGGACTTCGTCGTGGATTGGCCGCCGGGCCGACGGCGAGCGCGGAGGGACGCTGGACGCTGGTCCCGGAGCGGCAGGCGATCGACGATCTCGACGCGGTCGCCGAGGCGATCGCGGAGCAGTTGTTGATGCGCTGGGGGATTGTGTTTCGAGATGTCGTCGCGCGCGAGAATCTTGCGCTGCCGTGGCGTGAAATCGTCTGGGCCTTTCGCCGACTCGAAGCTCGTGGGTCGATTCGCGGAGGTCGATTCGTGTCGGGCTTCACGGGCGAGCAATTCGCCCTGCCCGAAGCGCTGGAAACGCTCGCCCGAGTTCGTCGCACGAAACGAAGCGGCGAGCGAATTCGGGTCTGCGGAAGTGATCCGCTGAACCTGGTCGGAATCCTGGTTCCCGGAGATCGAGTTCCCGCCGTCCGAAGCCGTGAGGTGGTCTACGTCGATGGACTTCCGACTGTCGATGCAGAAATGCTCGAGGCTTCGCCCGCTCCATGACTCCGATTCGCAGAGTCGCTTTTCTGTGTCTTGGCGTCATGGGCGCGCCGATGGCCGGGCATCTGGCGCGCGCGGGCTTGTCCGTCACCGTCTTCAACCGAACGAACGCGCGGGCGCTCGCCTGGGCAGAAGCGTATTCCGACTTCGACGTGTCGGATGCGCCGACGCCGGCGATCGCAGCGCGCAACGCCGAGATCGTCTTCGCATGCACGGGCGCTGATCCCGATCTTCGCGAAATCACGCTAGGCGAGCAGGGCGCCTTCGACGCGATGGCGCCGGGATCGATCTTCGTCGATCACACGACCGCCTCGGCGACGCTGGCTCGAGAATTGGCGGCGGCCGCGCAAGACCGCGGAATCGGCTTTCTCGATGCGCCCGTTTCAGGTGGCCAGGCGGGTGCCGAGCAGGGTTCTCTGACGATCATGCTGGGTGGAGAAGAGTCGAACTATCGCCGGGTGGCGACGATTCTCGATCACTACGCAAAAATGCATCGGCTACTGGGACCGGCCGGTCACGGTCAACTCGCGAAGATGGTCAACCAGATCTGCATCGCGGGATTGGTCCAGGCACTATCCGAGGGGCTTCACTTCGCAGAGCGTGTCGGGCTCGATCCGAATCGTGTCGTCGAAGTGATCTCGCAGGGGGCGGCCGGCTCCTGGCAGATGGAGAACCGCGCGCAGACGATGACCGCGGGGCGCTTCGAGTTCGGATTCGCCGTCGACTGGATGCGCAAGGATCTCTCGATGGCGATCCAGGAGGCAGAGCGCGTGGGCGCGCCGCTTCCGATCACGCAATGGGTCGATGCGCGCTACAAGGAAATCCAGGAAGACGGGGGCGGGCGGTTGGATACGTCGAGCTTGATTCAGCGTCTGACTCGCGAAGCCGCCGGTGGACGCTGAGACATTCGTGCTCGTGGCGAGTCGACTCAGGGCGACTGGGCGACTGAAAGAGCGCAATTCGGGGCGTCAACGCGTCGCCGATGGGCCTGGCTTGCGAAAGAGCCAGAGTTGGGCCAGAGCCAGGTCGCGGTCATCGACGCGGCCGTCGCCGTCGAGATCGTGATCGGGATCGAAAGGACCGTTGCGTGCGGTGAGCGCGATGATTTCGAGATCGCCTCGCTGATCGACCGGATAGATCTTTCCCCAGGACGTGTCGATTCGGCCATCGTTGTTGACGTCCGCGTCGCAGCGATTGCCAAAACCGTCGCCGTTCGAGTCGCTCTGATCGCCATTCGCGACATCGACACAATTGTCCTCATCGTCTGCGACGCCGTCACCGTCGATGTCACCGTTTCGGGAGGAAGCGGGATTCCGCGCGGTCAAGAGCGGGTCGCCCACGAAGACGTTCATCCATCCCAGATGGGGAACGCTATTGAAATGAGCTTCGACCACACTCCGACCCTCGGCCCAGGCGCGGAGCTGCACTTCCGGCCGCGTCACGCCTCCGAGGCTTGGATCTTCCAGATGCATCGAAATCGCGCGTGCCCCTCGCGAGAGCCAGTCGCCGATCGAGCGATCGAAGTGGCCGGGTTCGGATTCAATACTCGACAATTCGATCACGAGTCCCGGAAAGGCGAGTCGTCTTGGCCGCGATGGGTTGGCCTCGAAGACGCGCTCGGTGCTCGCGTCCGTCGCCCGCTGTACACGTTGAACGATGACGCCGTTCGGGGGAGTGGACCGGGCCTGAATCTCGCATCCATCACAGACGCGATGTCCGTTGCGCGGGAGCTGCTCCG
>CAWLAJ010000128.1:0-11408 GCA_963854795.1 Deltaproteobacteria bacterium UBA4427 | reverse complement strand
CGACCTCATCGAAGTGGACGCGAAAAACCCGACCCTGGTATGCGAGCCTGCCAACGACCGTCGTCGCTTCATCTGAAGCAGACACGTCCGATCCAATCGATGCCGAGTGCATGGCGAATCCCCTGCCCTACTCGCTTCCCGAGTGGCGTCCCCAGTACCCACTGGACGCACGCGGCGAAGGAGCGTTGATACGATCGGTCACAAAGGCGTTCTCCGGTCCTACATGCCGGAGGCGAACGCAGGGAGACCCAAGGGAGATCTCTGCGGGTAAGTTGCCCGAAAGGGCGTCCGCATCCATGGCTCCCTCGTCCGGGTGCGTTCGGGCGAGGGAAGTCAGCCCGACTCGAAGGGACTAACCGCGGTCAACAGAATTTCGAAATGACAGCGTGAATCGCGTCCGTCACCAGCGCGAGATCCTCTTGCTCGATCACATAGGGCGGCATCGTGTAGACCAGCTTCCCGAATGGACGAATCCAGACCCCTTCTTCGACGAAAGCCGGCTGAACGACGGACATGTCGACCGGTTCATGAAGCTCGACGACGCCGATCGCACCCAGCACCCGTACATCCGACACGGCCGGCAGCTCCCGACACCTTTCGAGCTCCGCCTTCAATTGGCGTCCGATCGTCTCGACCTGCGCTTGCCAATGTCCCTCGTCGAGCAAACGCAGACTTGCGTTGGCGGCCGCGCAGGAGAGAGCATTGCCCATGAAGGTCGGGCCGTGCATGAATACACCGCCAGAATCATCGCCAAACGACTGCGCAACGTCGCGACTGACCAGCGTCGCGGCAAGCGACATCGTCCCACCGGTCAACGCCTTGCCAACGCACAATATATCCGGAGAGATCGCGGCGTATTCACACGCGAAGAGGCGACCCGTGCGACCGAAGCCCGTTGCGATCTCGTCGGCAATCAAAAGCACATCGAATTCATCGCATAGGCTCCGAACGCGACGCAAATAGTCCGGCGAGTAGAACCACATTCCCCCCGCACCCTGAACGATCGGCTCGAGGATGACCGCCGCGATCTCAGTCTGATTGGCCTCGAGCAGTCGCGCGAATTCTTCGAACTCTGCATCGGCACAGCCCTCGTCGAACCGACATTCGGGCCGCGGCGCAAACAAGTGGGACGCCAGCGATCCTTCGAAAAGTCCATGCATCCCGGTCACCGGGTCGCAAACCGCCATCGCACCGAAAGTATCGCCGTGATATCCGCCACGAATCGTGAGTAGACGACGGCGCTCGGGGCGGCCGCGCGCTTGCCAGACCTGAAGCGCCAGCTTGATCGCCACTTCGACCGCGACCGATCCGGAGTCGCAAAGGAATACCCGCTCGAGACCCACCGGAGACATCGAAACCAGCCGCTCGCACAACTCGATCGCTGGCTCGTGAGTCAGCCCGCCGAACATGACGTGAGGAAGCCGTTCCAGCTGATTTTTCAGGGCCGCTTCGATGGCCGGATGGCGATAGCCGTGAATGGCAGACCACCAGGACGACATGCCATCAATCAGCTCGCGCCCATCATCGAGACGAAGTCGCACGCCCTCGGCACTCTCGACCCCAAAGAGGGGCGACGCCTGGGGTGGGGCATAGGGATGCCAAACGACTTTCTGGTCTCTCTCGACGAGCTTGGACACTCGAATCTCCCGGCGATTGACGCGCGCAGGGAACGTAGCGCGGCGCTGGCGAGCGCGTCTTTCTGCTCTGGCACGTCTCATCACGGGCCGGCTAGCCTTGAACGAATCGCTAGGCTGTCACCCATCCAAATCATCCAACATCAACGAGGATCATCGCATGCGCTTCAACAACCGAGTGACCCGAGACCTGGGCGTCGACATTCCGATCTTGCAGGCCCCGATGGGCTGGATCGCCCGATCCCAGCTGGCCTCTGCGGTCTCGAAGACCGGTGCGCTCGGCATCATCGAAACTTCCTCGGGCGAGCTCGATGCGATCCGAGTCGAGATCCAGAAAATGAAGGAACTCGTCGACTCGCCTTTCGGCGTGAATATTGCGCAGGCCTTCGTACGCGATCCCGATATCGTGGACTTCGTCGCGGACCAGGGCGTGAAGTTCGTCACGACGTCGGCGGGCAGTCCGATGAAGTACACGAAGGCGCTCAAGGATCGTGGCCTAACGGTTTACCACGTCATCCCGACGCTGCGCGCGGCGCTGAAGGCCGTCGACGCGGGAGTCGATGGACTGATCGTCGAAGGGGGTGAAGGGGGCGGTTTCAAGGCTCCCTCTCCGGTTTCCAGCCTCGTCCTGCTTCCGTTGGTTCGGGAAAAAGTCGATGTACCGATCATCGCCGCCGGCGGCATCTGCGACGGTGCTTCGATGGCTGCGGCATTCGCCCTCGGTGCAGAGGGCGTGCAGATGGGCACGCGGATGGTCTCGGCCCTCGAGTCACCGGTCCACGACGGCTGGAAGAATGCGATCGTCTCCGCCGCCGAAACCGACACCATCTTCCTTCGTTCGGAAACCGGCCCGTCTCTGCGCGCGCTGCGAACCGAAAGAACGGAGCGCATCGACGCCGGTGAGGAAAATGCGATGGCGGGACTCGCCGGAGGCGTCAAGGCCGTCTACTTCGAAGGCAAACTCGAAGAAGGGGTCGCGCTCACGGGACAAGTCGCCGGTCGCATCGAGGCCATCCGCCCCGTCGCCGACATCATCTCCGACACCGTTCGCGAGTTTTCTGAAGCGGTCTCGAAGCTGAGCGCCCAGCTGGCGCCGTGACCTGACACCTGCACCGTGGGCCTTGCGAGCCGTGCAAGAGCCATCAGCGAGATGGGAGCCATCAGCGACCGAAAAGATTGAGCAATCCTTCGACCGCCTTCATGCGCTCTTCCCCGATCTGATCCTCGATCAGCGACTCGATCTGCCCGCGTCCGATCGCAAGCGCGGTCTGCCGGGCAAGCTCCGTCACCACGATCTCGCCGACTTCTCCGCCGGTCGCACCACTGCTTCCACCGACATCGGAAAGCGAAGCCGTGGCGAGCTTGGCTTCGAGCTGATTGCCTCCGATGGCGCGCGTATCCGCTTCGACCCGCCCGCCGGAAAATCGCAACTTTCGAATTCGCAGACGGGTTTCCGGACCCGAATCGCCGGTGGCATCCCCAGTCGAATCCCCATCCCAGGCACTCGATACGTTCTTCTTGAGAACGTCCAGATTCGACTGCCGCGCTTCATTCAGTTCGTAGAAGACGACCGGAGATTCGATGCGAATCTCGTCGAGCACGATTGGATTCTGTTCTCGAAGACTCTCGAGATCGATGTCGATCGTGATTTCACCGAGCGTGAAGGCCGACTCGCCCTTGAAGCCGGAGGGATTGGCGACGCGGAGCCCGAAGATGCTCGCTCGCCCGGTCTCGAGTTCGAGCGACACGCGATCGACGCGGACCGCCACGCCCGCGGCATCGGACCCGACCTCCTCGATCGCCCGCGCAACCAGCGAATCAAGATTTGCGTAGAGGTAGTACCCGGCAACCCCGATTCCGATCAGCACGATCAATCCGGCGGCCAAAAACCACTTCAGCATCGATAGCCCCCCGCCGCCGCTTCGCGCGACTTCGCTTCTTTGTCTCGCAGACTGCGAATGCAGCGAGAGCCTAGCCCGAGCCAGCGCGGGCCGGTGGCTTATGTCGGGTCGCGATCGATCGCTACCAGCACGAATCGAGACGGCTCTTCGAGGTCCTCGATCGCCGTCTGCGCGAAAGCGAGTGGCTGGCCGGGGCCGAATACAGCATCACCGACATCGCGAATTGGTCCTGGATCCGCAGCCATGGCTGGTCGGGGGTCTCGACCGACGATCTCGACCATTTGAAGCGCTGGATGGAAAACTCGACGCCCGCCCCGCCTGCCGGCGCGGGGTCGCGGTTCCGGCACCGATGACTCTGCTCGATGACGAAGGCGAAGGCGAAGAGGCGTCTGCCGAGCGAATCAAGGAGCAGGCTCGAAAGATGCCGCAGCGCTAGCGGCGACGGAAGGGATTGGACACTCAAAGACAAGGTCGCCCAGATCCTCGAGCAACTCGATCGGAGTGAGGCGCGAATCGTCTTCGACCCGGAACTCCAGAGCGCGAGCATCTTTTCAGTGCAGGAACGCTGGATCAACCTTCAGACGAGGAAGACGTCGTCTCGGCGTCCGGAACCTGATCGCCGGGCACGTTCTCGTGAGACCACAAGAAGAACAGTGATATCCCGACCGCGGCCAACAGGTTGGCGGCTCCGATATGCACGATCCCCAGCTCTGTAATCACACCGGGAATCACGAGCGGGGCCACGGTCATGAAGGTCACCTCCATCAGAACGAAGAGCACCAGCAGGACCTCGACGGGATGCCGAGCGTGCAGCTCGACTTCGTGAACCACGAAGGTGATGACCATTCCCATCACGGCCGACCAGCCCAGGTGCACGAGGATGACCGGAGGCACCGCTGCGAAGGCCAGGTTCGTCGCGGCCTCCGTCGCAACGCCCTCGAAGAGGACGTGCCCGATCAGCGCCGGCGTGGCGAAGGGCACGCCGGCGATCGAATCGACCGCAAGGAAGTACAGGGCCACGACGGCTCCACCGATCGCACCCGAGTAGACCGAGTCGAATGCGAAGTCGCCGATATTATGCTTGAACTTCCCCCGCGTCGCCGCGTGGTGGGTGACCACGAAGAAGACCGCCAGCGCAATCGCCCCAAACAGGTTCGCAAAAGCGATGCGAGCGATCCCCAGCACTCCGACCACACCGGGAAAAGCCAACGGGGCGATGACGAAGAAGGCGGCTTCGATGATCCCGAAGAACACGAGCAACACGATCGCGGGATGTTTCGAATACAGCTCGACTTCGTGGACCACAAACGAAGCCAACGCCCCGAGCGCGGTGAATCCGGCGACATGGACGAGGCTGAAATAGAAGACCGCATCGAGCCGCACCGAAGCGACTTCGGTGGCGTCGAAACCCAGGAAAAGCACGCTACCCAGTAGCGACGGCGTGAAGAGCGGCTGACCGTTCAGGATGTCGATGAAGAGAAAACAGATCGCCACCGCGGACCCGCCGAAGATACCCGCGTAGACCGCTTCCAGGAAATACTCACCCAGCGTGTTGGGCGTAGAATTGATCCTGAAAATCTTCGGCGCCATCACAAACCCTCCACCCGATCCGATTCATCGCGCTGTTGCGGCGGTGCCGGAAACACGATGGCAATAATCGGAAACGATCGGACTATCAACGGCTCCAGCCAGTCTATCCGTCGCTCTCGAAGGGGTCAACAAATGGGGTGCGGTGTTGCGAGGTCGGAACCGACGCGATCTACGCGATCCTCGCGGGTTGCCGAGATGGACGGCCCTCCCCCACTGTAATCCCCTGGGGAGTTGCGATCCGCTAAGGCTCGACGATCTCGGGGCCGGCCTGAGCAGGGCGCCGCGGCTCGATCTGTTGCATCGCGAGTGCCCGGCGACGCAACCACCAGACGAACCCGCCGATCAAACCCAGGGGCAGAAACGTCATGAAGGCGGTCATCGCGACGAAGGCGGCGCGGGTTTCGTCATCTTTGCCCGTCGTGCAAACCGAACAAGCCTTCGCGAGTTGCGGCGACAGCACGATCGCGAGTGCGACCACGGAAGCGAGTCGGTTGCGCATCGCCTTCATAGATACACCAGCAGGTAGAGCACCGGCCACAATCCGACCACGAAATACCACAGCACCTGGGACCCCGCGAAGCTACCGGCTGCCAGAACACCTCGGCGCAGCTTCGTCGCGGAGCGCGACAGCACGAACAGGCCAGCCAACGCGTGTAGGCCGTGTAATCCCACGATGAGATAGAAGAAACTGCCGAAGTTGCTCGACGTGAGCGTCAGGCCATGCCCGATCAGCGAGACCCACTCGTAGCCCTGGAAGCCGACAAAAAACGTACCGAGCCCGATCGCAATGAAGAGCGGGCGCTTGGCTGTTGCAGGATCGAGGTGGAAGGCCCGATTCGCGCGAAACAAAACCCAAGCACTCGTAAGAAGAATCGCTGTGTTTAACGCGGTGGCCTCGATCGGCAGCCGTGGCTGTCCTGGCGGTGGCCAGCTGATTGCGCCGGCCTTGACAATCGCAAACGCACTGATCAGGCCGCCAAACATCATCAGCTCGGCGATCACGAAAATCAACATGCCGAGCACCGGGCTCGGAAGCAGCGGTTTCGGCCGCGGATCAGAGGCGACTCGCTGCGACACGCTGGATGATTTTTGCGCCATGGGGTTCCTCGCTGCGAGCACGGAGGACCTCGTGCGCTCAGCTGCAGATGCGGTGGAACTTCATCGTTCGGAGCGCGGACCCAATGTCTCGGGTCATGCCCCCTAGTGGTGTACCGGAGCCTCGACGACTTCGATGCGCGGCTTGACCCAGTTTTGGCCCTCGTGCTTCATCACGTCGGGCGCGGTAGCGGCGAAGAAGAGAAACACGAACATGAGCATCGTCAGCAGCAGATAGACCGCGTAGCGCGGCTCGAGATTCAGATGCATGAAATTTTTTGCGACCAGGTAGGCCTTGACGATCGCGATGCCGAAGGCAGTGATCAACGTAACGACCTGAATCTCGAGGAAGGGACCCGCGACGCTGATGACCAGCAATACCAGCAGGATTTTCCAGATCTTGATGTAGTTGACGTGGTGATGATCGGCGTGCGCTGCGTTTTCAGACATTCGAAACCCTTCGTACTACTTCGCGATGTAGAGCAGCGGAAAGAGGAAGATCCAGACTATGTCGACGAAGTGCCAGTAGATCCCGATCAGCTCCACACGGTGGAGTTCTTCGTTTCGCTTTGCGGTTTCGGCGACGATCAACATGATGATCGCGCCCGCGATCACGTGCAGCGCGTGCAACCCAGCGGCGGTGTAGTAGAACGACCAGAATGTATTCGACGTAATCGTGTAGCCGGCCTGAATTTCGGTCGTCCACTCGAAGCCCTTGATGCACAGGAAGGCGACCGCGCCCAGACACGTGAAATAGAGGAGTTTCGCGGCCTTCTTTCCGTCCCCTGCGACTGCAGCCTGATGGGCCAACACGGCCGACAGGCTCGACGTCAGCAGCACGAAGGTGTTGGTCGCGCCCAGCCAGACGTTCGTGTGGGCTGCATGACCGGCCCATTCCGGGTTGCCGAGACGATACATGACATAGGAGGCCAGTAGCCCACCGAAGATCACGATCTCGGACGCGACCACCCACCAGACCGCCAGACGGCCAGTCGGTATTCCAGCTTCACTGCGAGTATTCGCGATGGGTCTCATCCGGTTCCTTCGACTTCGGCGTTATTCGCTGAACCGCGGATCAAGCCGGCAGGTTCTGCGGAAAGTAATCCTCTTCACGGCCAGGAGTCCCGTACTCGTAGGGACCGCGATAACAGTGCGGCAGCTCGGGGAAGTTGCCATGAGGCGGCGGCGATTCGGCCACCCATTCGAGCGTATTTGACCGCCACGGGTTTCTGCCCGCATCCATTTCTTTCTTTCGCCAACTGATGAAGCAGTTGTAGAAGAAGACCAGCTGAAACCCGAGCATCACCAACAGCGCGGTCGTCGCGAACACGCGCATGTCCTGGTACTGGGGTAGCGCGAGATCCGGAAAATTTTCGTAGCTGTAGATGCGGCGATGCTGACCCGCCGCGCCCAACACGAAGAGCGGAATGAAGATGCAGTTGAACGGAATGATGGTGCCCCAGAAGTGAATCTTGCCGAGCGTCTCGTTCATCATCTTGCCGAACATCTTCGGGAACCAGAACGTAAAGCCCGCAAAGGTTCCGATGATCGCGATCGGGAAGAATGTGTAGTGGAAGTGCGCGAGCACGAAGTAGGTGTCGTGGAAATAGACGTCGGCGCCACTCGCACCCAGGAAGACACCGGTCACGCCGCCGATCAGGAACTCGGCGACGAATGCCAGGGCCCACAGCATCGGAGTCGTCAGGCGAATCGAGCCGCCGTATAGCGTCGCGATGTAGATGAAGCACATCTCGGCGATCGGAATCGAAATCAGCAGCGTGGTGACGGTGAAGATATTCGCCATCCGCGGGTCGATGCCGGCGATGAACTGGTGGTGGGCCCAGACCGTAAAGCTGAGCACGCCGGTGCCAAAGGTGGTGTACAGGAATGTCTTATAGGCGAAGAGCTGCTTGCGTGCGAAGGTGCAGATGATATCCGCGCTGATTCCCATCGCCGGAAGCAGCACGACGTAGACCTCGGGGTGGCCGAAGAACCAGAACAGGTGTTGCCACAGGATCGGATCGCCACCCTTGTTGGGGTCGAAGAATGCGGTGCCGATATTCTGGTCCATGAAGAGCATCACGGCACCGGCGAATAGCGGGCCCACCGAAGCCATGAACAGAACACTCGCGATGACGATCATCCAGATGACCATCGGGATGTCGTACATCTTCATGCCCGGTGCTCGCGCATTCATCACCGTCGTGACGAAGTTGATTCCGCCGAGTAGGAACGCGACGAACTCGAGTGCGACGGCAACCAACCAGAGCGACGAGCCAAGGCCCGTCAGGCTGTACTCCGCCTTCGCCGATAGCGGCGGATAGGCGGTCCAGGCACCGCCGAAGCCACCGCCCTCCACGAAGAACGAGGCCACCAGTACGATCGCGCTGAGCAGGAAGATCTGATAGCTGAACCGGTTGATCTTCGGAAAGACCATGTCGTCGCAGCCAATCATCAGCGGTATCAGAAAGTTGCCGAACGCAGCGATCAACACCGGCATGGCGACCCAGAAGATCATGATCGTGCCGTGCAGGGTCACCAGCGTGTTGTATCTAGCGGGCGTCACCGCTCCGTAGAACGGAACCTCGATGCCGGGAAACGCCAACTGCATGCGAAAGACGTACACCATGAAACCACCGATGAGCGCCATCGCCATGCCCGTGAACATGTATTGCATGGCGATCATCTTGTGATCGGTCGAGAAGACGTACTTGCTCCAGAAGCTCTGCTCGCCGTGGTGAGCATGTGCGGATTCGGGCTGAACGGATTCGGCCATCTCTAGTCCTCAACAATCGGTATGGTCGCCGCTGCGACGAGTTGAAACGGCGATTTCTCTGCGATCCAGGCGGCGTGATTCTCGGGGGATTCAATGAAGATTCGGGCCGCCATCAGACCATGGCCGATGCCACATATCTCGGCACATTGGATGTCGTACTCACCGACACCGGTCGCCTCGAACCAGCCAGTGATGATTCGCCCGGGAATGGCATCCTGCTTCAGGCGGAAGACCGGGACCGAGAAGCTGTGCAGAACATCTCGCGATTCGAGCTTGAAATGATAGATCTTGCCGACTTCGACGTGAAACTCGTCGACCGTCGTAATGTCGTCGGCCGTGTCGAGCACATGGTCCGGACCGGGGTGGACGAAGGTCCAAGCCCACTGCTGACCGACGATGCGAACAGTTTCATAGGGCTCAGGCAGCCGCTGCTTGACGTCGTACCAGACCTGCACGGCGCCGACGAGGATGAACAGGTCGCAAACCAGAACGAGAAGGTGCGGGTAGGTGATCCAGCGCTTGTGCCTCTTGTTCTCGCCGGTGATGTACTCGGTACGAACACCATCCTTTTCCCGAAAACGAAAGATGAAGTAGAAGAAGATGAGCTCGCACAGGATGAACCAAGGGATGACGAGGGCAGCGATCAGCAAAATGAGGTTGTCGATATCGCTGGCGTAGGTCGACAGGGCTTCGAGATATAGATGGGGCATCGCGGATTCCTAAAGGATGAAGATAAAGACAGAGGCGATGAACAGCCCGATGCCAACCATCGAGATGAAGAACATACGGCCCACCAGTTCTTCGGGGGTAAATTCCTTCGCCATTGTCTTCTCCCGAGCTACTTCGTTTGCTTACTTGGACAGGGTCATGATGTGAGCGATGACGTCTTTCAGCGCCTGCTCGTCCGGCAGCGCCAGCGCCATCGGGCCCATCATGGCGGCCAGGGGATTGCCCGGATTGGCACCACGCACGCCAGCCCGGAACTTCTTCATCTGGGACAGCAGGTACCAATCGCTGGCGTGTCGGAGCGCCGGAGCGTTCATCAGCTGATTGCCCGCGCCGTCTGCCGCATGGCACGAACCGCAGAGCGCATAGTGAGTCTTGCCTCGTTCGGGGTCGCCGTCATGGATCTCCCGCTCCGGCCGCGTCGGCGGCAGGCTGGCTACGTAAGCCGCCACCGCAGCGAGGTCCTCGTCATTGCGCAGGGTCCGCGCCATCGGGGCCATCCGCATCCCCGCGACATCGCTGGGGTGCAACCCGCGCGAGCCGCTTCGGAAGACCTTGAGCTGCGCCTCGATATACCAGAACTCCAGCCCGGCGATGGCCGGCGCAAGGAAGAGGCTGTTGCCGCTGCCATTGTCGCCGTGGCACTGCGCGCACAGCGCGAAAATCTTTTGGCCATCCTCGAGTTCATCCGCATCGGCCACGCCGATCGGTGCGGTCAGGGCAAGCAGCAGCATCGAAGCGACGGTGGCCAGCATTTGACGCATTAATTTGATGCCCTCCGGACGACTCTGTTCGCGGTCGCGCGGCCAATCGACCCATTCGCGCACCAGCCTCCACAACCCTCGTCTCTGGGAATGGAGGGTCGAAGCGCGGCGCAGCATAACCGATGGAAGTTTCTGTTCGGCGAACCCCGCAATGCAGGGAAACAACACCAACCTCAGCCGTTATCGGCGCTGTGGATAGCCAGTTTCGGCACTATCGTCAAGGAATCGAGGCGGTGTTTCGCCGTCTTGGCAGATCCGTCATCGAGTCAAAAGCCCTCGATCTTCGTGAAGTCAACTCGTGGGCCAACGATTTGCTGAGGACCTTGTATTTCCCCTCACATTTCTCCGCCCAACAAGGCGCTCTCCAAACGATCGATGTCGATGGGCTTGGTCAGACAGGCTCTTGCTCCGAGTTCAAGGGCTCGGACGGCTGTCTCACTGCTGGTGTAGCCCGTGAGTACCACAATGACGGTCGATGGAGAGCGGGCTTTGACGATCCTGATTACGTCGATGCCGCTGTCGTGGCCCAGCCGGAGATCGATCACGGCGTAGGCATAGTTGAGGTCGGACTTGTTCTCGACTGCCTGCAGTCCATCGAGCCACTCGACGCAGTAGCCACGATCCTCGAATTCGAGAACCAGCGTTTGTGCGAAAATCCGGTCGTCATCGACGATCAGCAGAGTTCCCTCGCCGTGGCTCGTCATGCTGAGAGTTCCGCTCGGTGCCAAACCAGGCTAGGAATTCACGAGATCTTGAAGCCTGGTCTCCATTGGGTTTAGAATCTGCGTGGTCGGATTGGTCGGGTTGGTCGGATTGGTCGGGTTGGCCGGGTTGGCCGGGTTGGTCGGGTTGGCCGGGTTGGTCGGGTCGGCGAGGATGGCAGCCCTTCTCATCCAAAAGAGCAGCAACGAGCCGAGCAATA
>CAWLAJ010000127.1:0-11498 GCA_963854795.1 Deltaproteobacteria bacterium UBA4427 | reverse complement strand
TACGGAATGTTCTGCGGCGGCTGTGGCTGTCGGATCGCTCACGGGCAAAAGATCCATCGAACGGAATTCTAAGCCTGCGAGCCGGCACCTTCGACGACGCGAGTGGGGTCGTACCCGCCGGACATATCTGGACGAAGAGCGCTCAAGCCTGGTTTCGGTTCGGGGACGACGACATCCTGAGTGAGACCCAACCCACGGACTCCGTCCCCTTCATCGAGAAATTCAAAGCCCAGTTTCAATTCGAGGCGTAAACGCCGAACACTAAAAAGAGACCCGATTTCAGTCAGTTACATCGATTCTGCGCCACGACCTCGGCATCCGACAGCACCCGGGGTCAATCATTTTGGTGCGCTCGCATCCAAATCGTCCTTTAGCGCATCTCCCTCTATAGAAACGAAATTCACGATTCACTCGAGGAGATCGAAATGGAAGAGTTGGGACTCGACGTCGGCCGAAAGAGAATCGTCCGCGCGTCCTACGCCTGAAGGTCGGCGCCGCAGGAAGAGTCGCGAGCGCGGCGCCGACGACATGAATTGCGATTCCCGCAACTCGTGTGCATTCTCCTGGAAGGAGCAACCGATTGCCGCAGCCCATCGCCATTCCCGACTCGCTAGAATCCATCTCCGCCGAATGGCTCTCACAGGCCGTCTCCCAGCGCTATCCGGGGTCCAAAGCCGATTCGTTCAAGATTCTGGACGCCCATAGCGGGACCACCGGGCGGGTCCAGCTCGTCGCGGATTGGCAGGCCGGAAGCGACGCTCCGTCCGCGCTTTTCGGAAAGCTCGCCCCGACCGATCCGATCTCCCGCCAAATGGTCGCCTTCACCGACATGGGTCGTCGTGAAGCGCGCTTCTACGACGCGATCGCTTCGGAAGTCTGCGTTCGAATTCCCCGTCCGATCTGGTCGGCCTGGTCGGATGCGGATCCGAGTCGATATTTCATGCTCCTCGAAGATCTCTCGAGCGCCGGCTGTTCTTTCCCCAGCCACGGCGACGGAGGCCCCCAGACAACTCCCGAGGCCATGATCGACACACTCGCGAAGCTGCACGGTCAATTCTGGGAAAGTTCACGCTTCGAAGACGACCTCTCTTGGATCGAAGCGCCGATGCGCTCCAGCATCGGCCCGCAACTCGTCGAAGAGGGACTGAGACAATTCGGCGAACGCATGCCCGCGCCGTTTCACGACCTGGCGGAACTCTATCTGCAACACAACGAGGCGGTCTGCGACCTACTCGACTCGGGCCCGAGTACGCTGACCCACGGCGATAGCCATATCGGCAATACATTTCTGGACGGTGACGAGATCGGTCTGCTCGACTGGGCTTGCGTCTGTCGGGCGCCCGGAATGCGCGACGTCAGCTACTACCTCTGCAACTCGGTTCCATCCGCCACGCGAGCCTCGACCGAATCAGCACTCGTGTCGCGATACCTGAAGAGACTCGAAGACGGGGGCGGGAAGGCAGCCCCCTCCGACGAGGCGTGGCGACAGTACCGACGCCTCGCGACGTGTTCCTGGATTGCGGCCACCGCGACCGCGGCAGCGGGAAGTCGCATGCAAACGCTCGAAGTCGGCCTGCGCGCAATGGATCGCGCGACCAAGGCGATCGTCGACCTGGACACGCCCGCGCTCTTGCGCGAGGAACTCGGGCTGTAGATCGCCTCGCCCACCGGGAGTGAAGCGCGTTCGAGTCGCGCTTCAATTGACAGTGTCTCGGCATCGGAAGAGATGGGGGATTCGATTCCCCTCGATTCATGTCGAGGGCGGGGGACCCGCTTCCGCACGCTCCTGAAGATTCTTGAGCGTGAAGTAGGGCAGATCTTTGCCCGCCTGCTTCACGAGCCACGCCGGAAGGCTACCGCCGGGATCCGAGTCGACTGTGTAGACGACGTGAGTTCCGCCTTCCGAGCGCGGCGTCAAAACGTAGGACCCAATCAATCTCGGCATACGCACGACGCCTCTTAGCACGTCGAAGTTGGCATCCTCCGTGCTGAGGAACTCAAGGCGAATGCCGCCATTCTCGAGATTCTCGCGCGAGGGTCGCAACACGACATCTCGATCGGAGACCGGCCAGGGGGAAGCGATCCGGTTATAGGTGAGGCGGCTCCCGTCCGGCTGCATGAGTACGCGCGCCTCTTCACAATTATGCTGCCAATCGACATAGGTGTGAACCGCGGTGACCCATGCAGCGATCTGTTCGGCGCTGGCATCCATCGTCATGGTGCCGATCAAGATCGGCAACGAGCGACCTTCCACGGATTCTTCTTCGACGGTAATCCCGTTCTGTTCACGGACGACGTTGCGCTCAGCGAGCGCCGACGAGGCAATCCCCACCCAGAACACGATCAATGAAACGACAGTCAAGAACTCACGAAATGTTGGATTCATGGCGAGATCATACACACTGCGGATCCGGGTCCCGAGCGCGGCAGGCCAGCACTGGGGAGTCTTCTCGATGCAGGCAGGCCGCAGATCCTTCGCACCGCCGCCCGGGGGTGATCCTGTGCCGTCGCGATACCGGCAAAACGTAAATCGTCGGCGACTTTCGTCCCCAAATCATCAAAACGCCTAACTACATGAGAGGCGATGGGTATCAACCCGCCGTGATGATTAGGATTAGGAGCCGAGAAACGAGCCTCGACCGCTCGCTTGAACTCTCGGCCGACCCTGGGGGCTACCCTTCATCCCGACGTCGACAGTGATCACGCTTTCGAGATGCGGATCGAACGAAGTCGCATGGACTCGTGGCAACAATTCAGAATTCGCATCAAGAATATTGGCGACCCAGGCGGAATGCCGGTCCGGGCGGTTCGGATCATCAACTCGCTGAATCCTGCGTCGAGACTCGAGAACACGGATATGGACCTCGAGAGCGTTGACGGCGACTTCATCTGTGTCGAAAATTGTGTCCCGATCTGTATGGTGGATTGCCAAACGCCGCCACCCACGATTCCCTTTTCGCGATACGTCTGGTCGATCGACGGACTGGTCGAAGCCCCGGCCGGTATCGGCTTGGCTCCCGGCAGAGCCGCTGCACACTCGCCCGCAATCGCAATCGATACGGACAGCCTCCACCCCTACCTCTCGGGCTATTCATTCGAGGTGACCTTTACCGATGGTCTCGTCGTGACCTTCGATTACGACGCCGACGTCGAGAAGGAAATCGGAAGTCTCTATGAAAAGTATCCGTACTACTCGTCGACGCCGACCTACTCCTGGAACCGTCCGGTCGACTTCTACGAATTCATTTCTCCCGGGCCGACTCCGTCTCCCGTGCCGGGTCTATCGCCGGGAGCCCTCTTCATGCTGGTCGCTCTCGCGGCCGGCGCGGGGCGTCGGCTGATTCGCTCGCGTCCAGATACGGACGCGAGCGGAGTCGAGTCGCGACTCGATCAGGGCCCGCTGAAGACGGGCTGGCTGATGTATTCCTCTTTCGGGTTGTAGTCCATCGCGCCGTCTTCGGACCAGCGCGCGATCTCGGCCCGACCGACGACGAACCAATGAACCTCGTCGGGACCATCCGCTAGCCGCAACGTTCGCTGGCTCGTATACATGTCGGCCAGCGGCGTCCACTGCGACACCCCGGTCGCACCGTGGATCTGGATCGCCTGATCAATGATCTTGCAGACCCGCTCGGGCACCATCGCCTTCACGGCACTGACCCAGACGCGTGCTTCGGAGTTGCCCAGCACATCCATCGCCTTGGCGGCTTTCAGCACCATCATGCGCATGGCTTCGATCTCGATGCGCGCCTGGGCGATCATCTGGACATTGCCTCCGACCTGCGCGATCGGCTTACCGAAGGCCTTACGCGAAATCCCACGCTTCGACATCAGTTCGATCGCCTTCTCCGCCGCACCGATCGAACGCATGCAATGATGAATGCGGCCAGGACCGAGTCGGACCTGCGAGATCTCGAAGCCGCGCCCCACACCGAGCAGGATGTTGTCCTTGGGAACGCGACAGTTGTCGAAGCGCAGATGCATGTGTCCGTGCGGCGCATCGTCCTTTCCGAACACGTGCATCGGACCCAGAACTTCGAATCCAGGTGCGTCCGTGGGAACCAGAATCTGCGATTGGCGCGTATGCGGCGGACCGTCCGGATCCGTCTGCACCATCGTGATCATGATCTTGCAGCGCGGGTCGCCGGCGCCCGAGATGTAGTACTTCTCGCCGTTGATCACCCACTCGTCGCCCTCGAGCCGAGCCTGACACGCGATGTTCTTCGCATCCGAGGAAGCGATGTCCGGTTCAGTCATCGCGTAGGCGGATCGAATCTCGCCGTTCAGCAGGGGCTTGAGCCACTTTTCCTTCTGCTCGGGCGTACCCACGCGCTCGAGGACTTCCATGTTTCCGGTATCGGGGGCAGAACAGTTGAGGCACTCCGATGCGAGTCGGTTCTTCCCGAGCTCGGAGGCGATATAGGCGTAGTCGAGATTCGAGAGCCCTTCCCCGGTCTCGGAATCGGGCAGGAAGAAATTCCACAGGTCCATCGCCTTGGCCTTCGCCTTGACGCCGTCGAGCAACTCGAGCTGTCCGGGCGCCCAGGACCATCGTTCCTCGCGGTTCTCGCCCAGCTGATGGAATTCGCGCGTGATCGGCTCGACCTCTTGCTTGATGAAGGTCTTGACCTTTTCGAAGAGTGGCTTGGCACCCTCCGACATCCGCAGGTCGAACATCTCGTCCGTGTTCTCGAGACCGGCCATGGCATTCTCCTCTTCGGTGGATCGATTCGGGTTGTGGTCCGTTGCGCATCGTCTTGTACCGCAAATTCAAGGAACCCGCGCAGCGTCGAATTTGTTTTAATGCAACTGCATGATAACCTTCCGTCGCTGGGCTGCAAGCTCTGCGAGCGACGGAGACCCGAATGCCCCGAAATGCCGACGAAACCCGCGCTCAGCTCATCCGCGCAGCCGAACGACTCTTCGCCGAGCGAGGCGTTGAGGCGGTCTCGCTTCGCGAGATCAACCGCGAGGCGGACCAACGAAACGCTTCCGCCCTGCAATATCACTTCGAGGACCGTCCGGGACTGCTTCGCGCGATTCTCGCTAAACATGAAGTCGCCGTCGAGGCGAGCCGCCACGCGCTACTCGACGAGATCGAGAAAAATGGCCCCTGCGATCTCCACCAACTCTCGACCGCGCTCGTGCTACCCGCCGCGCAAAGGCTGGCCGATCGCGACGGCGGACGGAGCTATTTGCGCATCGTCGCGCAGCTGATCAATAGCCATGGCGTCCGCGTCGACCCGATCGCCATCGACGATGAGTCGAGTAGTCTCCATCGCTGGCGCGCTCGGGTCGAGCCCTTGATGTCCGCGCTCGCCGTCGACCCACTCCACAGCCGCTTCACCGCGCGGCGCATCATGTTCGTCGAGCTGGCGCGACGCGCCGAGAGCCCGAGACGCAAAGACGATCGACTCTTCGCCAGCCACTTGATCGACCTCGTAACCGCCATCTTGAACGCACCGATTTCGAAGCAGACGAGATCGCTTCTCGAAGAGCGCGCCCTGCGCTGAGCCCGTCGACGGTCCAGACTCGTGCGTATGCCAACCACTGCCCGGCTTCGCTCCGATCGCTATCGTTTCTGTATGAAAATCACTTCTCTCTTGATGGTCGTCGTCACGTCCTCCGCCCTCTTCCTCGCAGGTTGTCTGCCCCGAAACGAAACGCCCGGACTCAGGCTCGGCGGCTCTCGGGCCCCCGCGCCCACGAATTTCGAATTCGTCGCCGAACACGACGAGATCACGCTCGCCGCGCAGGGCGCGATGCTTCCGCGCGTCGTCACGATCTGGGGCGTGGGATTTCCGAAGGCACTCTACGTCTGGGGAGGTCCGGCGTCGGGCTGGACCCAGAGGGTCGCCAAGCGCCCCGATGTGACAGTGAGAATCGGTGACGACGCCTTTGCGCTTCGAGCGGAACGAGTCAGTGACCGGAAGGAATTGGAGAGTGTCGCGGCGGCGTACTCGAAGAAATATCATGAGCATCTCGACGCCATCTTTGGTCGCCCGGCGACCGTCGATGACTTCAGCCTCGTCTACCGCCTAACACCCAGGGATTGAAGGCGCGATCCACGGTGGGCCACGGCCTGCGAGAACGACACGTGAAACAAAGTGCGGCGATGGATGCTCGCCGCGAGGAGACGCCATGATCCGGGGCAGTTGTCTGTGCGGAGGGTTCCAGTTCGAAATCAACGGACGGGTCAGCGACCTGCATCGCTGCCATTGTTCGATTTGTCGCAAGGCGACGGGAGCCGGTGCGATCGCGATGCTGGCCACGGCCCACAAGAGCCTGAAATGGGTCTGCGGCGAGCAGACGATCCGACGATTCGAACGGCCCAGCGGCTGGTCATCGAGCTTCTGCCCCACCTGCGGCGCCCCCGCGCCACACCTGCATGACAACGGGAAGCTCTGGTTCATCCCGGCGGGCTGCCTCGACGACGACCCGGGAACCCGCATCGCCCAGCATATTTTCGTCGGCTCGCTCGCAAGCTGGGACTCTATCTCGCCGGGGGCGGCAGAATTTGACGAGTGGGGACCCGAGGACGAGGGCTGACGCTAGAATCCAGCGAGCAGAGCCGATCGAGGCGACCGGCTGGCGAAACCCGGCATAACAATTCGTTTCTGGGACGCTCGGCCTGGTTCCCGATCCCGAGGAGAACAAGCCATGAAGATGACAACGGAAGAGGCCTTCGTGAAGGTCCTGCAGATGCACGGGATCGAACACTCCTTCGGCATCATTGGATCGGCCTTCATGCCGATCTCCGATCTCTTCCCGAAAGCGGGTATCACGTTCTGGGATGTCGCCCACGAAACGAACGGCGGATATATCTGCGACGGCTACACCCGCGCGAGCGGCAAGATGGGCATGGCCATCGCGCAGAACGGACCTGGCGTCACAGGATTCGTCACTGCGATGAAGACCGCCTATTGGAACCACACCCCGATGTTGTTGGTCACGCCCCAGGCGGCCAACAAGACGATTGGTCAGGGCGGCTTCCAGGAAGTCGAACAGATGGCGATGTTCCGCGACATGGTTTGTTATCAAGAAGAAGTACGCGACCCCTCGCGAATTGCCGAAGTGCTGAACCGAGTCATCTTGAAGGCTTGG
The DNA here is from genome assembly GCA_963854795.1 of Deltaproteobacteria bacterium UBA4427. Lineage (GTDB taxonomy): Bacteria > Myxococcota_A > UBA9160 > UBA9160 > UBA4427 > UBA4427. The sequence goes on along the minus strand of CAWLAJ010000127.1, from coordinate 4,394 downwards.
CGTAGTTCGGCGCCGGCACAGATCAACCTGCCACGCGACATGTGGACCCAGATCATCGACATCGAATTGCCACAGATGGTCCGCTTCGAACGACCGGCGGGTGGCAAACGAGCGATCACCGAGGCGGCCGCCCTGCTCTCCGAGGCGCGCTTCCCCGTGATCCTCAATGGTGCGGGTGTCATTCTCGCCGACGGCATTCCCGCGTCGAAAGAACTTGCGGAACGGCTGTCCGCTCCCGTCTGCTGCAACTACCAACACAACGATGCGTTTCCCGGCAGTCACCCGCTCGGCTGCGGACCGCTCGGTTACAACGGATCGAAGGCGGCGATGGAATTGATCGCCCAGGCCGACGTGGTGCTGGCCCTCGGCACGCGACTGAATCCCTTCTCGACGCTACCCGGCTACGGCATCGACTATTGGCCGACGGAGGCGAAGATCATTCAGGTCGATATCAATGCCGACCGCATCGGGCTCACCAAGACGGTCGCCGTCGGCATCGAGGGCGATGCCAAACAGGTCGCCGAACAGATCCTCGAACGACTCGCCGCGAATGCCGGAGACATCGGTCGCCAGGATCGCGAAGAGCGAATCCAAAAGACCAAGGCCGAATGGCAGAAGACGCTCGCCGCCATGGATCATGAGGACGATGACCCCGGCACGACCTGGAACGCGCGCGCGCGCGATCGGGATGCGGACCGCATGTCGCCGCGACAGGCCTGGCGAGCGATCATGGAGGCGCTGCCCAGCGACGCGATCATCTCTTCCGACATCGGAAACAACTGCGCGATCGGCAACGCCTACCCATCCTTCGAGGAAGGTCGGAAATATCTGGCCCCCGGACTCTTCGGGCCCTGCGGTTATGGCTTCCCGGCGATCGTCGGCGCCAAAGTGGGCTGCCCCGACGTTCCCGTCATCGGATTCGCAGGCGATGGCGCCTTCGGAATCTCGATGAGCGAGATGAGTTCCATCGGGCGTGAGAATTGGCCCGCGATCACGATGATCGTCTTTCGCAACTATCAATGGGGAGCCGAGAAGCGCAATACGACGCTCTGGTACGACGACAACTTCGTCGGGACCGAACTCGATCCCCATGTGAGCTTCGCGCGCATCGCGGACGGCTGCGGCCTCGCTGGCGTGACGGTCCGGACCCAGGCGGAAATGACGGAGGCGCTCAAGATCGCCTGCAAGGGACAAGTGAATGGCATAACGACCTTCATCGAGGTTCTGCTCAACCAGGAACTCGGCGAACCCTTCCGCCGGGATGCGATGAAAAAGCCGACCGTGGTTGCCGGAATCGAGGCGGCGGACATGCGACCGCAGACCGGCGAGAGTTAGCCATCCGCGAAGAAGTCGATCGGAGAGCTGAATGAGGTTGGAAAACAAAGTCGCCGTCATCACGGGGGGCGCTAGCGGAATGGGCCTGGCGACCGTGATGCGCTTCCTGAACGAGGGTGCTCGCGTCGTCGTCGCGGACTACAACACCGAGACCGGCCAGGCGGCCGTCAAAGAGGCCGAGGGTCTCGGTTTTGACGGCAGGGTGTCGTTCGTTCGAACCGACGTGGCCCAGGAAGAAGACGTGGTCGCCATGTTGGACGACGCCGTGGGCCGCTTCGGTCGCCTCGACGTTCTCTTCAACAATGCCGGAGTCGGCGGCGCCATCGGTCCGCTGACCGAGACTTCGGTCGAGCACTGGGATTACACCTTCGATGTCATGGCCAAAGGCGTGTTCCTCGGAATCAAACATGCCGCGAGGATTCTGAGAAAACAGGGCACGGGCGGATCCATCATCAACACGGCGTCGATTGCCGGACTGAGCGGTGACGGCGGGCCGCTCGTCTACTCTGCTGCCAAGGCGGCCGTCATCAACCTCAGCATGTCCGCGGCGGTCGAATTGGCCCCCGACCACATTCGCGTGAACGCCATCTGTCCCGGCTTCATCGCGACACCGCTTGCGGAAGCCGGCGACCCGGACGGCACGCGCAAGCAATTCGCCAAGTCACAACCCTGGCCGGAGTTCGGCGAAGGCGAGCATATCGCCGGCGCCGCATTGTTCTTTGCCAGTGATGACTCGCGGTTCGTGACGGGAGAAAAACTGGTCGTGGATGGTGGGCTCACGGCTGCCGGACCCGATCTTTCGAAGAGATTTCCGCGCACTTCGGCGCGAAACAGCAAGGTCTCCGGGGTGACCAAGGGCAGCACCGGCGCTGCCAACGAAATTCGCCGGCTCTAGAAAAGGGGTTGCAGACAATGGCCAACACGACGAGCGCCGGAACAAGTGAACTCGAAGAACGAATGACTCGACTCGAAGATCTCGAAGCCATCAAACAGCTCAAGGCTCGCTACTGCGAAATCTGCGACGACGATCACAACCCCGATCAGATCACCACGATCTTTGCCGACGACGCGATCTGGGAAGGTCGTGGAATCGGCCGAGCGCAGGGCCACCCAGAAATTCGCAAGCTCTTCGAAGGCTTTCAGAAAGCGATCAGCTTCTCACAGCATATGGTGATGAACCCGATCATCGAAGTCGCCGGCGAGCAGGCTCAAGCCAAATGGTATTTCTTCGGCATGTTCACCTACTACGAAGGAAATCAAGCCAAATGGATGTCTGCCCGGTACCACGAAGACTATCGAAAGGTCGACGGAGAGTGGAAGATCCAGCATCTGCGAATCAAGGGACCGGGAATCGTCGCAGACTACGACAAGGGCTGGGCACCCCCGCCTGCTTCCTGAACCGTGTGTCGCAGGTTCGAGTCCTGCCCGGGGCGCGTGAGCTGCCCGAAAGGTCCTCAGGGCGCGAAACACTCGGCGAGACCGCGGCTTTCCAGCCAGTCGACAACCTGCTTTCGTTCGGCGGCATCAAGTCGGTCGCGAATTCTTGTCTGCACCATTTTTCGTGAGCGTTCGGGATAGGGCCGGGTCAGGTAGCTCACCTCCTCGCCATACGTGGAGATGACGAACGCCTTTTCGCCGGCTTCAAGAGCACGCGCGTTGCCGAGCACGAAGGCGGAATAGCATTCCGCACCGAGAGTCAAGACGTGGTCGGCGAATGGATTGCCGCTTGGGAACGAATCCCACTCTCCGCCGCCGTTCCAGGCATCCGCTCGCTCCGCGTCCCAAGCAAGAACCCGGGGAAAGGCGGAAAGGTCCGGGAGGGGATCCGCATTGGTGTGTGCGCGGAGGCCACCGAGAAGGATGCAATCCACCGCGGTCGGTCGATCGCCCAGCGCGTAGGGGGTCTGCGCGAGCTGAGTTTCCAGTGCGTCGAGCATCGCCAGATATTCGCGCTCGACCTCGCTTTGCTGATGGCTGCTTTCAGTCCCGGTCGCGCGGCAGGCACGTGGTCCCCACTGCGCGAGGGGGTGCTCACGGGCTTCTTCGATCGTAACGTCGCGGCCTAGTAGGATGGCCACGACGTGACGCGTGTTCTCGGGGTAGTGCCAGCGATAATGGACCATCGTCCGTGCGAGCCACTCGTCGAGAATCTCCTCGATGACGTGGACCATCACGCCGAGCGGACCCTCCGGAAAGAGTCGCCGCGCCGGAAAACGCCCGTCGAGCAGGTCCAGTAGCGGCGTCGTATCCGCGATCATCCAGCCTTCGGGCGTTTCGAGGACCGGGATCTGTCGCGTGCCTGCGCGCGCCGCAACCTCGTCCTCGCCTAATACCTCCTTGCGCACGAGCGAGTGGGGAGCGCCGTAGAAACGCAATGCGCTTTCTAGTTTCCGAGTGAAGAGGCTAATGGGACCGCCATATACGCGATAGTCGGTAGCTGCTTCGAGCATCGAATCCTCTCTATTGTGAGTACACCGAATCGACCGCCTGAGTCGCTGTCCAAAAATGGTCGCAGATGGAGGCATGTATCGCCGCTGTATCGGCGACGAGATTTCGGCGGGCCGGCCTTCGCTCGGGGCTCATGCTTGGCCTTCTACAACCAGGTTTCTAGGTTTCGAACACACGGAAGCCCTTGAAAGCGCCTTACGTCCGCATCCCCCCGCTTCCTAAACGGACGGCCCCGCCGCCACGCCGAATTCGAAAACGATCTGGGTGACGGCCGAGAAATGCAGAATCGACGCGCCCAATACGAGAGCGTGAAAGATCTCGTGATAGCCGAAGACGTCGGGCCAGGGATCTGGCCGACGCAGCGCGTAGGCGATGGCTCCGAGCGTGTAGAGAACGCCGCCGATCACGATGAAGAGCAGGACCTGCGCGCTCAGCGAACTGGACAGCGGTGTCCACGCCCAGACCGCGCCCCAGCCGAGCGCCACACAGAGCAGCGCCACCAACGGCTTCGGCGCCGTCGGCCAGAGGATTGATTGCGCAACGCCGAGACCGGCCCCGATCCAGACCAGACGAAGCAGTTCTGCGCCCTGACCTTCTCCCAGGACGAGAAT
>CAWLAJ010000126.1:0-11608 GCA_963854795.1 Deltaproteobacteria bacterium UBA4427 | reverse complement strand
CGCGGCAGGCTGTGAATCGATCGAGAGCATATCGCGGGTCTTTGCGCGACAACCGATCGGCTCCCCCTCGCCAGCCGAGCAGTCTTTTCCCGATCATGCCCACGCAGGGGCCTCGTCGAAGCAGCCGAAGCAGCAGGTCGTAGTCTTCCGGCCAGCCGCGATCGCGGTACGGAATCTCCTGCAAGGTCTCGCGGCGAATCGCCAGAGTTGGATGTGCGACCGGGCATTCGATGAAGCGTTCGCGCCAGATCATCTCGGCATCGACCAGGGAATGTAGCCAGGCTTCGTAGCGCCGACCGCCGTCTCGCAGTTCGCGACGAGGGAAGCTACGCGCATGACAACCGACGGCGTCGAGATTTGGATTTTTCCTGAGCATCGCCGTCTGAAGTCGAAGACGATCGCGATGCATCCAATCGTCGGCGTCCATGCGCGCGATGATGGGAGCCCGGCATCTTTCGATTCCGGCATTGAGAGTTGGAACCAGGCCCGCATGACTGCGCGAGACGACTTCGATCCGGCGATCCCTCGCCGCTTCCGAACGCGCAATTTCGAGCGATGCGTCGCTCGAACCATCGTCGACGAGAATGCACTCCCAATCGACACCGGTCTGACGAACGATGCTGCGCAGACACACGGGGAGCGTCGTCCCGGCGTTCCAAACCGGAAGCAGAACCGAAATTTCCGGTTTCATGGAACACTCCAGTCGGTCGGGGCAGCAAGCATGAGGGAATTTCCCCATGAACGAACAAGGTTTCTCCGGCAAAGGTTTCGGTTCGGCGTCGAGTTGCCGATGAATTCGAGCGTGGCAGCGCCCTTGCTTTCGATTGGAGTTCCCAGCGTGTTTCGAGTGAGCGAGATCAACGAGATCCAACTCAGGCGGGTCTCGACACAGTCTAGTGTCGCCCTCATTACGCTTCTCCTTTTCGGCGTGTCGCTTCTTGGCTTCGCACCGAAGGCCCATGCGCAATCCGAAGACCAGGTCATGGCCGCCTTCCTCTTGAATTTCGCGCGCTACGTGGAATGGCCGAAGGATGCCTTCGAAACGCCCGACTCGCCCGTCTCGATCTGTGTCGTGGGAGCCGTAGCTTTTTCCGATGTCGTTTCAAGAACGGTCTCGGGGAAGACCGTCGAAGATCGTCGGGTCGCCGTCCACGCCATATCCCAGTTCGACCAGTTTGCCGACTGTCACATTCTCTTCATCGGTCGGTCTTTCAAGAAGACCCATGTCGAGTCCGTTCCCGCCTTGCAGGGACTGAGTGTGTTCAGCGTGGCCGATCGAGAGGGATTTGCTGCAGCCGGTGGCGTTGCCAACTTCTTCCGAGCAAAGAGCCGGATCCACTTCGCGATCAATCCGGTGGCTGCAAACAAGAGCGGCCTCAAGATCAGTTCGCGTTTACTTCGCTTGGCGAAGGTCGTGAAGTAGGAATCGTGATGGTGAGAACAAACGCAGAGATGAACTCTACAAGCAATCGTGATACGCGGGGAATTCGCCGATGAGTGCATTCGACGTCGGGAACAATTCGATTCAGCGGCGCATCGTACGCGAGTTCTTTGCGACGACGGGCCTGGTTCTCGTCCTGAGTTCCGGTGCGCTCTTCGTAACCGCATCCATCCAATTCCAGAATATCACGGACAAGAATCTCATCGCGATCGCACGCGTCATCGGCGGGAATACGGAAGCATCCCTTCTCTTCAATGACGAACAAGCCGCGATGGAGACGCTCCGGGCACTCAAAGCCGAAGAATCTCTCGAAGCGGCGATCGTCTACGACAGCGATGGACTCGTCTTCGCGAAATACATTCGAGCGGATATCGTAGATTTCAGGCCCCCTCGCGAATTACCCTTCGTCCCGCAATGGAGTCGCCGGCATATCGACCTGGTCTCACAAATTCGGCTGGCTGATGAAGATCTCGGTACGGTCTTCCTTCGCCAGGACACCAAGCAGGCGACCCAATTCTTCTACACCTCGATTGCGATCGTCCTGTCCGTTCTATTGATCTCGCTCTTCCTCTCCTGGTTCGGTGCATCGAGACTTCGCCGTCACATTGCAGATCCGCTCGAACGGTTGGTCGAGGGTTCCGCGGCCATGGCCGGCGGAGATCTTTCGACCCAGGTCGACGTTCGGCGCGACGACGAGATGGGTGTTCTCTCCAACGCATTCAATGCGATGGTGCTGAGTCTTCGCGGTCTCGTCGCTCGGGTGGGGGAGAATACGCGTTACGTCGCACGCGCGACCGAACAGCTCGAAGCTTCTAGCGCCTCGCTGCGTGAGGAAGCCGTACGCCAGGAGCAGGCCGTCGCAGAGACCGGAGAGGCGATCGAACAGATCGCGGCCTCGACGCATACGGTCAACGCGGGCGTCGAGTCGCTTTCCGAAACGGCAATCGAGACTTCGAGCGCCGCGATCGAAATGGATCTATCCATCGCAGAGACGAGTTCCCACATCGACAACCTGTCCGAGATCATCGACACAACGGCATCGAGTGTCGTCGAGATGACCGGAGCGATTCGCGAAATCGCGCGCAGCGCGGATACCCTGAATCTCTCGACGGAGTCGACGGCGGGAGCCCTCGAGCTGCTCTCGGATTCCGTCCGGCAAGTCGAGGCGAACGCCCAAGAGAGCCATGGTCTTTCGAACGAGACCTCCCAGAAAGCCGAGCAGGGGATGGCGGCGGTTCATGAAACGGTCCAGGGCATGAAGGAGATCCAGGAATCTTTCAAGGGTATCGAGTCGATCATCTCCAACCTCTCCGAGAAGAGCGACTCGATCGGAGAGATCGTGAAAGTCATCGAGTCCGTGGTCGAACAGACAAATCTGCTCGCTTTGAACGCGGCCATCATCTCATCTCAAGCTGGCGAACACGGTCGTGCCTTTTCAGTCGTCGCCGAAGAGGTTCGCAGTCTTGCCGAGCGAACGGCGAATAGCACCCGACAAATCGGTGAGCTGATCGAATCGGTGCAGGACGGTGTTCTCAACGCAGTCAGCGCCATGACGCAGGGTGCGACTCGCGTTGAACGCGGTGTGGAGCTCTCGAACGAAGCCGGTCGAATGCTTCTCGACATTGAAGAGAGTTCTCATCAATCGACGCGCTGGGCAAAGGAGATCGTGGAAGCCACGCGCGGTCAGGCCGCTGACATCGATCAAGTGGGAATCGCGATGAAGCAGGTCAAGGAGACCGCGACGCAGCTCAAGCGCGCAACGCATGAACAGGACAGTGCGGGCGCAGAGATCACGCGCAGCGTTGCGCAGATGCTCGACCTCGGTCTCGAGGTGAAGAACGCGGCCCAGGAACAGCGACGCGAGTCGAGCATGATTACACAGTCCGTCGAAGTCGTGGCAGCACGGATCAAGGAGATCCTGATCGAGACCCAGGACCAGAGCAAGCGCGCCGACCAGATTCAGGAAGCGCTCGGGATCTTCCGGGAAGCCACGCTCCAAAGTACACGCCGTGCGGCCCAGGCCAGCGAAACCGTGTCCAATCTTTCCGCGCATGCACAGCGTCTGGAAGAAGAGATCGATCGCTTTCGGCTCTAACCGCTACCCGCTAGTTCGCCTCGGTCGCCATCGTCGAGACGGGATCGATGAAGATCGGGCTCGACCAGGCGACCCCACCTCCTTCCTGAATGATCCGAACATAATGAAACTCACCCGGCGCGAGGTGTGGAATGATTCGCTCCAGATCGAGCGATAGAGCCCCGTTGCCTTCGAGATTCGCGATCCGTCCCGTTCGGATCAGATCGACGCCGACGATCGGCGCGGTCGCTTCGTAGCGGATATGAAGTCGATGAGTGGCTTGCTCGTCCTCTCGGGACGGCATGGCTTCACCCATTCGGGCATCGTCGATCGAGACGGAGAGCCAGGGGCGGATGCCGTTGGTCGCGAAGGTGTGGCGTGCTCGCATGGCGTCGAGGAGTCCGGGGCGGTCGAGCGTGGCCGTGAAGATCCCGGCGAGCCCCGACTGTTCGGCGGCGGTGGCGAGTCCCGCCAGACCGGGATGGCCGTTGTGGGAGTCACCGCTGCCGATGAAGCCCAACCGTGCACCCCTGATCAAGACGTCGCGGACGTAGTTTCCTTCGATTGCGCCATATACGGGAAGCGGAGCATCGGCGGCTTCACTCATGCCATGAATCGATGTGATTTCCGTCAGCGGTTCGAGTTCGGGATCGGGCTGAAAGAACCAATTCGTTGCAACCGGCTCGCCTGCGGAATGATGCGCGAACGTCAGCGCGGGTCGACCGCGCAAGGCTTCCCAGAGTTCGTCGGGTCGATCGGTTGCGAAATCAATCGCCGAGTAGATCGGCGCATCTTCTTCGAAGTAGAGCACGTGTCGATGTCCATGGAGCCAACTCGTCCATTCGTAGCCGGGAATGGTGACGAAACGATCGCGTTCATGAAAACGCAGTGACGTCTCGAGAATCTTCGCGGCAATTTCGGCCGACTGATCGATCGGGCGTAATCCCCAATGATCGTGATCGGTGAGTGCAACGGCATCGAGTCGTGCGATGTCGCGCGCGTAATGGAAGTAGTCCTCGGGCGTTCCGGTTCCGTCCGACAATTGTGAATGGCCGTGCAGATCGGCCCAGATCAGGCGGGTCGCCGATTGGCGTACGACGATCGGATTGACGTCGGAGTCGAAACCCTCGAGGGCATGCAGGCCGCGAATCGAAAGTCGGATCGTTCCTTCACTCGCGGGTGCGGTGAATCGTAATCTGTATGGGGCATCCACCGCGGCGACCAAATGGGTGGCTTCATCGAGGCCGAGCGCGATGAGCGACGGTCCGTCGATGGTTTCGATCGCGAAGGTATTCTGGACCGCATTGTCGACCCCGGTCGAATCACCCGGCCAGCGAGCACGATTGCCGCGTTCGTCGACGATCGCCAGTGTGATTTCGATCGGATCGCCCGGGGCGACTTCGGCAGGGCCCAGCGCAATCATCTGCGTTCCTTCTCGAGCGACAATGTCGAGCCGCGCGGAATCTTCGAGCCAGGCTCGCGTTCCGTCCCCTTCGGCGTCGACCGCGATCAAGATCTCCGATCCGCGTTCGGCGTATTCGTCGACCCTCGTTCCGCTCGGTCCAGCCCCCATCACGATGTCGATCCGTTCCCCCGGATCGAGCGCGCGGCCCACGATCTCGAAGAACGCCCCATCGGCGATGGGCTCGAGTCGGACACCCTCGACCCTCGAGAGGGCCGTCGTGTATCCAAGCCCCATTGGGTTCTCGAGCTGGACTTCGCTCCAGGACCAGAACGGTTCCGGCATGACATAGAGCAGGCCGCCCTCCTCGATGCCCAGCGGTCCGACTTCGAAGACGAGTTCGATTCGCTGCAGGGAGGAGACCTGCACGGCTGGAGTCGCGACCGGTGCATCGTCGCGACTCTTCTCTCGGGGTTCGCCTTCCTCGAGTCGAATGCTCGGTTCGTCCGGTTCGGAATCGAGCGCCGTGACGGCGGTGATCCAAGCGCGGCCTGCGCCATCGGCAGCGCTCAGCGGGATGTTTCGCTCCGCGAGGTTCAAGAAGTGTGCTTCCGTTTTCGCGTTCGGCGACAGAACGGGATGCTGCTCATCCCAACCCTCGGGCAGGCGAAACCAGGGCGCGTAGGACAGAAGAGATTCGGCGGGAGATTCGCTCGCAGGCGTCGACTCCGCCAAAGACGTCGAAGCGTCGGAGGGTCCAGCCGTCTCGTCCTGCTCGCAGCCGACCGTGACGAGCGGCCCGATGAGCCCGAAAAGGAGTAACCGGGCCGCGAGCCTACGAGTCCGTCGCTGTTGTTTTCCCGAAGGGCTGGATTCTGTGATGTGTGTGGGTGAGGCCATATGGATTCTCACTAAGGCGGGGCTCCCATCCTTCCGTTTATAGAGAGACCGTGTGGCTTCAGGCCACAGGCCCGAGGTTTGTGCCGGAAGCGGGAGGCGGACGAATTGAGTTGGCCCCGAAAATTGCCGTTCGTGACTTTGCTGATCGTGACCGCCATGGTCGCGGTCCCCGCCTTCCTTGCGAATGAAACTCAGCAATCGGGACAACCCGCGATCGCGCTCTACGAATCGGCTCGAGAAGACGCGCGGAATTTTCTGGTTCGCAATCCCCAGCTCGAGGTCGACTCGACCGGCGCCTTGATTCTCGATGCGGACTGGCTCGGCGAGATGCGCAAGGCGGCGGCTGAGTCGGAAGCGAATGCCGGCACGAAAGTCGAATTGCGCCCACGGATGTTGACCCGGTCGCAGGCGCGACTCGACGCCTTCATTGCCGATGCCTACGCGCTCCGAAAGCGAAGTGATCCGTCCTGGCAATACGGCGTCCTCGATGCACGCACGCCGACACGGAACTACTTCGTTCATGCTTTCGTCCAGAACAATGAAATCGGAATTGCTCTCAGCGTCGCCGTCATGTTGTTGGTGGGCATAGCACTCGAACTCACCTGGGGTTCGTTGATTCTTGCGGCGTTTGCGATCGCCATCGTTCCACTGACCGCGCAGGCGTACCGACTCCTCGATGCATCCGGGGGCGTTCCCTGGAGCGGGGGAGCGGGTCTGGCGGGCGCATTCCTCGGAGCCTACTTCATTCGCGGTCTCGGTGGCCATTTCACGATTCCGGGCTGGCTGCTGCTACCCGCCTGGCTCGCGATCGAATCGTTCGTCGTTCGCGGCTTCTGGCTCGACAATCTCGGCAGCGTTCCCTGGGCGACGTTCTGCGCATCGGTCGGCGTGGGCGCCCTTTCGGCAGGCGTACTCAGACTGACCTCTCTCGAATCGAAGATCGAAGCGCGCGACACGAAGCGGGGTCCGAATCCAATCGTCTCGCGCGCCGCCCGTCTGCGCTCCGATGGGGATCCCTATCAGGCATTCGACTTGATCCAGGCCGCGTGGCGCGACGATTCGCAGAGCGAAGAGATTGCGGAGGCCTTTTTCTCGATCGCCGTCGAAGTGGGCCAACCCGAAGTAGCGGCAGAAGCGATCGTTCCGAGTATCGATCGGGCGTTGCGAATGGGCGAGATCGAACGCGCTATCGAATATTGGTTCCCGCTTGCGACGAAAGAGTGTGCAGTCGATCTCGACCCGACGGCTGCGATCAAGCTGGGCGAAGCGCTGCTCGATGCAGGTCATCCCGACGAAGCTGTGTTTACGCTTCGTAGCGCGCTGGAGGTCGGCGTATCCGCGATTCATGCGGTGCGCATCGTGAAGGTGGCAAGAGATCTCGACGACGTTCTGGCACGCCGAGCCGCGAGTTTCGCGCTCGGCGACCCAAGCCTCGATTCCAAGCTTCGCGCAGAACTCGAGCCGATCGCTGCCAGCCTGTCGGATTCGTCGAGGCTCGAGGAGCCCGAGCCCAACCCCGCACCGATGGAGTCCCGATCGCAGCTCGATCGCCGAGTCCAGGCCGAACATCAGGCAGTCGATACGACCTCCTTTCCGATCGAGGCGGATTCTGAACTCGACACCGCGCGACCGGACGCGGCGACCCGCTCGGGTTCGAACGAGGATCGTCTGGCGGAGCAGGCCCTCGATACGGGCGCTCTGTCGATGGAGGCGTTGTCGTCCGAGCATTCCTCGTCGGGGCGGGATCTCGCCGAAACCGTCGTTGTAGCGGATCCGGCGACCGGCGGTGACGAAGAGTCGCTTCCGCACTCGGGCGATGTGCTCTCGCATTGGAACGATCCCAATGCGGCGACGAAAACCGCTGTGTTCGGTCGTGCGACGGTCGGCGACGATGATTTTGCGGACGAAGCGTTGCTCGACGCCGACTCGCTCGAATGTCACGAGAGCGGTTTCGACTTCGGTACGAGCGCGGACGACTGTGATTTCTTCGACCCCTTGGATAGCGAGATGGACACGGACCTCACGCCCTTGCTGGATCCCGGACTCGACGGGACGGAGGAGTCAACGAGCCCGCTCATGGACGATGACGGCACGACGGTCATGATGAATTCGTCGGATGAACGCACGACCGCCGTCTTCGATCAGCCGACGAGGTTCTTCGATCAACCCTCCGCGACCGCCGCGTCGGAGTCGTCCTCCCCAGTTGACGCGGGGCTTCGACGGCTCAAGGCCTTGGAAGCGGTTCCGGTCACCATGGGCGACGCCTGGATCGAGATCGACGCTTCTCCGCGAGGAAAATCGAAATTGCCCTTCTCGCGGATTCAGACGCTCTCGATGGCGGCGGTCGATGGACTGGGCACGCGAACCGTCTTGGTCGTCGACTGCGTACTTTCGGGATCCGATGATGCCGGCGAACCGATGAAATCGATTCGCTTTCGAAGCGATCGTTTCGACCCGCTGGCTTTCGTACCGGAAGAAGCGAGTCCGCTCGCCGCCTTGACGGTCTGGGTCAAGCGTCTGCAGGCTGGTTCCAATGCGAACTGTGTGCCCTCGCGTGAGATCCTCGAGGGTCGTTTCGCCCGCTTCGATTCCATCGAAGCCTATGAGCGGCAATGTCTGAGCGCGACCGGCCTAAACGAAGGCTGAACCCGGTCAGACCGCGCGCATGATCATCCGAAGATCGCGGGGTCGAGATCCACGCCGACGGGGCAATGATCCGAGCCCTTCACGTCGGGTTCTATGAAGGCCGCTCGAACGAAGGGCATCGCCGAAGGCGAAGCCAGGACATAGTCGAGGCGCCAGCCGATATTCTTTTCCCGAACCCCAAAGCGCTGGCTCCACCAGGAGTAGTGCCCGCTTCCGCTTTCGAATGCGCGGAAGGTGTCGATCCAGCCCGCGTCCGTCCACTGATCGAGCTCCTTGCATTCTTCCGGCAGGAAACCCGAGGTCTTCCGGTTCTCTTGGGGACGGGCGAGATCGATCTCTTTGTGTGCGGTGTTGTAATCGCCCATGACCAACACTCGATACCCGGCGCGACGCCATTTCTGCAGTCGATCGAAGAGCGCCCGATACCATTCGAGTTTGTAGGGCACGCGATCATTGCTCCTCTCCTTTCCCGATCCGTTCGGGAAATAGCCGTTGGCAAGGATCAGTCGACCGAAGCGTGCGATTTGAAGCCGACCTTCGCTGTCGAAGCGGTCTTCGGCCAGTGAGGTGTCGAGTCGGTCCGGCTTTCGCCTAGAGAGCAGCCCGACGCCCGAATAGCCCTTTCGTTCGGCAGCCACATAATGGTGGTGATAGTCATCGAGCGATCGGATCTCATCGGGAATGACGTCGAGGGCGGCTCGAATCTCCTGAAGCGCGATGATCTCGGCGTTCGATTGCCGAATCCAATCGGCCAACCCCTTCTTGGTGGCCGCTCGAATGCCGTTGATGTTCCATGAATAGACTCGACAGGAGGCGGAATTCTGTTTCTTCGGGTGACCTTCCAACGATTTAGCTCTCATCTCGCAGATAGGTGTAGTCCGCAAGGCCCTGGTCGTATCGACGCCGCAAGAGAGCCGAATCTTCGAGACTGATACGACCTTCGCGGAGCGATCTTTCGATCAGCCTTCGAACGCGCTCTGTCAGATCGCGCCGATCGTATTGGACGTACGCGAGGACTTCCGTGACATCGTCTCCTTCGACGAGATGCTCGATCTGATAGCCCCCGTCGTCATCGAGTCGGACATGCACGGCGTCCGTATCGCCAAACAGGTTGTGCAGGTCGCCGAGGATTTCCTGATAGGCCCCGACGAGGAAGACGCCAAGCAGGTAGGACGCTCCGTTCCAGGGATGAAGCCGGATTGACGGCTGCTCTTCCGTATCGCCGATGAAGCGATCGATTCGGCCATCGGAGTCGCACGTGAGATCGACGACCGTCGCACTTCGAGTGGGCTCTTCGTCGAGCCGATGGATGGGCATCACGGGGAAGACCTGTTTGATCGCCCAGGAGTCGGGTGCCGATTGAAAGACCGAGAAGTTTCCGAAGTAGGTGTCCGTCAAGATTCGGCGCAGATCCTGAAAGTCCTCTGGCATCTCGCCGAGTTGCTCGAGAATTTTTCCGATGCGAAGACAGCCCGAATGAAAGAGCCGCTCAGACTTGGCGCGGCCGCGGAGGTCGAGATAGCCGAGCGAAAAGAGCGACGACGCTTCATCTCGACCGTGCATGAGATCGTGGTAGCTCTCGGAAAGATTGTCGGGCGTGATTCCGTCCACGGCCTCGCGAAGCGCCTGCAAAACGCTGTGGTCCGAGTCGCTCGTCGGTTCCATTCCGTGGACGGTCTGGTCGCGATCGACGCCGATCACGTCGAAGATCAGCATGGAATGGTAGGCGGTCATGGCCCGGCCAGATTCGGTAATGATGTCTGGCGCCGGGATTTCCGCCTCCGAGCAGATCTGCTGGGCAGCAAAGATCACATCGTTCGCATATTCCTGTTGGGAGTAGTTCATCGATGAGGGGTCGTCGGTCCCGGCGCCGACGTAGTCGACTCCCAGGCCACCGCCGACGTCGAGAAGATGCAGAGAGTCGGCGCCGAGCCGATGCAGCCCGACATAGATTCGCAAGGCTTCACGAAGTGCATCTTTGTGTGCGCGAATGGTCGTGATCTGTGAACCGATATGGAAGTGCAGCAGGCGAGCGCAATCGAGCATGTCTTCGCTTCGCAGGCGTTCGACGGCGCGTACGAGTTCGTCCGACGAGAGACCGAATTTCGAGTCGTGCCCCGACGACTGCGCCCAGCGGCCGTCGCCAACCGTCGAGAGACGGGCGCGCAATCCGATCTGCGGCCGGATGCCCAGGGCAGCCGCCGACTTGATCACCAGGTCGATTTCCGTATACCGATCGATCACGATGATCGGGTTCCGACCCAGGCGCTGGGCGAGGAGCGCCGTCTCCACGTAGGCGCGGTCCTTGTAGCCATTGCAGATCAGCAGCGCGTTCTTTGTATCGAGTAGCGCCAGGGCGATCAAGAGTTCGGGCTTGCTGCCGGCTTCGAGGCCGACGCCAAAGGGCGCACCGAATTCGATGATCTCCTCCACCACCTTCGCTTGTTGGTTGACCTTGATCGGGTAGACGCCTCGCCAACGACCTTCGTAGTCATGCTCGTCGATCGCTTCCTCGAAAGATCCCGCTAGCCCCTCGATTCGGGTCGCGAGGATGTCCGAGAAGCGAATCAAGATCGGACGCCGGACGCCTCGTCCATCGAGTTCGCTTGCGAGCTTCGGAAGATTGATCGCCGAGCCCGCGGAGAGCCGAGGATGGACCAGGAGATCGCCGTCTTCGGAAACCGAAAAGAAGCCGGCCCCCCAATTCGGAACCCGATAGAGATCCGAACTCTGCTTCGGAGTCCACTCACTCATGAGCCGGCCAACGGTTCTTCGCGCTCTTGCTGCGTCGCAAGGTCTTTGATCTTGACGACGCCGCGGGCGAGTTCGTCGCTGCCAATCATATGGACGGATTGTGCACCGATCTTGTCCGCGTCGCCGAGAACCCGCTTGAGTTTCGACTGTCCGATGCAGAGTTCGACCCGGCGACCGCTCTTGCGAAGACGGCTGGCGACGGCGATCGCGGCGGGCTTCTCCTCCGGCCCGAACGCATAGACGACGTCGTCGATTTCTCGCACGAGCGCCGGCCACAGACCTTCGTCCTCGAGCAGTTCGCCAATCACGGCATCGCCGAAGCCAAAGCCCACGGCACAGACGCTCTTTCCGCCCAAGGTCTCAGCGAGCCGGTCGTAGCGGCCGCCGCCGG
>CAWLAJ010000125.1:0-11671 GCA_963854795.1 Deltaproteobacteria bacterium UBA4427 | reverse complement strand
GGCATGCCGAGCGATGTATTCCACAGACAGTTCTACGCGACTTTCATGCTCGACACGGTGGGCGTCGAGTTGCGGCATAGGATGAATCTTGATCACCTGATGTGGTCGACGGACTATCCGCATAGCGGAAGCGATTGGCCGGATTCGCGAATCACGCTCGAGCGCGTATTCCGAGGGGTTCCGCGCAACGAAGTCAAGAAGATGCTGCACGACAACTGCAAGGCGCTCTACCACCTCGATCACATTCCCGACCAGAAGCCCCTCTGACGACTTCGTCACAGAGGCAAGTAGGAGGAGTCTCAATGCTCGATTCGATTCAGACGATTCATGAGATGATGGCGGCCGGTCCGAACGCCCCGATAGAGAATCCTTACGCGCTCTACGAGAGGGCGAGACGGGAGTCGCCGGTGCTCGAAGTCACCGCCTTCGGTGCGCCTGGCTATTTCCTGACTCGATTCGACGACGTTCGATCGACTCTTCGAGATGCGGAGAAATTCAGCAGCGCTTCGAATGGGGATCGCGGAATCGCAGTCGTGATCGGCCGAACTGTTGTCGGGATGGACGGTGACGAGCACCTGCGCAATCGTGCGCTGATTACGCCTGCGGTCGCCCCGCGTGCGCTCCGCGGCGATTTTCCAGCGATGGTCACTCGTATTGCGAACGAGCTGATCGATCAATTCGCCGGGAAGGGCTCCGCTGATCTCGTTCGGGATTTCGCGTATTTGTTTCCGATTCGAGTCTTCGTCGAGCCCCTTGGCTTAGCCGCCGCGGATGTCGAGCAATTTCACACCTGGTCGATCGATCTCACTCGCGTGGCCGTAGACCCGGCGCGTGGACTCGCCGCTTCGGCAGCCATTCGCGAGTATCTGCGGCCGATCATTGCGAACAAGCGAAGCGAGCCTGCCGACGACATTATCTCTACGCTGGTGACGAGCGAGGTTGAGGGCGAGCATCTGAGCGATGAGCACATCGCAAACTTCATTTGTCTGCTGATCATGGCGGGCGCCGAAACGACCTATCACCTGCTCGGAAGCACCCTATTCGGGCTGTTGACCCATCAAGACGCACTCGAGGAAATTCGAGCCCATTCAGACCGGATACCGCTCGCGGTCGTCGAGGCCCTGAGGTGGGAGTCTCCAGTCCAAATCGTCACGCGCGAGGCCTGTGAGGACGTGGAGATGAGCGGCGTTCGAATCGCAAAGGGCAGCGACGTGATCGTGGGAATCGGCGCGGCGAATCGCGACATGTCCCAATTCGACGACCCGGATCGCTTCGATCTGCATCGCGAGGGGGGCGAACACATCGCGTTCGGATTCGGGCGCCACTACTGCGCTGGATCCCGACTCGCTCTACTCGAAGCCGAGGTGGGATTGAAGGTGTTATTCGAGCGCCTCGCGAATCTCAGGATAGATTCGAGGGCCGAGCGGCCCAAGATGTGCGGTTTCGCCTTTCGAAGCCCGACCTCGCTTCCCGTCGCGTTTGACGAATGAATGCTCAGCGCACCACTCCGTTAGTCGAAGAGACTTCTGAGTCTCGGTTTGACGATCTTGTTCATTGCATTGCGCGGCATCTCCTCAACGAATCGTACGAGCTCGGGAACCTTGTACCGGGCGAGCTCGCTTCCGACGTAACGCTTCAGCTCGGCCTCGTCGAGTCTCGTGCCGGGTTTTGTCTGCACGGCTACAGCGACGCGTTCGCCGAGCCGTTCATCGGGAATGCCGAGAACCGCCACCGCCTCGATGTCAGGATGGAGGCCGAGCACCCGTTCGATTTCGGCGGGATAGATGTTCGCCCCGCCACGCAGAATCAATTCATTGCGTCGGCCTCGGATATAGAGATTGCCGTCCGCTTTGAGAAGTCCAAGGTCGCCCGTGTGGTAGCGGCCTGAAATGAGCGCTTTGGCGCTGGCCTCGGGCTGACCCCAATAACCCAGCATCGGGGTGTAAACGCCGGCGAACTCGCCTGTGCGATTCGGACGAACACAGATCTCGCCGATTTCGTCAGCGGGTAACGGGGTCTCGTTTTCGTCCAGGATTTCGATCTCGACCTGGGGAATGGGTAAGCCGCAAAGTCCCGGTGCGGGAGGCACGGAGCCATCCGTCCACGTCACCGCGGTGGGCGCTTCAGTCATGCCGTAGCCGATGATGACTTCACCACCGAAGCGCTCGCGAAAGAGTCGCACGACTTCAGGCGGACAATCCGCGCCGCCCATGCCCGGCTCCTTGAGCGTCTTAAGATCTTCCTGGGTCACCTCAGGATGGGTCAGAAGGTCGTGGATGAGGGTCGGTACGCCGTCGAAGGCGCCGATCCGCTCTTCACGGACCCACTCGGCCACCCCCAGCGCGTCGATGCGATCCATCGCGACGACACACCGTCCGTCGTACAGGACACAGAGCGGACCGAGGACGATGAGATTGAGGATCGTCATCGGTAGCACCACACCATGGTAGTCGGGTCTGGGTCGATTCTTTCGGATCGCGGCGACGACGCCGGGCAAGAGCATGTTGTGTTGGCTGTGGACTGCGCCCTTGGGAAATCCCGTCGTTCCGCTTGTGTACGCGATTGCGCTCGCGACGAAAGGGTCGATGTCGATCTCTGGGACTGCGCGATCTGCGGCCGCTTCGAGTAACTGGCGCCACTGGCAGGCCGCGGAATCCGGATCGACTTTGATGATCTTCTCGAGGTCCGGCGTCTGACTTCGCGAGTCGAGAATCTCATCTGCCAAGTCACAGGAGACGAGATAGGCGCGGGCGCCACTGTCTCGAAGGATGTACGTCTTTTCGGCAGGCGCCAGGGCTCGATTGATGCCCACCCAGACCAGGCCGAGGCGTTGCGTCGCGAGGAAGGCGATGACGATGTCGACGTCGTTGGGTAGGCAAGCGGCGACGCGATCAAGAGAGCGAAGACCGAGCGTATCGAGTACCGCCGCGGCGCGCGTGACCGCCGCGTCGAGTTCACGGTAGGTGTATCGGCCGTGTCGGCCGACGAGCGCTGGCGCATCCGGCCGAGTTCGCAGCATCGGTTCGAGCATCCTTGCAATCGTCTGGGGTCCCGTTCCCGGGAGCGGCGGGCGGCTCTCGGAGAGCACGAGTCCTCGACCCTCGTGCCAGCGCTGATCGACCGCAATCACCGATTGCCGCCGATCCCGAGCGCCTCGCGTGCGACGAGGCTGCGCATGATTTCGGTCGTCCCGCCCCCGATCGTCTCCCAGAGACTCAACCGCCAGAGCAGCTCCGGTCGGTCCCCAATCACGAGCGCGAGTTCGCCTCCGAAATCCATCGCCGCCCGGGCGATCGACTGACAAGCGAGTGTGTGGGCGATCTTGTTCGCGGCGGCCGCGGCGGTGGCCAGTCGGCCATGAATCATGGCGTCCAGCACGTTCAGACTGTGCATTTCGGCTTCGCGGACCTCGGCAGCCAACCCGCCGAGACGGGCGCGTACGGCGGGATCGCCGGTCAATTCATGCGCCTCCGCCCAGTCGCACACATCCTCGAGATCACGTCGGACGCGACCGGCCGGGAACTGGATATGCCGTTCGTCCGCGAGTGCTTCGCCCATGATGGCCCAAGCCTGATTCTCGGGCCCGATGCGGTGGCTCGCCGGGACCCGCACGTCGTCGAAGAAAACCGCGTTGAGCTGGTCGCCATCGAGGGTGGGCAACGCTTCGATCCGTAGCCCCTCGGCATGCCTGTCGACGATCAATAGCGAGAGACCGCGAGCGCGACTTTCGAGGTCCCCGGTGCGCGCGAGGAGCCAGAAATAGTCCATGTCCTGGGCGTAGGATTGCCAACATTTCTCGCCGTGAATGACGTAAGCGTCTCCGTCGAGGTCCGCCCGCGTACGGACGGCCGCGAGGTCCGAGCCCGCTTCGGGTTCGGAGTAGGCCAGTGAATAATGCGCGTCGCCCCTCTGAATCGGTGGAAGCCAACGTGCCTTTTGTTCGGGACTTCCGTGTCTGATCAGCGTCTTGGCGACGATGCCCGCCGAGAGTGGGTTGCGGGCCGCGCGCGCGTAGCCGAACTCGTCCCACAGGATGTACTCGAAGGCGATCGACTTGCCGAGCCCACCTTCCGATTCGGCCCATGCGATGGAGAGCCAGCCGCGCTCGGCCATCGCGCGGAAGAGCGCTTCGACCTGCGCCCATTTTTCGCCCTGCTGAATGAAGCCTTCGAGATCCCGATAGGGACGCAGGAAGTCGATGACTTCCTGTCGAAAAGATTCTTCCTCGGAGCTGAAAGAGAAGTTCAAGTCTCGCTCCCGCCGTCGGGTTCGGAGCGGGCCGAGGGATCGGGATTCCATCTCGGCGCGCGCTTCTCAGTGAAGGCACGCGGTCCTTCCTTGAAGTCAGGATGGGACCATTGGCTCTTGAGTAGTTCCCAGCCCCGCTCGAGCGCTTCCTCGTAGCCGTGCTCCATCGAACCCCAAACGGCTTGTTTCGATCGGGCCATCGCCGCCGGCGAATTCTCCAGAAGTTGGTGCGCCATCTCATCGGCGGCGACATGCATAGCGTCGGGTGTGTCATACAGCTCGTCGACCAGGCCCAGCTGGTACGCGCGGTCGGCAGACATGCGATAGTGGCGACCCATGAGCGTCATCCGCAGCGCGCTGCCGAGCGGGAGCCTGCGCGCGAGGCCGATGTTTTCGAGAGCCCCGACCATGCCGACATTCACGTGAGTGTCGCTGAAAGCCGCGTTAGTCGAGGCGAGTACGATGTCCGAGTCGACCACGAAATGGTGTCCGCCTCCGACGCAGAGACCGTTCACCGCACAAATCACCGGCTTCGAAACACGATTTTGATAGGGCGACCAGAAGACCGACTCCGCGAGCGGACGGTCCGCAAATACATCCTCCGAGTCGTCGGAGTCCGCCTCGCCGACGTCGAACCCGGTGCAGAAATGTCGCGTGCCCTCGGCGCCGATCACGGCGACCCGAATCTCCTCTTGGTCGCGGACCTCGCTCCAGACGCGACGGAAGATCGCCTGCATCCCCGGGGTGAGCGAGTTTCCCCGGTCCACCCGTGTGAGTGTGATGAAGGCGATCTGGTCGCGCACTTCGAATCGAACACCTTCGAGCGGCCTCTCGAGATCGATCGAATGATAGTCGGCAAGTCGCGTCATCGCTGTTCTTCCCCCTGTTCGTTCCGCTGCCTCGCCGCCCTACGGCTTTCCCGGTAGAGCCCTTCAGCAGTCACCTCGGGCGGAGGGGCGAGCGCGGCGAGCTGCATGATTCGGCGCGAATAATGATAGGCCGGTCCTTCGAGGGTAATCCCGCTCGCGCCGAATACCTGATGACAGGTGTGAGCGGCATCGATCGCCGCACGCCGTGCGGAGTAGTGGGCGGCAGAGGCCTCGAAAGAGGCGGTCCGGGCATCTCGTTCGAGTTGGTCCGCCGCGGATCGTGCGAGCAGGCGAGCGGCTTCGGTTCGGATATGTACGTCGGCGAGAGGGTGCGCGACCGCCTGAAATTGACCGATCGGCTGGCGGAATTGCTTTCGAGTCGCGGCGTGAGCCGCCGCCGCACGAAGCAGCCCCGCACTCGCGCCGACGAGATAGGCCGCGAGTGCTATGCGATAGAGTGCCAGGGCGCGGGATGCGTCGTCGAAGCGATGGGTCCGCTCGCATTCGATGCGCCCCCAGACTTCGCCACCGAGCGTGTCGACGGGCGTAATCGCTCCGCGCGGACGAACTCGGTACACGTCGTCACCTTCGACCTCGAAAAAGATCGTCGCCACCGTCGCGAAGGGGAAGAGCGGCGGGCGCCCTACGGCCGCGATCTTCATGCCCCGGGTGAGTTCGGCTCGTTCTTCCGGGGCCGAGAGTTGTGTGGCGAGGAGAGTGGCCGCAAGCGGGCCGGGGAAGAGGGCGATTCCCAAGGTTTCCATCGCGGCGACGACCTCTCGTGCCCCGCCTTCTCCTTCTTCGCTCGCCACGGCGAGGACACCGAGACTCGCGAGGTCCTGCCACAGGGCGTGTGGAAATTCGGCGTCGAACCCCTTCACGACCGTAGCGCCGCAGCGCGCCTCACAAAACTGGGAAAGTGCGGTCGCGATTCCCGCCTGTCCGTCATCGAAACCAAGATCGATACTCACCGGGTTCCCCAGCGCGCCGCGGCGAGCGCTC
This sequence comes from Deltaproteobacteria bacterium UBA4427, assembly GCA_963854795.1. Lineage (GTDB taxonomy): Bacteria > Myxococcota_A > UBA9160 > UBA9160 > UBA4427 > UBA4427. Next base: position 5,552 of record CAWLAJ010000125.1, on the reverse strand, counting down.
GCCGATGACCGCTGACACCGGAGAGTTCCGTGCCCAGTGCGTGGAGTCGCATCGACCACGCATGAAGAGAATGTTCTCGGGTGAATCCGATCGCGCCGGACAGTTGGTGCGTCTCTCGGAAGAGTTGACGCGCACTTTCGAGCGCATAGGCCGCGGCGCAGGCGCTGGCCTCCTCGGGCGCATGTTGGTAGGCGGCCTCGTATACCAGCAGGCGACTGCCTTCGACGCGTACCGCGCACTCGGCAAGCCGATGTTGCACCGCCTGAAAGGAAGCGATCGCTCTGCCAAACTGCCTACGATCTTTTAGATAGGCGACGGTTTGATCGAGCGCAGCGGACATTGTACCCACGGCCTCAGCCGCGACGGCGACGCGCCACCAATTCAGCAGTCGCTCGCCACTTTGCGGCCCGACAGACTCACTCCGCGCGATCGCCTGCCTCGAGATTCGACCGAATGGATACCCAAAATTCGAAGCGATCGGTTCTGCGTCCCCGACGTCGAGGCGAGCGAGTCGAGCTTCGCCTTCGACCAGAAAGAGAAAGCTGTGTGCGTGCGCGCCGAAACGGATCGGCGACTGGAGATCGCCGGATCCGAGCGCGACCGGGCCGGCCACCGCGCGCCCGGCCACCGCCCGCGCTACGAGGGCCTGGGCGGGGAAGCTCGTGACGCCGGCGGCGCGGGCGACGGCTTCGATGATGAGAATAGTTTCGAGAGCGCCGTCCAGGGTGAGAGGATCAATCGCCGCATCAAATCCCGCGTCGGCGAGAGCGGTGTCGAGTCGGTGGTCGTACTCGACCTTTTGGGCGAGTGCGGTCGCTCGGGCGTGTCCCGCATGACGTTCCAGGAGTGCGTTCACGGCGTTGAGAATTTCGCGTTGGTCGTCGTCGAGTTCAAAGTTCAAAGCGAAGATCCCTATTGCTGTTCACTCGCGGGGCAGGTTGAGGTGCCGAGCGGCGATCAAGTTGAGCTGAACCTCGGTCGACCCCACGGCCACTCCAGCGGTCATGGCGAGGCGGAAGTTCGCGTCGGCGAACGATCCGTACTCGAGGGCGTCTGGTCCCAGGATTTCGACCGCCAGTTCGCCCACACGATAGTCGGCGGTCGTGTTCGCGACCCGGGCGATCTGCGTGTCCGTCGTTGGGGGGAGATCGTGAGCGCGTTGATCGATCACACGGTAGGTGAGCATGCGCGCGGCTTCGCAGAGCGTGCGGGCCTCGGCCAGCCGATCGACGACGAGGGGGTCGTCCAGCAAGCCCCGTTCTCGTGCGAGTTCGGCCAGCCGGTCGAGGGTGAAAGCCGCGCGTGCGTATCTTGCGGCGCCCACCCGCTCGTATTGCAACGCGTACGTCACGACGGACCAACCCTCATCTTCAGGGCCAAGTCGAACCCGGGTCGGGACGCGTACGTCGGTGAAGAAGACCTCGTGGAAATAGCGCTCACCTACGACGGACGGAATTTCCCGCACTTCGATTCCGGGTGTGTCCGTCGGCACCAGCAGGACCGAAATTCCTCGGTGCTTCGCGGAACTCGGATCCGTACGGACCAGCAGGATGATGAAGTCGGCGTGATTCACGTAGGAAGTCCAAATTTTGCTCCCGTTGATCACATAGTCATTGCCGTCTCGAATGGCCGACGTGCGCAGGGCGACGAGGTCTGACCCCGCCTCTGGCTCAGAGAAACCCTGGCACCACAAGACTTCCCCGCGTGAGATCGGAGGCAGATGCTCACGCTTCTGCTCTTCCGTTCCGAAGCGCATAACAGCCGGACCGATCCAGTTTACATTCATGTATTGTGGGCCGCGCGGCTCGCCGATTGCCCAGCATTCTTCGCCGATGATTGAATGCCGCCAAGGCGGAGCATCTTGTCCACCGTACTCGATCGGCCAATGCTGGGTCAGCCAGCCGCGATCCGCGAGTGCGCGACAAAACGTGCGTGAGAACTCTGCTTGAAGATCGCTACCCGGCCCACCCTGCGAGAGATCATCCCAGTTGTCCGGCAGGAAATCGCGCAGGAACGACTGGAATTCCGCCCGATGATGCAAATCGTCTTCCGACCATTCGAAGTCCATGGATGACGTGCTCCGCTTCTGACCCGCTGACAGTCGTGTTGAACCCCCTTCCAGGCGGTGCCCCAGCGAGGAAAGGGTGCAATTGACCGGCTCCGGAAATTGAGGCTATATCAGTCACTGGGCCAGTGGCAACCGAGGGTAGAGATTGGCGACAGACGGCACAGCCGAGAAGTCATTTCCCGCGTTCAGCCCCACGGTGCCTGAACTGCTGAGGAAAACGATCGCTGAGCACCCAGACGCGTCGGTAATCGTGCACGGGGATCGCCGGCTCACCTATGCGGACCTCGAACGAGAGTCGGCGGACCTCGCAAAGGGCATGCTCTCGCGGGGAATCGGAAAGGGCACGCGGGTCGGGATCTGGATGCCGAACGGCCCTGATTGGTTGATTACCTGGAGCGCCGCGGCCAGGATCGGCGCGCTGGTGATTCCGCTTAACACGTTCTATCGGCCGCGTGAGCTGAGCTGGGCACTGCGGCATTGTGATGCCCACTGCCTGTTCACTTTTTCGAAGTTCCTGAATAACGACCATCTGGCGATGCTGGAAGAGGCGATGCCGGCGTTGTCCTCCCAGGCGACCAAATCTCTCGTACTCCCGGACCATCCCTATCTTCGCGAGGTGATTGCCTGGGGAAGCCCGAATCGTGAATGGTGTTATGCAGGACCAGAGGCGCTGACGACGGCAGGACGCAACCTGCCCTCGATCGACGACTCGATCTTGCGGAGCGTCGAGGATTCCGTCACCCCTGCGGACGCGTTAGTTATGATTTACAGCTCGGGGAGCACCGGGGATCCGAAGGGCGCAGTACACACCCACGGAGCCATCGTCCGTCACGCCCACAACCTCAATCAATTTCGGGACATCTTAGCCAGCGACCGTCTGTATTCACCGATGCCCTTTTTCTGGGTGGGTGGGTTGGTCTTTTCGTTGCTTTCGGCGATGCACGCGGGTGCCTGCTTGCTGACCGAGGATTCCTTCGAACCCGGAGCGACCCTGGAGTTGCTCGAGCGGGAGCGAGCGACCGTTGTCGCCGGTTGGCCTCACTACGCGAAGGCCATGGTCGAGCATCCGAGTTTCGCGGGACGCGATCTCTCAGCGGTTCGTGGGGGCAATCTCTACGAAGTCCTTCCCGAGGCCCTTCGACCCGAGGATCCAGAATTGCGATCGAACTCCCTCGGCATGACCGAGACCTGCGGACCCCACACGATCGACAAGATGGATGAAGACCTGCCGGAGGCGCTACGCAGCTCCTTCGGTCATTCGGTACCCGGCGTCGAGCACAAGATCGTCGATCCTGCGACCGGGAATGATCTTCCGCCCGGTGAGTTCGGGGAAATCTGCGTGAGGGGCTACAGCTTGATGCAGGGCCTGTACAAGATCGAACGCGGGGATACCTTTGATGCGGAAGGCTTTTATCACACCGGGGACGGCGGCTATTTCGATGCCGACGGGATCCTCTTCTTTCAGGCGAGGCTCGGTGATCTGATCAAAACCGGTGGGGCCAACGTGACCCCTCGAGAGGTCGAGGCGACTCTCGAGGCGATTCCATCGGTGCGGGAGGCCTACGTAGTGGGGCTGGCCGACGCGGAACGTGGCGAACTCGTCCACGCGGCCATCGTTCTGCAAAGCGGCGAACCGGCGACGGGGGAAGAGCTCAGAGCCCGTCTCAAGTCTGAACTGTCCGCTTACAAGATTCCGCGTGCCTTTCATTTCTATTCCCATGAAGAGCTGCCCTTCACGGACAGTGGGAAAATCGACAAGCGTGCATTGATCGCCTTGATCGAGAGCGAGAGCGACGCCTAGTTCGGGAGGGCAAGATCAGTGCGAAGGAAAATTGGGTTGGCCGGTTGCGTCGTGTTTTTCTTTTCGAGTTCGGTCTAGCGAAGTGGACAGTGTCTCTAGATCCGTCGATCTCAGGCTGACTCTCGCCCCGGACTCACCGGATCGACTCACCCTCCCTCATTTCCTGGAAGACGTGGTCGGACGCTTCGCTTCGCGAGTTGCTTTCCGATTCGAAGGGGCGGACACGCGTTATGCCGATTTCGCCGAAACCGTGCGGCGATTGTCGGCGAGACTGTTCCAGGCGGGGATCGAGCCGGGGGAGCGGGTCGCGATCCTGATTTCAAATCGTCCCGAGTGGGCGTTGGCCCTCTTCGCCATATCCCGAATTGGCGCGATCGCGGTACCGGTCAGCACGTTTGCCACCCCAGACGAGCGTGAATTCATATTGGGTCACTCGGATGCCTGCTTCCTACTGATGCAGCGGCACCTCGTAGGACGGGACTTCGTGGCGGAACTCGTTCAAAGTCATCCAGACCTCGAAGCTGCACGAAGGGATGCGCTCGAGCTCGAAAGATTGCCAGATCTTCGAGGAATCGTCTGTCTCGGCATCGAAGAAACGGTCGCCGGAATCGAGCCCTGGTCTAGATTTTTCGAACGGGATTGCGTAGATGTTGACGACCGGGTCGAGGAAAGGATCGCCGCGGTTGGGCCCGATGACAGCGGCTTGCTGATCTACACGTCGGGCACGACTGATCGGCCGAAGGGGGTTTTGCATTCCCAGAAGGCGGCGGTGATTCAGAGTTGGCGTTTCGCGGAGTTGTTAGGCCTGGTGCCCGAAGATGTCGTGCTGACGGCCCAGCCCTTTTTTTGGACGGCGGGAATCTGCATGTCGCTCGGGGCGACCTTGGCCGCGGGTGCGAGGCTCGTGCTCCAGGAGACCTTCGATGCCGAGGCGACCCTCGACGGCATCGAAACAGAGCGAGCGACAACTTTGCACGCGTGGGTTCATCAGGAAAAGGCGATGGCGGAGCATCCCACGGCGAAGGGGCGAGACTTCGGTCCGTTACACCGCGTGGAGTTCGATTCCCCGCTGGCCTCGCTGGCCGGGCTGGCCGAAGACGTTTGGGGAATCCACGCTGCCTACGGAATGACGGAGACTTTCACACTGGTCTCGGCGCTCCCGACCTGGGCGACGGCAGAGGAGCGCACGGGCAATTCGGGCCGACCGCTCCCGGGCATGGAAATTCGCATCGTCGACCCGGACAGCGGGAAACCCTGTGCGATCGACCAACACGGAGAGATCATTGTACGGGGGGTGACCCTGATGCAGGGCTACTGGAAGGTGCCCCTCGAAAACGTGCTCGACGCTGAGGGTTTCTTTCATACCGGCGATGGAGGCAGTCTCGACGAGCTTGGGCGCTTGCATTGGAAAGGGCGCCTGTCTGGGATGATCAAGACCGGGGGGGCGAATGTTTCGCCGCTCGAGGTCGAGAAGGCGGCCGCGGACCTACCCGCGGTCCGGGCAGCGATCGCACTGGGGGTGCCGCATCCGACGCTGGGGGAAGCACTCATCTTGTGCGTCGTGCCGACGGGAGGAAATCAGATCGATCAAGCCGCGCTGCGGAGCCAGCTGCGAGTGAGGCTCGCCGCATACAAGGTTCCTCGCGTGATTTTGGTCGTCGGCGAGGCCGATGCACCGGTCAC
>CAWLAJ010000124.1:0-11741 GCA_963854795.1 Deltaproteobacteria bacterium UBA4427 | reverse complement strand
TAGTCCTCGAGATGGGTCCGGGCGCCGCCCGCAATGCGCGGATTATCGGTCACGCCCAATCCCTCGTAGTCGGTCGCCGTCATTCCTAGCGGATTCGCGATGCGCGCGGCGAACAAGTCGTCCCAGAGACGCCCGTCGGCGACCTCGGCCATGCGCCCTCCGACATGCATCGAGAGGCCTCCATAGGAAAACTGTGTCAGCGGTGGCGCTTCGAGCGGTATCGTGCTCGCGATCGTACTCACGGCTTGCGCGAGAGTAATCGTGTCATCCGCGAGGATGGGCCACGTCACGCCGCCCGGCAGTCCGCTGGTATGCGAGAACATCTGCCGCAGGGTCATCGCGCTCCCGAGGCCCACGAACTCTGGCAGAATCGAATCGACGGGCTGATCGAGACCGACGAGTCCATCGTCGACGACGGACAGGATCGTGGCGGCCGAAAGGAGTTTTGCAGCCGAGGCCGTCCTCACGACGGTGCTTGCGTCGTAGGTCCCGAAATAGGTTTCGTGCAGGACGGTCTCCGAGGTCCCGATGCGAATTCCGGCCCCCGGAACCTGTGAGAAATTGGACACCATGTTGGCGACGGCGCCGTCGACCAGTGAAAAATCGCATTCCCCGGCATGCGCAAGGCCGCCGAACGATTCGACCAGCATGAAAATTCCTACGTAGCAGGGCAGCCACTCGAGCCAGCGTACGTGCCTGGATCGCGCCATCAGACACCTCCTCTACTGGACGGAGAACGCCAAGATCGCGAGCTGAACCGTGGATGCGCTTCGAGCGAGGGCCGCGTGCAGCGGTCGGCTGGCACTTGTGAAGCCCAAATCCTGCGCGAGACTGTTTCGATGCAAAGTCTCATGATCCGAAACGCCATTGTCTTGCTTCTGGTTCCCGTCTTGTCACTCGCTGGGGGTTCCTCCCTTGCGATCGAAACAGCCGAATCCGTCGCGGACGTGCTGTCGATGGGCATGGGCGACTTCGTCGCCGGCCTCGACGACGATCAGCGCGACGAAGCGCTCTACGACTTCGACGACGACGAACGATTCGATCTACGTCTCGCACCGATTGGTCTCGAGGGATTGAAGATCAGCGAGATGAGCGATGCGCAATGGAGCGAGCTCGAGGGATTGCTCGCCGGGGTTCTCAGCCCCGCCGGTCTCGAGAAGATGAACACGATTCGGAGTCTCGAACGCGAAGTCGCCGAGGGTGAGGGCGGGCTACTCGGCTTCTTCTTCGGCGGCATGCGGGATGCGAAGCGCTATTTCCTGGCGATCTTCGGCGAGCCCGCGTCAGATGCGACCTGGGGGTTGCGCTTCGACGGTCATCATCTCTCACTCAATTGGACCGCGATCCCGGACGCGCCGCTCTCGGCGACCCCGCTCTTCCTTGGCGGACAGCCACGAATCGTTCCGCCGGAACTCGAACGCGCGGGCTTGCGAGTGCTGGCCGCAGAGGAGGATGCCGCGGTCGCCTTCCTGAATGCTCTCTCCCCTGGTGAACGAAAGATGGCTCGAATTCCCTGGCGAAAGGGCAGCGCGATTCGGAGACCGATGTCGATCGGGGGCGACGTCGCGCTCGAACTCGGCAAGGCCTCCGGCCTGTCCAGGGCGCTGCTGGATGCGCCGGCGCGTGCGCGATTCGACGCAGTCGTCGAAGTCCATCTCGGAAATTTCGCACCCGCGATCGCCGATCGCTATCGCGCCCAGATCTATGGCGATGCGAGTGAACTTTCGATCGTCTACGCGGCGGACGAACCGATCGAATCGGGCCGCGCCCTGTATTACCGGATCCAGGGCAGCGGATTCATGATCGAGTTCGACGACACCGCGAAGCAGGCGGATCACATCCACGTGGTCCTGCGAAATCCTGCACATGACTTCGGCCGCGACGCGCTGGCCGACCATCTCGCTCAGCATCATCCCGACTGATTCGCAGTGGACGGCGGGCGCTCGAGACCGGGCAGTTCTGCATCGATCATTTTCTTGTCGCTGTTACGCCTCGAGGCGTGGATGCGCTTGGTGCCACTCGGTCACGCTCTGATAGGCGGCGCCCAGGTCGAAGAGCTGCGATTCATCTAGTCGGCGGCCGACGAGTTGAAACCCGACCGGACCGCCGTCGTCCGTGAAGCCGCAGGGCATCGTGAGCGAGGGAGCACGGGCCATGTCCACGGGCATGTTGAACCGCATCACGAGCAGAGCCTGCTCGGGTGTTAGGTCGTTGCGACCGAGGTTCGTGTTGGCCAGCAATGGGATCGGGATGACCGGTGTGAGAACCGCGGACACGTCGTCAAAGAGACGGTCGAAGGCAATCGCGTACGCATCACGCACGGCATTGGCTTCCGCCAAGGCTCGGCCCGTGACGGCGTTTCCGAATTCGAGTAGACCGCGTAGATCGTCCCCGTACTCATCCGCATGGGACGGATAGGTCGCCGCATGGGCATTGGCTACGTCAGCCGCGCAAATGACGGGCCAGGCTCCCGCGGTCGCCAGCGTGTCGGGAAGCTCCAACTCGAGGATCTCGGCCCCTCGTTCGCGAAAGACGTCCAGGGTGGCCAGCACCAGGCCAGCCATCTTTTCATCGCCCACTTCCAGAGCTTTGCGATCGACGCCGATTCGAAAGCCTCGTACATTCACTTCCGAGGCGACGAGCGCTCCGGGTTGCGCCGACGCGTTCATCCAAAGGCTGTGTGGATCTCGGCGATCGCCACCGGCAATCACATCGAAGATCGCAGCACAGTCGGCCACATTTCGCGCCATCGGGCCCACATGATCGAGTGAACTGCTCAGGGGGAAGACGCCGTGCAGGGGAACGCGTCCATGGGTCGGCTTGAGGCCTGTGAGTCCGCAGCTCGCGGAGGGAAGGCGAATCGATCCGCCCGTATCGGAGCCGAGTGTCGCGAAGGCCAGGCCGGCTGAAGCCGCCACGCCAGATCCACTCGATGAGATTCCGGTCCAACGATCCGGACACCAGGGGTTGATCGGAGGTTCGACGCTCGGGTGATGGGAGGTATAGGCGCCCTCGGTCAACTTGAGCTTGCCAAGGATCACCGCGCCCGCAGCCTCGAGACGCTCGACGACGCAGGCGGTCTCCGTTGCGACGCCGAGTTTTCCGAGGAATTGAGTTCCCGCATACGTCGGCTCGCCCTCGAGATCGCAGAGATCCTTGATGGCAATGGGTACGCCGTGCAGGGGGCCGCGCGACGTTCCCGAGCGGAGTTCCTCATCGCGACGCTTCGCCTGTGCGAGCGCTCTCTCGGCCAGAACGCTCGTGTAGGGTCGATAGGTCGAACCGATCGTCTCGATGCGTTCGAGAATCGCCTGCGTAATCTCGAGCGAAGAAAATTCGGCCCGGTTAATCGCGGTTCCGACTTCCAGTGCCGTGAGCCAATGTGCAGAGTCCGGTAGCGACATGACTCATCCTCTTCTGGGTAGGGGCTTCGCGATCGCGGGTCGAGAAGAAATCAACGTAACAACGCTGACACAGTGTACCGACATGGCTGAGGAAGGGCCGGCTACGACTTGGCAGATTGCGACTGTCCCGTCGAGGTCCTAACAGACTCCCCACTCGTGGTAGGCTGATGGAACGAATCAACATGTTTGTCCAGAGTCAGGAGTTCATGATGAAAGGTCGCTCTCCAGTCGAATCATCCGAAGGGCTCCGGGGACAAATTGCCATCGTGACAGGCGCCGCGAATGGGCTCGGCCATGCGTTTGCCACGGGGCTAATGGCTCGCGGTATGGCTGTCGTGGCATGCGACATCGACGAGAGCGTGCATGAGCTGGATGGGCAGACCCATACAGCCGATGTCTCTCAAGCCGACGACGTCGACCGCGTCGTCCGTGCGGCGCTCGACGAGTACGGTCGAATCGATGTCCTGGTCAACAATGCGGGCGTTGTTCGGCCGACGCGAGCGGGTGACGATTGGGCGAAGGGAATCGAAGACTATCGGGTCGTGATCGGAACGAATTTGTATGGGGCGTTTCTGTTTGGCCGCGCGGTGGCCCCCTCGATGATCGAGCGTCGGTCCGGACATATCGTGAATGTCAGCACCGATCATGTCTATCCCATCCCTCCGGAGCGCGTCTGGGGGCATGGTGGAATGGACCTCTACAATGCTTCGAAATGGGCACTCAATGGATTGACGCTCGACTGGGCGACGACGATGCGAAAGAAGGGCGTTCGGGTCAACGCAATGTGCATGGGCGCGACAGACACGCCGATGCTTCGCCAATTTTCCGGCGAAGCGACGGACGACGTCGTTTCAAGCTGGATGAGGCCAGAACAAACCTGCGACATGTTGGTCGAACTCCTGCTCGAAGGTGCGGAGGGTCGGACCGGCCACAACCTGGGTCTCTGGGTTGGACGAGAGCTGTGTCTCGATGACAGCGCAGAAGTCGGTCATCGCCCGAATAGTGCTTAGAGGATTCCGCCTGGCTTGGTTCCCGCTTTGTCGCGAGGGTTATGTGTCCAGAGCCGAGGACTACGAAAGCAACGCGCCGCCATCCACATCGATCGTCGTTCCCGTGACGAACTCGTTTTCAATCAGGAACAGGATCGCGCTGGCGACCTCTTCGGGTTGGCCAAGCCGGGGAATCGCAAAGGAGCGGATTGCGGAGGCGAAGAGCGAGTCGCGCTTCTCAGGGTCGAGGCCGATCAGGGGCGTCGAAATCAGACCGGGCGAGACGACGTTGATTCGACGAGGCGCGATTTCGCAGGCAGCCGCGCGGACAAAACCCTCGACGGCATTGCCCACGGTCGAGATTGCCAGGGTGCCGGGTCGGGGTCGGCGTGCGGGGTAGCCGCTGACGAGCACGATCGTGCCGTCCTCGCTCATCGACGAGGTGCCGAGTCGGACCGCATTCGTGTAGCCCCAAAGCTTCGCAAAGGACCCTTGGAATCCATCGAGGTCCATTTCGAGGAAGGGGCCGACGGCCCGGGTTCCCCCCGTCGCGGAGCAGACCAGAATATCGAACGGAGCCTGTTCCTCGAAGAGTGCGGATAGCGCGCTGCGGTCGAGTATGTCGACCTCACGGATTGTGGCCTCTGGACCGAGCGTGCTGGCCGCGGCTTCGCGATTGGCCTCTGATCGACTGGCGACGACGATGTCGGCTCCGCCAGCGGCGAGCTGACGCGCAGCTTCCAGACCGATTCCCGAGGTTCCTCCGAGTACGATGGCCTTGCGCCCGTGGATGTTCATGTCGTCCTTTCTCGTTTTCCCTTGGTTGCATCACGGAGATCTCGACCATGCGAGTAAACGTCGCGTTCGATTCCCCGAGTGGCCTATGCAGAGAATCCGGGAGCGCTGCCGACGCGCAAACGCATGAACTTGAGAACTCGATGCTAGCTCCGAAAACGGAAGATGTGCTTCTCAAGACCGGGAATGCGTCGCTGAACACGAGAGTGTAGGTCGCTGTCCTGTCGCGCACGCGTATTGGACTCTTCACTCCCCCCAAGTTGCTGTCCGCAGCGGAGAAGGACGGCGAGAGTCTTGGCGTCCGCTTTGGACGCTCGAGCAACTTCGAGATGACGGAACGGTCGTCACGATGGGGATCCAGGAGGGCGGCGACTCGGCGTGTCTAGTGGAATGCCGTGAGCCGGTCTATGGTCCCGATGGCGAAAACGGGCAGAAAATTTCGCCGAGTGTCCGTCTCGGCAGTCAGATCGAAAGATTCCATGAGCTCGGTAGACCACATACTCGAGAATGCGAAGCTCTTTACCGCGACGAGTGGAGAGCCGATCGACGAGGCGACCGTCTGGGTACACGACGGACGAATTCGATATGTAGGTAGAAGCGACGGCCTTCCGCCTACGCCTGCCTCGGCACAGATTCATGATCTCTCGGGAAAATTTGTCATGCCCGGAATGACAGAAGCCCATGCGCACTTGTCGTTTGCCGATGCGAGCCCGTTCGCGATCGGGAATTCACCGGTTGAGGAATCGACCATCACCGCAGTCCACAATGCACGCCTCATGCTCGCGTCGGGCTTTACGACTGCAATCAGCTTCGGTTCCACCTACAAGATTGATGTGGCACTACGCAACGCAATCAACGCTGGTTCGCTCATTGGTCCGCGTCTGCTCGCGGCCGGGCGAGACCTGGGCGCGACGGCCAGCAATGTGGACTCCGATGGTGGGCTCAGTCAAATAGAAGATGGGCCCTGGGCATTGCGCAAGGCTGTTCGTGAACAACGCAAACTGGGTGTCGACATCGTCAAGATATTCATCGACGGCGAGGCAATCAACCCGACCAATCCGCCCGGCGAGCTTTCTTTCACAGACGAAGAAGTGAATGCGATCGTGGACGAGGCACATCGCAGAACGCTTCGCGTTGCCTGTCATGCCCGATCTGCAGCAGCGGTCAAGCAAGCAGTGCGTGCCGGTGTAGAGCTCATCGGGCATGCCAACTATCTGGACAGTGAAGCCGTCGATATGCTCGCCGAGAAGGGTGATACGGTATTTGTTGGGCCTGCCATCGCGTGGGAGGTCACCTACCTCGAGAAGTGCGAGTCGCTCGGCGTTTCCAAAGAAACGGTAAGGGCACAGGGCTACGAAGCCGAAATCGAAGCGACGATCGCAACGGTCGGCAAGCTGAGGGCTGCTGGAGTCAAGCTCGTCGTTGGCGGCGACTACGGAATCAGCATCGCTCCACACGGTACCTACGCGAAGGATCTACAATATTTCGTCGAATTGTTCGGCATGTCGAACGCTGAGGCGCTGATCTGTGCGACGCGCAATGGCGGGCTTGCTTTCGATAAGAGTGGCGACTACGGGACCCTCGAGGCCGATACCGCCGCTGATCTGGTCATCGTCGACGGCGATCCTCTCGAGGATATCCGCGTACTGCAAGATCAATCCAAGTTGATGGTCATGCGGGCTGGACGCCTTTACGCCGGCCTGTCCGACGACCGCTCAGCCCTTCGTTGACCACTCGCGCGTCACGTTGATTCGAGTATGGGCCGACTATCATGATGTCGGCGAGTCTGGTGTCATTGGTGACATTGGCTAGATCTAGGATTTCGAAGCACTCGCCCGCGTCCATCGATGATGCGACGGTCCTTCGCGCCCACGTTTCTCCTTCGCGTGTTCGGGGTAGACGGAAGCGGTATAAAGGTCGCCGTGTGCGTCGATGGCTAGCTGATGGATGTAGATCGCGATCTTGTCCACGCGCTCGATCACTTTGCCGGTCGCCGCCTCGAGTATCGCGAGGTTGCTCATCTTGTCGCTCGCGTAGACGTAGTCGCCATAGACGGCAATGCTCAGCGGTGTGATATGGGTCCATTCCTCGACGAAATCCCCGTTGGCATCCAGGACTTGAATACGACTATAACACCCCGTTTCAGCGTGATGGCGATGTTCGGCAATCTGATTCGGCACTGTCATGTAGTCGTGGAAGTTGCCACCGCAAAGATCCGCGACGAGTAGCCGTCCATTGGCGTCTTGTGCGAGCGCATGCGGGGTGTTGAATTCGCCGGGACCCCGACCCCAGGTTCCAACTGACTTGAGGAACTCACCCTCGGACGTGAACCACACGAGCCGAGAGTTCCAATAGCCATCCGCGACGACGATGTTGCCGTTGTCCTGAACCACCACTGCGGTGGGGCCATTGAAAGTATCCGGCCCGTCCCCCCACTGACCGAACTGACCGAGCGTGAGTAGCAGGGTACCGTCAGGATGGTATTTGCGAACGACGTGACCATCTCGGTCCGTGGTCCAGAACATGCCATCCTTCTCGATATACAGGGTATGCGCTCCGAGCGCGAAGCCACGCTCATCGGAATGTCCCCACTTGCCGAGATAGTTTCCATCGCGATCGAACATCGAAATGCTGCTCTTGCCCATCTTGTCCCGCATGGCGAGCGGATGAGCCGCCCAATGCTCTATATCGCGAGTAAATAGATAGATGACTCCCTCGCCATCCACGGCAATGCCGGAGCCCATCTCGAACTGCATGTCTCTTGGATAGATAGGCCACTGCTCGGCGAGCCTGTAGCCGCTTCGTGGATCAAGGCTTCCGGTTTGATCGCTGACGTCGTGTGAATCGCACATAGGCGACATTCCTCTCGATGATGGTTGCGCGATCGCCCATCGTCACGAGTCGCGGATCAAGATAGCGTTCTGGCCATTGGACTCCAGGCAAATCGCCGGTCGACCGCATTCGTGCCGACGCAATCTCGTCGATCGCGTGCACCCGATGATCGAATCAACCCCCGAACCCGACAATCAGCCTGCGGCCGTCCGACATCCCGTCGACTCGATCGCGTAACACGTCGATCCACTCTGGATGCGTGAGAATCCAGAACTCCTTCGCTCGAATCGCGTCGATCACACATTCGGCCACGCTCTCGGGAGTATGTCCATCGTTGACGATCTTGGAGGCGGACGCGTGAAACCGCTGATTCGTCTCGGTATCGGCGACCGAATCAGGGCGATTTCGCGCGCTCTCTGTAATTCGGGTCGCGATGGCGCCCGGGCATAGCACCGAGGCGCCGATCGGACTCTTTTCGGCTCGCAGTTCGAGTTGGAGAGTCTCGGTGAGTGCGACCACGCCGAACTTCGCGACGTTGTAGGGGCCGATCTCTGGCGAGGATTGGAGTCCAGCACTCGATGCGGTGTTCACGATATGTCCCTCTCCCGCCTCGCGAATCAACGGTAGAAAAGTCTTCACTCCATAGATCACGCTCCAGAGGTCGACGCCGAGAACCCATTCCCAGTCCGCGATGCTCAACTCTTCAAGTCGGCCGGCACGTACCACGCCCGCATTGTTGTGAACGATGTTGACCTGCCCGAAGGCGGCGATCGCCTGGTCTGCTAGCTCTTGGATCGCTTCCGCGTGGCTGACGTCGGTCGGGATTCCGATTACGTCATGACCCTCGGATGCGAGTTTCGAAGTCGCTGCTTCCAGCGGATCGCGTTCGATGTCGGCCAGTACGACCCGCATCCCGACCTGCGCAAACCGGGTTGCCATTGCCAGGCCGATTCCGCTGGCCGCCCCTGTCACGACTGCCACTCTTCCCTCGAATTCTTGCATCGCTCTCCCCTTTGGTCTGAGGGTGAAACCGTAACGAACCATCGGCGCGGTGGTTACGAGCGAGACAAAGAATCTCTCGCGCTGGCATGTCGATTGACCTGTTCACGATCGGCCAACCCTGGACGAGACGGTGAGCGCAGCGCAAGGATCGTTGGTCTATCGCGGGTGACGTCAGGGCCGCGTGGCGTCTGGCCGTCCGGGGTTCTTCTTTCGTTCCGGCCAGTCTGCCGAGAGTTCCTCGAAATAGCTACGGAGGGTCGTCTTGCCGACGCTTGGCGCGACGCCGTCGATCTCACCCGCCGTCACGATGAATTCGAACAGGTCCCCAAATTGCTTGTTCAGCATGCCGATCAATTTCACGCCAGCTCGCATGAGCCAGAGCGGAAGCACGACGATTCGAGCCGGTCGCTCGAGGACTTCGAAGGCCAGTTCTGCCGCGTCGCGCTGGGTCATCGTCTCGGGTCCGCCCGCACCGACCTCGCGCACGGCGAGCCTGCAATCGTCGCGGTTGATGCGGGCCATCGTCGTGCGCTATTTCAGGGGCGGGGAAGGCGTCCCGACAGATTCGATCGCCAGTTCAATCTGCGAGCGTGAGGGCTACCGTGGTCGGTCTATGGCAGACCATGAAACGGGTCAGCGAAACGAACGACGACACGAAAAGTAGATCATGCGCATATCTGATATCGAAAATCCCACCGTCTCGTATTTTCAGGGGAACTTTGCTCCGGTTCAGGAAGAACACAATGAACCCTGCAAAGAAGTCGTGGGTACGATCCCTGAGGCATTGAACGGAGCGTTCTTGCGCATTGGGGCGAACCCGGTTTTTGTCAGCGATCCGGAGTCTTACCATCCCTTTGCCGGCGACGGAATGATCCACGAGGTCCTCTTCAATCAAGGCGAAGCAACCTATATCAACCGCTTTGTCGAAACCGAAGGGCATCTGGCTGAGCAGGAAAAAGGCGACATCATCTGGGACGGACCGGCGACCCCGCCAGAAGTGGTGGAGGAGTACGGCCCCTCGAAGAACATTGCCAATACGGCAATGGTGTTCCATGGCGGCATGTTCCTCGCGCTCCAAGAAGGTGCGCACCCCTTCCGTCTTAGGCTGCCGAACCTCGATCCTGTCGGTGAGATCGACTACGATGGACGCCTTACGCATGCCTTCACAGCGCATCCCAAGATCGATCCTCGTACCGGAGAGTTGATCACCTTCGGTTACAACGTCATCAGCAAGCCGCATTGTTCCGTCTCACTGATCAACAAGAAAGGTGAGTGGGTCCACACGACCGATGTCGATGTGCCCAAGCCGGTCATGATGCATGACTGCGCCATTACCTCCAATTATACCGTCATCATGGATTTGCCCGTCGTATTCGATTTTGCGCGCATGACCGAAGGGAAGAGCATCCTCAGCTTCGAGCCCGAAAACGGCTCGCGCTTTCGTTTGCTTTCGCGCGGTGCCAATGGCGATCAGATTCGGTGGTTCACGGTCGAGAGTTGCTATTGCTATCACACGGTCAATGCCTTCGAGGAGGGTGACGAAATTGTCGTGGAAGGCTGCCGGTCTGATCGGAACAGCATTGGCGACGATGTTCGTCCCGCGAAGGGCGATCGACGCGACTTGCCCATGCTGCATCAATGGCGCCTGAATCTAAAGACAGGTGGCGTGAAAGAACGGGCGCTCGATACCGAATGGGGCTGTGAGTTCGCACGAATCAATGAAGACTTCATGGGTATTCGCAATCGATTTACCTATGCAGCAAGAATCGCCGGGGACAGCCTGGAATCGGGCTTCGATGGCATCATCAAATATGATCTCGTCGACGAGACAAGCCAGCATTATCCGTATGGTCCGGGACGTCTGGGTGGCGAGCCTGTGTTTGCGCCGAAGCCGGATGGCCTGAATGAAGAAGATGGCTGGGTGATTGGCTTTGTGTGGGATGAACGGCAACAGCGCAGCGAATGCATCATTCTCGATGCAGCCCGTTTCGAAGACGGGCCGATCGCGCGCGTGATGATGCCTGCACGCGTCCCGTTCGGCTTTCATTCAGCCTGGGTTGATCAGGCAGTATGGCGCGATCAGGGCTAGAGAACTCGCGACGTGATGTTGGCGGATCGGGTGTTCAGGCAGACTCTCTACCGGCGCTAGATCTGTTTCGGTCGCCGGCCCTCGATGTAGTCATTGATCAGCTCATGGTATCGGCCCACTCGACTCTCCTGGCCAGAGAGGTATGGCCCTTTGAATCCACGAGACCGGAAGCCCTTCTGCTGCTGGATGAACACGGCCATGTCCTGGTCGATGGCCGGGCCCATGGACTTTTCTTTGTATTCGAATACTTCGTGCGAGACTTCGGCATCCCGATCCAGTACGCCGACCATCGTGCTGACTGGGGCGGTCTCGAGTGCGGGCTGACTGGCGTACCACCAGTTGTCGAAGACACACTGCTCCGGATCGCGGCGGTGCGGTCGGGCTCGAAGGAAATGAAAGCCGTCTGCCCAGATCGAAACGGCGAAATTCGGGAACAGGGTGTAGTGGAAGGCGTCGGTGAATTGCTCGCCGGGAATCTTTGCGTAATGCGTGTAGCCGCGTCCTGGGCCGATTCGGCGTTTCGCTTCCTGAAGTGCCTTCCGGGTGTCCTCGAGTCGACCTTTGAAATCGGAAGGATCGAGTTCCCATCCGCGCAACTCTCTGGCGAGGGGATCGACGATGTTCCCTTTA
>CAWLAJ010000123.1:0-11751 GCA_963854795.1 Deltaproteobacteria bacterium UBA4427 | reverse complement strand
ATCGCCCGCTGGGCTGGCCACGCGGTCGTTCTCGCCACGGGCGGCTACGGCAACGTGTTCTATCTCTCGACGAACGCGCTCGGCTGCAACGTCACGGCGACCTATCGCGCCTACAAGAAGGGGGCCCTCTTCGCGAACCCCTGTTACACGCAGATCCACCCCACCTGTATCCCGGCCTCAGGCGACCACCAATCGAAGTTGACCTTGATGTCCGAATCGCTTCGCAATGACGGGCGAATCTGGGTTCCGAAGGCGAAGGGCGAAGAGCGCGCGCCGTCCGACATTCCTGAAACCGAACGCGACTACTATCTCGAACGGAAATACCCCTCCTTCGGCAACCTCTCCCCTCGTGACATCTCTTCGCGCGCGGCCAAGGAGGCGTGCGATGACGGACGCGGTGTCGGCGCGCTGGGTCGGGGTGTCTATCTCGATTTCGCGGATGCGATCGAGCGGCACGGCGAGGACACGATCCGACAACGCTACGGGAACCTCTTCGACATGTACCGCAAGATCACCGGCGAGAACCCGTATGAGGCGCCGATGCGCATCTATCCCGCTTCGCACTACACGATGGGCGGACTCTGGGTCGACTACAACCTGATGAGCACCCTGCCCGGCCTTCACGTGATTGGCGAAGCGAATTTTTCGGATCACGGCGCAAATCGACTCGGCGCGAGTGCCCTCATGCAGGGTCTTGCCGACGGCTACTTCATTCTCCCGGCCACGATCGGTCACTACCTCGCAACCGCGGAACTGCCCCCGGTCACGATCGAAGATCCGGCCTTCGACGAAGCCGAGCGCACCGTTCGCGAAGGCATCGCCAAACTACTCGCGATCGAAGGATCACGCTCCGTCGACTCCTTCCACCGCCAGCTCGGCGCGATCATGTGGGAACAATGCGGGATGAGCCGAAACGGGGCGGGTCTTCGGACTGCAATCGAGAGAATCGGAAGCCTTCGGGAGGAGTTCTGGCAGGACGTTCGCGTGTCCGGTGAGAACGAAGAGTTCAACGTTTCGCTGGAAAAGGCCGGGCGTGTGGCCGACTTCCTCGAGTTCGGTGAAATCCTCTGTTACGACGCCCTGGAGCGAAGCGAATCCTGTGGCGCCCACTTCCGAGAAGAACATCAGTCGGCGGATGGCGAAGCCAAACGGAACGACGCCGAATATACCCACGTCAGCGCCTGGGAATTCCAGGGCGTCGGGAATCGACCGACAGAACATCGCTCATCTTTGAGAACGTCGAGCTTGCGACGAGGAGCTATAAGTGAAATTCAACCTCGTCATCTGGCGCCAGACCCGCGAGAATGCTGCAGGCGACATGGTCCGCTACGAAGTCGACGGCATCAGTCCCGACATGTCGTTCCTCGAAATGCTCGACGTCCTCAATGAAGACCTCGTGACCCACGGCGGAGAACCCGTCGCCTTCGACCACGATTGCCGAGAGGGCATCTGCGGAATGTGCTCGCTGGTGATCAACGGGATTCCGCACGGGCCCGAGCGCGCAACCACCGCCTGCCAACTCCACATGCGTCACTTCAAGGATGGCGAGACGATTACCATCGAGCCCTGGCGGGCCAGGGCCTTCCCGATCATTCGCGATCTCGTGGTCGACCGCCGTGCCTTCGATCGAATCATCCAGGCGGGCGGCTACATCTCCGTCAACACCGGCTCGGCACCCGACGCAAATTCGATCCCGATTGCGAAGGACGACGCGGATACCGCCTTCCAAGGCGCCGAATGCATCGGTTGTGGTGCTTGTGTCGCCGCTTGTCCGAACGCCTCCGCGATGCTCTTCGTGGCCGCCAAAGCCGCCCACCTCGCCTCGCTCCCTCAAGGACAGCCCGAGAGAACTCGACGGGCGGTCAATCTCGTCGAGGCCCTTGATCGCGAAGGGTTCGGGGCTTGCACGAATCACTACGAGTGCATGGCTGCCTGTCCGAAGGAAATTCCGGTCCGCTTCATCTCGGACCTGAATCGCGACTTCATCGTCGCGGCCGCCAACCACGGACGCTTTGGCACACTCCCCCCGCTCGGCGAAATCGAGGAATAGACGAGCGAAGCCCTGCGAACGTCAGGAAGGGTTCGCCGGTTTCAATCGCTCCGCAAAGAACGACATCACACGATCGAGTGCCTGCCGGGTCGGATGGCCTTCCTCATCGACCAGATCCTTCGTCACGACGCTATGCGCGGTCGCCGGGATGCCGTTGGCATTTCCCCGAGACGAATCGATCTCGATTCCCTCGAAGGCCTCACCCAACTCTTCGCGCAAGCGCTCGAAACGCTCGGGCGGGCAGAGCGGATCGCCGGTAAAGCGAAGTCCGAGTACCGGACAGCCCCCCTCTCGCGTTCGCTTCCGGATCGTTTCGAGATCTTCATCCGAAACGTGCAAGGCCCGCCGGCGTTCCCGGCCGAACGGAAAGGGCAGCGAGGGCTGGGACAAGACCGGTGCCATGACGAATTCATCGACCATCAGCGCGAGCCCGAAATTGCCGGTCAAGCACATGCCGATGCAGCCGACGCCGGGTCCCCCACATTCTTCGTGGGCCTTGCGGGCCAGCGCGCGTAGCCAGGTCGTAATCGGACTCGACCCGCGCGAAGCCAGCACATGAAATTCGCGGGCGATGCACGCCCGCGCCATCGACTGAACGAGGTAGACATTCGAGAATTCGCGCCCCGCCTGCCCGACCAACTCCGGTAGGTAGACGCGATATCCGGCGGCGACGAGGCGGTCGGCGAACTCGATGACCGGCGGATAGAGACCCGGGATCTCGTGCATGACCACGATGCCGGGCCCCTCGCCTCGGACATAGAGGGGCCGGCGCAGTCCGTCGTGTTCAAAGCTCGTCGATTCGTAATCGCGCAAGAGTTCCAGGCTCATGGCGCGAACATAGGGGATTTGCGGATCCCTCGTTCGTTCTCCGCCCGGCCTCGCGCGAGATTCGTGCGGATTCGCGCTTCGAGCCCTATCCTCCCGCCCATGAAGGGTTATCGCAGCCGCACCACGACCTTTGGACGAAATATGTCCGGCGCCCGCGCGCTCTGGCGAGCCACCGGTATGACGGATTCCGATTTCACGAAACCGATCATCGCGATCGCCAATAGCTTCACGCAGTTCGTGCCTGGGCATGTCCACCTCCACGACATGGGCCAGCGCGTCAAGAAGGTGATCGACGCCGCCGGCGGCTGGGGCGTCGAGTTCAATACGATCGCCGTCGACGACGGAATCGCCATGGGCCACGACGGCATGCTCTACTCGCTGCCCTCTCGGGACCTGATCGCCGACAGCGTCGAGTACATGGTCCAGGCCCACGTGGCCGATGCGCTCGTCTGTATTTCGAATTGCGACAAGATCACACCCGGGATGCAGATGGCGGCGATGCGACTGAACATCCCGACGATCTTCGTTTCCGGGGGGCCGATGGAAGCGGGAAGGTCAGTGGGAACCCATGATCGCAAGGGACGCCGCTACGATCTGATCGACCCGATGATCGCCGCCGGCGATGATGCGGTCAGCGATGATGAACTTCTCGACCTCGAACGCTCCGCTTGCCCGACCTGCGGCTCGTGTTCGGGCATGTTCACCGCGAATAGCATGAATTGCCTGCCTTGCGGGCGTATGGAATGATGGCGACGAGCGCGGCACGCGGTGCCGTCCGCGACCTCGATCAACTCGTCACGCGACCGAAGCCTCCGGTCTAGGGTACCGGTCGCAGGCGCGATTCCGATAGCCCCCAGCAGGCGCGTCGCGCGGGGCCACGCCGAGAAAGCGCCGTCGAAGGAGCCAATCCCCTGAGTGCCATTCGAACAGTCGTCCTCGTCGGAGGCGGGCATACCCATGTTCAGGTCCTGCGCCGCTGGGCAATGGACCCCCCTGCAGACACGCGGCTTTTGATCGTGCTCGACCGACCCGTGGCGGCCTATTCCGGGATGGTCCCCGGCTTCGTGGCCGGCGACTACGACTTGCATGAACTCGAGATCGATGTCGTCCCCCTCGCCCGTCGCGCCGGCGCCGGCGTCATCCTGGCGGCGGCAGAGTCGATCGATCCGATCCGAAAGGAAATCGCCATCGAAGGGCGCCCGCCGATTCGTTACGACCTCGCGAGCCTCGATGTCGGATCAACGGTCCGCGGCCTCGAGCTTCCGGGCGTGACGAAGCACACGCTGGCCACGCGACCCATCGGGCGATTCGTGAGGGCAATCGAAACTCGGCTTGAAGAGTTCTCTGGCCTGGGTCGCTCGCCGCGAATTCTCGTGGTCGGGGGAGGCGCCGCGGGAACCGAACTCGCGTTCACGATCGATGCACGACTTCGGGCGTCCGGACTGGAACCGTCGATGGCCGTCCTCACCAGCGACAACGAGTTGATGGCCGGCACGAGCCGAAGAACCCGTCGCGCGATCGAGCGAGAAACGCGGAGTCGCGGCATCGAAACGATCTTTTCCAAGCTCGTGCTGCGAGCCGACCCATCGGGCGTCGTCGTCCGACCCGCGAACCCGGATGCGAGCGAACTCGATCCGCAAAGCGAGTCCCATCTTCCGGCGGATCTCGTGGTCTGGGCGACCGGGGCTGCACCGATCTCCTTTCCCGTCGATCGGGCGAAGCGGCCAGACTCGAAGGCCGGAGAGGAAGCCGCGCACCCGCTCTCCTGTGACCCATCGGGATTTCTCGAAATTCGCGACACGCTTCAGACCCTCGACTTCGACGATCTGTTTGCCTGCGGAGATTGTGCGCGACTGGTGAATCATCGTTGGGTACCGCGCGCAGGCGTCTATGCAGTTCGCCAGGGTCCGGTTCTCGAACACAACCTTCGCGCGCGCCTTTCCGGAAGGAGTCTCAAGCGGTATCGGCCGCAACGCGATTTCCTGTCGCTTCTCTATCTGGGACAAGGGCGCGCGCTCGCCTCGAAATGGGGCATGGCCGCGGCGGGCCCCCTGATCTTTCGCCTGAAAGATTGGATCGACAGGCGTTTCATGGTCCTCTTCCAGGTCCTCGACGAATCGGGCCTTCCGAACCCGGCTCTGGCGACGCTTGGCGCCATGTCTTCGGGACACGCTGAGGATGATGGCGGGGAAGAAATGTCCTGCGGCGGCTGCGCAGCGAAACTCGGTGCGCAGCCGCTCACGGCCGCACTCGGGCGGCTGCCGGCAGCCCGGACCGACGAAACGGTGCTGCTCGGTCTGGATTCGCGGGACGATGTCGCGGCAACCCGGGACGAGTCCGGCAAGACGACGTTGCATAACATCGACGTGATTCGGTCTTTCTGTGACGATCCATGGCTCATCGGTCGCGTCGCCGCCAGCAACGCGCTGAGCGACCTCTTCGCGAAGGGTGGCCGCCCACGCTACGCCCAGGCGGTGATCGGATTACCCGAAACGGAAGCGGACGATTCCGACGACTCGCAGGAAGTCCTCTTCCAGGCGCTCTCGGGAATCCGCGCAACGCTCGACGAACAAGGCGTCTCACTGCTCGGTGGACACACGACGATCGGTGAGGAACTCACGGTCGGCCTCTCGGTCGTCGGCGATGGACCCGCGACGGGTCTGCTCTTGCGGCAAGCGGGCGCGCGATCCGGCGATGACCTGGTCTTCGCGGGTCGTCTAGGAACAGGGGTCGTCCTGGCCGCCGACCACATGGGACTCGCGGCGGGCGTCTGGGTTGCCGCTTGCCATGACTCCATGCAGGAAACCAACGAAGTCGCGGGCCGATTGGCTGTCGAATTCGGCGCCCATGCCTCGACGGATATCACGGGTTTCGGGTTCGCGGGTCATCTGATGACGCTGCTGTCTGGGACGGATCTCGTCGCACGGATCGAGACTGCGCTCGTGCCCTTTCTTCCCGGCGCGCGGCAACTCTGGGCAGCCGGCCATCGAAGCACCGCTCATCCAGCCAATCGCGGCGCCTTCCTGCGCTACGTCGGTCGCGACGACTCGTCTCGACTGGATGAGTCCGACGAAGCATGGCTCTTCGACCCACAGACCTCGGGCGGCCTGCTGCTTGCGGTCGCGCCCGAGATCACGCGCGCCCTGATCGACGCTTTCGCCGCCGAAGGCTGTTCGCCAATGACGAAAATCGGGTCGCTGGTCGCAGACGACCCCGGACCCTCCGGCGAATCGTCGCGCCATCGAATCGAAATCGTCAAGGCCTGTCCGGCGACTTGAAAGCGGGTCGCGAAGCCAACGCGCCCGACTTCAATCCCGCTACACTGAGAATCCTATGAAGGGTATCCGGCAAGACCGACTCGAAGAATTTATTGCTCAGCATGTCGAAGGCGCTGTTCCACCGCTCAAGTTCGAATTGATCACGGGCGGTCGCTCCAATCTCACGTTTCTCGTCGAAGACGCTCGGGGCAAGATACGGGTGCTCAGGCGACCCCCGCTCGGTGCCGTCCTGGCTACCGCGCACGATATGGGTCGCGAACATCGCATTCTCTCCGCGTTGACCGACAGCGATGTGCCCGTTCCTCGAACTCTCGCGCTCTGCACCGACGAGTCGGTGAACGACGCACCCTTCTACGTGATGGATTATGTCGAAGGTGACGTTCTAGTCGGTCCGGAGATGACCGCCGAACTCGTGCCCGAAGAAAATCGGAAAGCACTCGGGATGCATGCCATCGAGATCCTGTCCAACCTGCACCGGATCGAACCCAGCGACGTCGGCCTCGGCGATCTCGGGCGAAGAGAAGCGTACCTGGAGCGTCAGCTGAAACGCTGGAGTACCCAATGGGAAAAATCCAAGACGCGTGATCTGCCGGAGATGGAAGCAGCATACGCTGAACTCGAAGCGAAAATGCCCGATCAACAGGGTTCGGTCATCGTCCATGGCGATTTCCGTCTTGGAAATTTCTTGTCCAACGGCGCCAAGGGCAAGATCGAGGCCGTCCTCGACTGGGAACTCTGCACGCTGGGCGATCCGCTCGCCGACGTCGGCTATCTCATGAACGACTGGAATGGACCCGGCGACTCCCGACCGACTGCGAGTGGGACCGGGCTCTCAGCGACTTCCTGTGGCGGATTTCCGAGCCGCGAGGTGATCCTCGCCCGCTACGAAGAACGAACCGGCTTCAGCACGAAGGGCGTCGACTACTACCGCGCGTTTCAGTACTGGCGACTCGCCGCGATCATCGAAGGCGTCCTGTCTCGCTATATGAAGGGCGTGATGGGGGACAAGGTCGATCTCTCGGCCTATCAGAACCAGACGACCACGTTGGCGAAGGCCGCGTTGGACCTCGTGCGCAGAGACGTTCTTCAGTGACCTTCAATACGGAGGGTAGGCTTTCCGGATGTCGAAACGCGAAGCCCTGATCGCCGTGCTGATCGCATTCCTGGCCGGCGTGATCGGCGCCGGGTCCTTGCGCAGCGATCGAAGCCAGCCAGCCATCAACATCGAACGTGCTTCAGAGTTCGAAGGCTCCGGCGGCGGTGTGGACGTACTCCGCTGGAGAGTGACGAGCGCCTTCGGTACCCATCTCCCGACCCTGGGTGAGAATCCGGTCGAAGTCGCGGAGCGACTGCGAATCGCGAGTCGCGGTCGCATCGATTGGACCGTGGATGATCCGGGCGAAGTCGTCCCGGCCTTTGCGATCGTCGACGCGGTTCGCTCTGGCAAGATCGAAGCCGGCTATACATGGCTCGGCTATGACGAGGGGCGACTCTCGGTTTCGGTGTTATTCGGTGCGGTCCCCTTCGGCATGACGCCTTGGGAATATTCTGCTTGGTGGGTACGCGGAGGCGGACTCGAGTTGGCCCAGGGGATTTATCGTCCACTCGGCATCGAACCCATTCTCTGCGGACTCATCGGACCGGAAACCGCCGGCTGGTTCCGCACTGAAATCGAGAGCCGCGAAGATCTCGAGGGGCTCAAGATTCGCTTCGCAGGCCTCGGGGGACGTGCGCTCCAGAAATTAGGGGCGTCGGTCACCATGCTCCCGGGCGGCGAGATCTTTCAGGCGCTCGAGAAGGGTGCGATCGACGCGACCGAGTTTTCCCTGCCCGAGGTCGATGCGCGGCTGGGCTTCAACCGAGTGGCGACCTTCAACTACTACCCCGGTTGGCATCAACCCCATACGGCCTTTCACCTCGTCGTCAACAAGCCGACCTGGGATGCATTGTCGATCGCGACGCGTGAAACGATCGAGCTTGCCTGCGGAGACGGCGTGCATCGAAATCTGTCGATAGCGGAGGCCAGCCAGGGTCCCGTGATCAAGGAACTCCAGGCGGCCGGCGTCCAGACCCGAACGCTCCCGGCGGACCTGTTGGCGACGCTCGAAATCGCGGTCGCCGAAGTCCTCGAGGAAGAGGCCGCCAAGGACGAGGACTTCGCGCGCGTTCTCCGGCACCAACAGAACTTCCGATCCCAATATGCTCGCTGGCGTCAACTGGCATATCCGACTCAAACCGATCGCACGGAAGTCGACCTGTTGGAGAGCGGCGCGCGAGTCGAGAACCTCCGTGGATCGTAATGTCAGCGCCGAATCCGCCTCGCCTGTGGAGGCTCTGCTCGACAAAGTCGCCGCCCTGTTCTCCTGGGTCTGGCTCGCCCTGATCGCGGTCATCGTATTTGCCGTCGTTCTTCGTTACGCCTTCGGAATTGGCCGCATCGAGTTCGAAGAACTTCAATGGCATCTCTATGCGGCGGGATTCATGATCGGCATCGTCGCCTGCGCATCACGAGATCGACACGTTCGCGTCGATGTGCTGCGTGAGAACATGGCGCCTCGAACACGCGACTGGATCGACCTCTACGGAATCCTGCTCTTGCAGCTCCCCTTCTTGACTCTCGTTTTCCTGAGTTCCCTGCCCTTCGTGGCGGATAGCTTCTCCGTTGGCGAGCGATCAGCCTCCGCGGGTGGTCTGCCCTATCGCTGGCTGCTGAAGTCGATGCTGCCCCTTACCTTCGGCTTGCTTTTCGTGACGACGCTTTCTCATCTGGCTCGAGTCTGGCGTCGGCTCTTCGCCGACCGGCCCGCGAGCGATCGGGAATGAGCGTTCGCGAATGGCTTGCCGTGGCGATGTTCGCGTCTTTCATCTTCGGCATCTTGAGCGGCTTCCCGGTCGCCTGGGTACTCGGTGGCGTCGCCGTTCTCTTTACCGCAATCGCAATCATCGTCGAACAGGATTTCGGTCATTTCACCGGGGTCGATTGGAACTTCACGTCGCTCGTCACCGACCGGATCTGGGATCTGATGGACAACTGGGTGCTCGTCGCGCTGCCCATGTTCGTGTGCATGGGGCTCCTGCTCGACCGCGCCGGCATCGCTGCCGATCTGATGCGCGATATTTCGCGGCTCTTCGGGCGAATGCGTGGCGGTCTCGCGGTGACCGTCGCGCTGATCGGTGTGGTGCTCGCGGCGAGTACTGGGATCATTGGCGCCTCGGTCGTCTTGCTCGCACTGCTCGGTCTGCCGCCCATGCTCGAAGCGCGCTACGCGCCAACCTTCGCGGCGGGTACGGTCTGCGCGGTCGGAACGCTGGGTATCCTGCTCCCGCCTAGCATCATGCTCGTCCTGATGGCCGATCGACTCGCAATTTCGGTCGGCGACCTCTTCCTCGGTGCCGTCATTCCCGGGCTGATGCTGGCTGGCCTCTACATCACGTTCTTGATCCTCTATCCGGCCTTCCGGCCCGACGTCGCGCCCGCGCCGGAACATGCGGAGGATGTCGATCTCGCGCTCGTGTTATCCGTGTTCCGCGACATCGTGCCCGCCGCGGCGCTGATCCTCGCGGTCCTCGGGAGCATCTTCTTCGGCATCGCGACACCAACCGAAGCCTCGGGCGTCGGCGCTTTCGGCGCACTGCTCTTGGCGGCATGGAGGCGGCGGCTCGGACGAAACGTGCTGCGTGATGTCCTGCGAGAAACCACGCTGACCACCGGTTATCTCTTTGGAATCTTCGTCGGCGCCTCGGCCTTTGCACTGGTGCTGCGCGGACTCGGCGGTGACGAGTTGATCGCACGCGGCCTGCTCGGTCTGCCCTTCGGCCCCAATGGCGTCGTGCTTTCGATCTTGCTCGTGACGTTTCTACTCGGCTTCTTTCTCGATTGGATCGAAATTACCTTCATCGTCCTTCCCCTGGTGGCCCCTGTCGTCGTCGGGCTCGGCTTCGATCTCGTCTGGTTCACCGTTCTCTTTGCCGTCTGCCTGCAAACCTCCTTCCTGACGCCTCCCGTCGGATTCGCCTTGTTCTACGTGAAGGGTGTCGCGCCACCGGAAATCGACATCCGCACTCTCTACGTCGGAATCCTACCCTTCGTGGGCTTGCAGCTTCTGGGATTGGCCTTCATCTTTATCTGGCCGGATCTGGTGACCTGGCTGCCCGCTCGAGCCTATTCGCAATAGAATCCGAAATGGCCGCATCCTGGTCATCGGGGGAACCATCGAATGTATGCGCAGCGCAAGGCGGGTCTCGGTGCGGGGCGGGTCTGGTTCGTCGTCCTGGCGTCGGTCGTTCTGGCCAGCTGCGAGCGCACGCCGTCCAAGTCGGACTATGTCAGTGCTCAGGTGACGGCCATGTATCAGGGTCAGTCCAGCGACGACCTACAAGCCTGTCGACTCGCTGTGATTCGCCAATTCTCGAACGTTCCGCTCGAAGACATGAAGCGCCGCTTCCCTGAGCCGGAGCCGCGCTTCCGGCCCTCTTGCTCGCTATAGCTGAAGCGACACCGGCGGACCCGACTAATTCTGGATGCGGTCCTTCGAGATATAACAGCCGTCTTCGAAGCGATCGAAGATCAACTCGAGCTGCGGATGACGGCAGGGGGCATGGGTCTCGTCGGGCACTAGATTCTGTTCGGACACATAGGCGACATACGTCGAATCTTCGGTCTCGGCGAGTACATGGTAGTAGGGCTGGTCCTTCAGCGGCCGAACTTCCGGCGGAATGGACAGCCACCATTCCTCGGTGTGATTGAAGAGTGGGTCGACGTCGAAAATCACACCACGGAATGGGCGAAAGCGGTGGGCCACGACTTCACCGATTCCGAATTTCGCCTCTCGCACGGCCGTCCCGTCCTCATTTCGTTCATCGCCCATTCAAACTCAACTCGTCGATCTGCGCGATGATGGCTGCAGCGACAGTCGAAGAGTAGCCGAATGTCGATCGATCGTGTCCGACTCGGCGTGCCTCGGCTGAATCGGCTAGAAATTGAGGCGTGAGCGCACGGCGACTGATTCTCATGAGACACGCTGCGGCTGCCGCCGGCGACGGTCGTGACCGTTCCCGGCCGCTCACGGGGTCCGGAAATGAGCAGGCGATCCGGGTCGGTGCTTGGCTCGTCCGTGAAGGCTTGCGACCCGATCGCGCCCTCTCCTCCTCCGCCATTCGATGTCGCGAAACATGGCAAGCGCTCTGCACGGGCCTGGGCTCCGACCCGCCCGTCGAATTCGAAGACCGCCTCTACAATGCGGCGGTGCAATCCTTGTTCGAAGCGCTCACGGACCCCGCGACGTTTCTCGACGCTCCGCCCGAAGCGGACGAAGCGCCGTCTGCGCATTTCGAAACGAGATTTCTGCTCGCACACAATCCGGGAATCAGCCATCTCGCCTTGGAGCTGGTTCGGGATCCTGAAGACCTGAGCCGGCTACGTGCCGGATTCGCGCCGGCGACCCTCGCATGCTTCGAAATCTCTCGACCCTGGTCCGAGCTCTCGCCACGGTCGGCGCGACTGACGCATTTACAGAACGCATTCGATCTCTGAAACCTGCGGCCACGCGGTCGCTATGCTTGTCACGCTTCTTCGAACGCCTTTTCATTCACCTG
>CAWLAJ010000122.1:0-11784 GCA_963854795.1 Deltaproteobacteria bacterium UBA4427 | reverse complement strand
GGCAGCGGCCGACATTGAAGACGAATCCCGCGGTCTCTGCGATCTGGGTGTACATCATCTCGAGCAGACCTTCGGCCTGCTCGATCTCGACCATGGGAACCCAGGCGCGGTCGATCTTGGTACCGGCTTCGACCTGACGATGCGGCTCGCCATCCTGCGCTTCGGGGAAGGGCCGCTGCGGAATCGAGAGCGCGCGGGAGAGAGTGTCGGCGATGGTGACGAAGCCGATGATCGAAGTGATTTCGACGAGTTGCTCGGCGCTCACTCCGCTTTCGATCGCGTCGTCGTACCAACGCTGGCTGAGGCGCCCCGGATCACTCATGATTCGATGGATGACATCGACGACCGGGTCCGCAAGCGTCGTCGGGCTTTCATGTTTCTGGTCATAGACCGAGTACGGGGAGAGGGCGGCTTTTCGATCGCGGCAGAGCGCGCAGTTCTGGGCGGCGCGCTTCTCCTGGGCGATCGCGATTCGCTCGGCACCCGTCCACCAGCCGCCGGCCCGCCCGAGTTGGTCCCAGCCCTGATCAAGGCCGGTCTTCGTGTGTTCGGCGGGGGCGAGGGAGGCGACCGGGTTGGGGATCTGTTCCGACATGATTGGGATTCCTTGGGGCGGCGCGTCCAATCATGCATCGCCTGGCCGGGGATCTGCTACCTGAATTTCGAATTGCGCTTCTGGTTCGGTCCCCGCATCGAGATGTCCCAGACTCGAGATACGCGAGTCTGGTCGGTTTCGGCATCCACGACAGCGGCCGTGTCGATTTGGACTCGATTCGAGGATTCAGGAGCCCCATCTTGACGATCGCGGCGAATGGCCCACTCTAGGCCCCGCTCCCCCCCGGATCACAGCTAGAAAGCGAATTTTCCAGAAATGGCGAAGGCGAAGGGATCCGCAGGCCCAAAGGGCGAAAAACCCGCCAAGAAACGGTCGGTTATCAAGACCGGGAAGGCCGCCGGAGCAGCTTCGAGCCGGAAAGAGGTCGCCTACGACGAGAAGGCGATCCAGACCCTCGACGCGCTCGAACACATCCGACTGCGAACGGGCATGTATATCGGTCGGCTCGGTGATGGCTCGACGCCCGTCGATGGCATCTACGTCATGATGAAGGAAGTGATCGATAATTCGGTCGACGAATTCATCATGGGCGTCGGCAAGAAGATCGAGATTCGGCGAGACGGACCCACGATCGAAGTCCGCGACTACGGTCGCGGAATCCCGCTTGGCAAGGTCGTTGAATGTGTCAGCCAGATCAATACCGGCGGAAAATACAACGACGATGTCTTCCAGTTTTCCGTAGGCCTCAACGGCGTCGGGACGAAGGCCGTGAACGCGCTCTCGTCGGATTTCGAGGTCAAAAGCGTTCGCAAAGGAAAATTCAAACAGGCGAGTTTCGTACGCGGAAAGATCAAGAACGAGAAGAGTGGCAAGAGCAGCGACCCGGACGGGACCTTCGTCCGCTTTACGCCGGATCTGGAAATCTTCAACAGTTACGATTGGAACGAAGAGTTCATCGCGCATCGCCTCCGCTACTACGCCTACCTCAACAGCGGACTCAAGCTCACCTACAACAAAGAGAACTTTCAGAGCAAGAACGGACTCAAGGATCTACTCGCGGACGAGATGGGCGATGCACAACCGCTCTACGATATCGCGCATAGCGAAGGCGATCGTTTTGAACTCGCCTTTACCCACGGAAACGCCTATGGGGAATCCTATTTCTCCTTCGTGAACGGCCAATATACGAATGACGGCGGTTCGCATCAGAGCGCGTTTCGCGAGGGCTTGCTGAAGGGCGTGAACGAATACGCGAAGAAGAGCTATGCGGGCGAAGACGTTCGCGACGGGATCGTCGGCGCGATCGCCGTAAAGCTCCAGGATCCCGTCTTCGAAAGCCAGACGAAGAACAAACTCGGGTCTTCGGATGTGCGGAGCTGGCTCGTTCCGGCCGTGAAAGACAGAGTCATTCGGTGGATGCACGAGAACCAGAATGATGCGAAGGGACTTCTCGAGAAGGTCGCGCTCAACGAAAAGGTCCGAAAGGAATTGTCTGCGATCAAGAATCAGGCACGCGAGCGGGCCAAGAAGGTCGCGATTCGAATTCCGAAACTCACGGATTGCAAATTTCATTTCGATGATCCGAAGGCCAAGCGACGTGAGGACACGACGATCTTCTTGTCGGAGGGAGATTCGGCGGCCGGCGTGATGGTTCCGACACGTGATGTCTTCACGCAGGCGATCTATTCGCTGAAGGGCAAGCCGCTCAATTGCCATGGACTGAAGCGCGACGCCATCTACAAGAACGAAGAGCTCTATAACATCATGCGCGCTCTCGGCATCGAGGACAGCATGGAGGGCCTTCGTTACAACCGCGTCGTGATCGCGACAGACGCGGACGTCGATGGCATGCACATTCGAAATCTGATCCTGACCTTCTTCCTTCGCTATTTCGAAGATCTCGTTTTGAAGGGCCACGTCTATATCCTCGAAACGCCGCTCTTTCGCGTGCGGAACAAGAAGGAAACGCGATATTGCTACTCGGAGGCGGAACGCGACGACGCTCTCGAAGCGATCAAGGGTCCGGAGGTCACCCGCTTCAAGGGGCTGGGCGAGATCAGTCCAAAAGAATTCGGCCAATTCATCGGCGACGGGATTCGCCTGGTGCAGGTCACTGTCGGCTCGATGGGTGAGGTCGAGAAGAGCCTCGACTTCTTCATGGGCAAGAATACGCCGGAGCGTCGAGACTTCATCGTCGACAATCTTGCGACGGATGTTCTTTGAGCCCTTCTAGCATGGTTCGACCTCGAGGAGCAATTCGATGAGTCAGCTCGAATCCTTGATGAGGGATCATTTCATCGAGTATGCGAGCTACTTCATCCTGGATCGCGCGATCCCGGAGCTGCGCGATGGTCTGAAGCCAGTTCAGCGACGCATCCTACACACGCTCTTCCGCATGAACGACGGGCGCTTCCACAAGGTCGCCAACGTCATCGGCGATACGATGAAGCTTCATCCGCATGGGGATGCCTCGATTGGCGACGCGCTCATCGTCCTCGCGAACAAGGACTATTTCATCGAGCGGCAGGGAAATTTCGGCAACCTCCTGACGGGCCATCGCGCCGCCGCTGCGCGCTACATCGAATGTCGCCTGACCGACCTCGCTCTCGAAACCATGTTCCATCCCGCGCTCACGGATTTCGTGCCCTCCTACGACGGGCGAAACGAAGAGCCCATCGTGCTTCCTACCAAGCTGCCCGTTGTTCTAATGACGGGCGCCGAGGGCATCGCGGTCGGGATGGCCACCAAGATCCTGCCGCACAACCTCGTCGAGATCTGGAAGGCGCAGATCGCGATCCTGAAGAAGAAGAGTTTCAAGCTCTACCCGGACTTTCAGCAGGGCGGCTTGATGGATGTTTCCGAGTACGAGGACGGAGCGGGCAAGATCGACCTCCGGGCGAAGATCGAAGTGCGCGATCGAAAGACCGTCGTCATTCGAGAGCTTCCCTTCGGTACGACGACCGAAGGACTGATCGGTTCGATCGAGTCGGCGGTGGGCAAAGGGCGCGTCAAGATTTCATCGATCGACGATTTCACGACCGATCAAGTTGAAATCGAACTCACGATCGCTCGTGGTTCCGATGCCAAGGAAGTCATCCCACAGCTTTATGCCTATACCGACTGCTCGCTTTCGGTTTCGTCGAATCTGATCGTTATCGACGATCGTAAACCCGTCGAACGATCGGTGTCGCAGATTGCAAAGCTCTTGACGGCTGGACTGAAGGATCTGCTGAAGAGAGAACTCGAATACGATCGTGAACAGCTGATCGATCGAAAACATTGGTTGACTCTCGAACAGATCTTCGTCGAGAAGCGCGTCTACAAGCAGATCGAAGACAAGAAAACGGCAGAAGCCGTTCGCAAGGCCGTCCTGGACGGCATGAAGAAACAGAAGCGTCTCTTCGTTCGGCCGATGGACGATGACGACGTGACGAGGCTGCTCGAACTTCGCATTCGAAGAATCTCCGCCTACGACATTGGGCGCAATCGGGACGAGCTCTCTGAAATCGAAAAGAAGATCAAGGCGATCGAGCGCCAGCTCAAGAACATGGTGAAGACGACCACGAGTTATCTCGAGGGGATGATCGAGAAATACGGCGATCGCTATCCGCGGCGAACGAAGCTTGCCAAGATCGAAGCCGTGGACAAGCGCGCGGTTGCGCGTCAGAACCTGCGTCTCTCCTTCGACAAGAAGTCGAATTTCTACGGGACTGAAGTTCGGGGAGACCAATTCAAGCTGACGGTTTCCGAGTTCGAACATGTCCTCGGGATCGCCAAGGACGGGACCTACCGGGTGATGAATGCGCCCGAGAAGGTCTTTTTTACGGGACCGATGATCTACGCCGAGATCTTCGATCCCGATGTGGGTGTGGAATTCACCGTGGTCTATCGGGACAAGAAGCGAATCGCGTACGCGAAGAAGATCAAGATCGACAAGTTCATTCGCAATCGAGAATATCGGCTGATCAAGGACAAGGGCGGGCGGATCGACCTCTTGCTGCCCGTAGGGCAGACCGGCACGGTCCACATGGATTTCGTTCCCGCCAAGCGCCAGCGTTTGAAGAAGGCCGATTTCGACCTCGAAAGTCTGGAGTTGACGAGCGCATCGGCTCGCGGCGCTCGAATGGCGCCAAAGCCCGTTGCGAAGATGAAGCTCGAGGCGGTCGAGTCTCCGAAATCCAGCGCGAAAAGCTCGCGGAGCCGGACGGCGTCACCGGCCAAGACGCCCGCCAGGAAAGCGTCTTCGAAAAAGGGCCCGCGCTCGGGTGAGCAGGGCGATTTATTCTAACTTGACCGTCGCGGACCACGACGGGTAGTACTACGCCCGGCTCGATCGCCGAGCCGGCGGGAAGACTCTGGCTACGGGCCGAAGGGAGAAGAGGATCATGGATGCACTCGAAGCGATGTACACGACCCGCGCAATGAGGCGCGTCAAGAAGGATCCCATTCCCGAAGCGGTCCAGAAGAAGATTCTCGACGCCGCGATTCGCGCTCCTTCGGGCGGCAATACCCAGGGCTGGCGATTCCTTCTCGTCGACGCCCCGGGCATCAAGGCAGAGCTCGGTCCCATCTACCGAAGCTGCATGGAAATTCTCTGGAATTCGATCTACAAGTCGCGAATCGATGAGGCGGCGGCGAATCCAGACACGCCCGAGAGTATCGAGTTCAATAAGCTCCTGCGATCAGCAAGCTATCTCGGTGACCACTTCGAGGACTATCCGCTCATCCTCTTCGCCTTCTGCCAATTTGATACCAGCGGAGGGTCGATCTTCCCGGCGATCTGGAATGCCATGCTTGCCGCCCGCACCGAGGGCGTCGGAAGCGCTCTCACGAGTGTCTTTGCGTTCAAGCTCGATGAAATGAAGGCAGTGTTAGGCGTGCCCGACGAGGACGACTGGCGCTTCAATGGCTGTGTGACGTTTGGCTACCCGACTGGCCGTTGGGGAGTGGCGCCCAGACGTCCGGCACACGAAGTGTCGTTTCGCAACTCCTGGGACGGCGATCTCGGCTTCGAGATTCCCGAGCCGCTCTGGTCGATGGATTCCTAGACCGCAGACGACGAGGCGGACATTCCAAGCGAGACGGGCATTCAGGGAACCCGGCATTCGAGCCGGTCGATGGCGTGAACCGGCGGGTTCGGGCCCGCCATCAGTTCGGCGATGGCGCCGTAGACCCGCTGCTGTTGGGCAACCCGGGAGAGCCCGCCGAAGATCGCATCCGTGACGGAGATGGCGAAATGACCGGGCGCTTCAGCCCGAACTTCGATGGTCGCGTCGGGGAGCCGCTGTGCGATCGCCTGTCGGATCTGTTCCGCGATTTCCTCGGGCGGTGGGCCCGCGTTGATGATTTGAAGAGCCATGTCGAGTGGTTCCGATCGGGCCTAATAACGGGGAGTGTCGGGATCGATTTCCTGACTCCAGGCATCGATTCCACCCGTCACGTTGAAGACTCGTGTGAAGCCGAGGGAAATGAACTGCTCGGCGGCCTGCTGGGCGCGGCCTCCGTGATGGCAATGCAAGATGAGCTTCGTATCGCGAGGCAGCGCTTCGATTCGCGCTGCCTCTTCCTCGTTCAGCAGGACCGAGCCGGGAATAGCAGCGATCGCTCGCTCCTCGGGTGTTCGGACATCGAGTAGCTCGACTATTTCATTCGCATCGATGGCCGCCTTGAGCTCGCCGACCGTCATGGTCTGAACCTGGGGTGCGTTGGGATTGTCGACCTTGAAGGCCTGACCGTTCGGCGTGTCGGCTACGTCGATGGTGATTCCGTCCGCGCGCGATGCAGAAATCGGGTCGAGCAGAATCAAGACTCCCGAGGTCAGCGCTTCGACGTCGGCCGGCGTGCGGGGACCGATCGAGAGATTGGATTGGAAGGTCGCGTCGACGGAGAGATGTAATTCGCGACCCTCCCCACTGTGTTGCGCAGCCGCCTGCTCGAGGGCGGTCACCGCAGCGGCGCTGATTTCGACGCTTGGTTGAACGACCTCGATCGGTTCGACGCCGAGCGTCTTGTAGATCTCGCCCGTGCCAAACATTTCCTGGATGATGTCGCAGCCGCCGACAAACTCGCCCTTCACATAGAGCTGCGGCACGGTGGGCCAGGAGGAGAAGATCTTGATGCCGTCTCGAATATGAGGAGCCGAGAGTACATCGACGGTTTGATAGTCGGGCAGCATCGAATCCAGGATGCCCACGACGGTCGCCGAGAAGCCACATTGCGGTGCTTGTCGGTTGCCCTTCATGAAGAGCACGACTTCATTCGCGGTGATCAATTCGGTGATTTCTTGTTTCACGGCTTCTTCGAGTGCCATGATGTTCTCCTTCGATCCGATCTACAAATCTCGGTTTCGGGTTCGCAATAACGAACGATTGCACTGGCGTGGTCGTGTTGAATTCATCGCGCGAGGACGAGTTCACTTCCCTGTCGGGCGCGACATGGACGCGGAGGAATGATCCGCAACCTCTGATCCTAGCAGAAATACGGCTGCCCTCGCGTGATTCGACGATGGCGCCTCGGGGTGGCGGCTGGATCGTCGTCGAGTGCTCGCATCTGCCGGTGAAGGCCCAACCGGTGACCGTCTGGCTCTCTTTGATGCGATCGGAACAGGCGTTGAGGATGGGGTCGACGTCCTCGGCCGTCAGATTCAGGAAGGCCCAGGCCGCTTGCGCCCCGATGTCGAGGCTGTCCAGCAGCTTCGAGCGACCGACACCGAGTTTCGAAAGACAGAGGCTGGTGACCGTCGTCAGTGCACAGATACGCGCGACCTCCTCGTCGAGCTCGGCGAGTTTTCCGGGGTTGTGATGGTGTTGGATCGTCAGGACGAGACCTTCGGGAAGGCCCCATTGCTGAACGACGGCGGCGTCGAGCTCGGCGTGGCTGAAGCCGAAAACTTCGTGCTCGACGTCGGTCAAGCTCCGGCCTTCGTTGTACACGGTCGACATGACCCGCTCGTACTCGTCGCGAAGGCTGTTCGCGAGCGCGGTCTTGCCGATGTGATGCATGAGGCCGGCTGTGAAGGCGATGTCGGGGTCGATGGCGATGCCCCGGTACCGGCGAGCATTGCCGCGACAGGACCGGCGAGAGAGGAATGCTGCCAGAGCAGCTTTTCCAGAAATCCGAAGCGGCGATCGGTCTCTTTCATCGACGCGGCGAGAACCAGGTTCCGGACGGTCATCGTCCCGAGCAGCGAGATCGCGTGGGAGAGGCTCTGAATCTCACTGGGGAAGCCATAGAGTGCCGAGTTCAAGATCTTGAGAATTCGAGCGGCGATGGCCGCGTCCTGCTGGATCAAGCTGCGGATGTCATCGATGGAAGCGTCCGGGTGGTCGACGGCTTGCACGATCTGGCCGGCGATCGCAGGCATGGTCGGCAGGTCTCCTTCGCAGGCCGAGAGATAGCTTTGGAGTCGATTGCTCATGAACGGGTCGGCTCCATTGGCTCGGCCAGGTCGGCGGCACCCCGAATTCAGAAACAGAACACGCCGGGCCGGCCTCCCGGGTCTTTTCGACCCGGGTTGGAGCTTTTCCATGAGCATTGGATCGGCATCTTCGTGCCGAGCGCGCGTTCCCCTGGGGGCCAACCCGCTGGAAACGACGCGCCGCGTGCCGAGCAGGGAAGGCCAGAGTTACGAGAGGCCTGAAAAGAGGGGAGGAGTGATGATCACTCCGTACAGCGACGGACCGTCGAGCCGATCCGGTCGCATTCGAGAGTTTCGGTCACTCCGCCGGTCACCTGGGAGCAGGCGCCACTATGGGCCTGACTCTCGGCCGACGAGAGATCCGCTGCGCGAGCGATCGAGCAGGCGGTGCGACCCCGGTAGTCGACGCAGATCTCGCATTCGACGTCGGTTTGATCGAGGGCGGTCCAGATTACGGCTGTGACGAAGGCGATTCCGATCGCGACGCTGATTGTGGTTCGTGCCATGTCGAACGCGCAGTCTCCTGAAGTTCGACGAGGTCCGCCAGAATTCGCAGCGCTTCGAGACGCTGCGGCGTTGGCTCATCTTCTTCTTCGTCCTCAGTGTATGACTTTGCGTCCTCTTCGCTCGTCTTCGGGTCCGAAGTGGCGCCGTCGCTTGAGGCATCCTTCTTCGATTCGAGATTCGACGACGTCGCGGAGTCGTCTGCCGTCGACTTCGGCGCGTCCGGCCCGTCGTCCGGCTTCGCAGCACCCGCGCCTTCGAGGTCACTCTGATCGGATGCTTCCGAGTCCCCTTCGCCCTTTTCCTCCGCGGCCTCGTCTTCGGCCGCTTCACGTTCGCGAATCAATTCGGCGAGATGAATGACGTCACCGCGATCGGCCTGTTTCGCGAGCTGCTCGTTGATCTTGGCGAAGTCCTCGCTCTCGTCGACTCGGGTCGCGGAGCGTCGCTTGAGTTCAACGATCAAGTCTTCGGTCAGCTCGGTCCAATCCGGGCTGGGTCGACTCATTCGGATGACGGGATCGTTGAGGAAGGGCGCGATCATCTGACTCGTGAGCGAGTAGTCTTGGTAGCGCTCGCCGAGATCCTCGGTGGCGAAGATCGACGGCAGCACGACGTCGGCGGCCACACCGTCATGCTGTGTCGACGCGCCGCCCGGTCGAAAGAAAATCGCGGTCGTCACCTTGATTGCGCCGAGGCGACCCGGCTGGTTCACGAAGCTCTGGACGGTGCCCTTGCCAAAAGTATGATCGTCACCGACGACCACGGCGCGCCCGTAATCCTTCATGGCGCCCGCGACGATCTCCGAAGCCGAGGCGGTCAGTCGCGACGTCAAGATGACGAGCGGACCATCATAAACGATGTCTTCGTCTGGGTCCGAGAGCACCTGGATCTCAGCGAAGACGTTCTTGACTGCAACGATGCCCCCTTCGCGG
The DNA here is from genome assembly GCA_963854795.1 of Deltaproteobacteria bacterium UBA4427. GTDB lineage: Bacteria > Myxococcota_A > UBA9160 > UBA9160 > UBA4427 > UBA4427. The sequence continues at coordinate 2,372 of CAWLAJ010000122.1, read as the reverse complement.
ATGAAGAGTCCCGCGATCTCGACCGAGCTCTCGAGCTTTCCACCCCCGTTGCGCGATAGATCGAGCAAGAGTCCATCGACTTTCTCATCGCGCACCTGGCGCAAGAGGTCGCGTACGTCCCGGCCACTCTGACGCTTGGATGGATCCGAATCGCCGTAGAACGTCGGCAGATCGAGAATCGCGAGCTTTCTCGTCTTGCCGCCGATTTCGACTTCTTCGTACTCGATGCTGGCGGCCGAGTCCGCGATCGTGACCTTGTCGCGAACGATTTCGACTTCGAGTCGTTCCGTCGTGTCCGACTTGCGTAGGAAGGTGATCTTGACCTTCGTACCGCGTTTGCCTCGAATGATCGAGACGACGTCTCGCAGCGACATGTCGATGATGTCGACGGATTCCTCGCTGTCCTGAGTGACGGCGATGATCTTGTCTCCGGGCTTGAGCGCACGCGCTCGATCGGTTGCGCCACCGGGGATGATCCGCTCGACCACTGCATACCCGTCTCGCGAAGACAGGGCGACTCCGATCCCATCGAGAGACAGGCTCATCTGGATGTTGAAATCCTCGACCGCCTCTGGAGGGTAGTAGGTCGAGTGTGGATCGAGCGCGCTGGCAAAGGCATTCAGGAATCCACCGTAGGTATCCTTGGGCTGGAGTTCGCCGATTCGCTTGGACATCAGTTCGTAGCGATGGATCAGTTTTTCCTTCGCCTTTTCGAGTTCCATGTCGCCGCTCAGATAATTCGACATCTGGAAGTGAACGAGTCGTTCGACGAGTCGATTGCGCGCTTCGGCGTTGGAGGGATGACCTCGCTTGTCGGAATCGAGGATGAGTCGAACGTCTGTATCGAGTTCCCAGGTTTCGGGTGAGATGAACCCGCGAACATGCTCTTCCATGTTTTGGTAGCGACCAACGAGTTCGACCTGGAGTTGTTCGAGCAATTCGCATTCGCCGTTCTGCATGCCAAAGAAGACGCCGCGCAATCTGATACGGAGATCCGCGACCTCATGGGTCAAGAAGAGCGTCTTCGAGGGATCGATCGTCTCGATGTAGGATTCGATCGCGCGTTTTCGCAGTTCGGGGTTCAAGTCGCGAAAGCTGATGTGTCGCTTCAGCAGGCTCTTGACGAGATCCCAGCTTCGTCCGCAGGTGAGCTCGGGCGGCGAAAAGACGCTGGCCCCCGCAGGGTCCGCAGGCACGAGAAAGGCAAACGTGCCGAGAGCACACGCGATCAAGGTGGTGAGAGTGAGTCCGGCGACCGAATGGGATCGCCCGGGCCGCGTCTCCGGACGGCGTGCAGGTCGTCGCTTCGGGTCGAAGACCCGATCGGGTGGGGCTTGGTGTTTTCGCATCATTGCTCCCATGATAGAGAGAGGCATCGGCGTCGTCAGCTTCACCGATGAATCCCTCCCCGCTTTTCCAATCGGCCATCGGGGGCCCATAGCTGAGTCTCGCGGCCTCTATATCCGCGATCGCGAGATTCAATCATCCCGATCTCGTCGAAATGCATCCCCGAAGAGGGAAGCAGCGTCGTCGAGGCTGGGGTTAGCTACTCTCTGTGCCCCGGATGCGCGCCGATCGAATCAACTCAAAGCTCGTCGTAAAGCGAATGAGTTGCAGCCAGAGGGAGACGCATCGATGACCGACTTTCATTACCAGGAGATGTTCCAACTCGGTCCCGATGAAACCGACTACCGGAGTCTCGGCGACGAATACGTGTCGACGATCGAGGTCGAGGGTCGGACGATTCTGAAGATCGACCCGCAGGCGCTTTCGGATCTCGCCGCCGCGGCCGTTCGCGATGTTTCTCATCTCTTCCGCCCGGGGCACCTCGCGCAGTTGGCGAAGATCCTCGAAGACCCCGAAGCGTCGGACAACGATCGCTTCGTTGCGCTCGAGTTGATGAAGAACGCGAATATTTCCGCGGGAATGATCCTTCCCTCTTGTCAGGATACGGGAACCGCGATCGTCGTCGCAAAGAAGGGCGAGGACGTCTGGGTTTCCGGCAACGACGAAGAGGCTCTCTCACGCGGAATTCATCGGACCTTTACCGAGACCAGTCTTCGCTATAGCCAGATGGCTGCGCTTTCCATGTACGAGGAAAAGAATACCGGTACGAACCTTCCGGCTCAGCTCGATCTCTATGCGGTCGAAGGCGACGAATACAAATTTCTTTTCGTGACGAAGGGCGGCGGTTCCGCGAACAAGACCTTCCTGTTCCAGGAGACCAAAGCGCTTCTCAATCCGGAGTCGATCAAGACTTTCTTCATGGAGAAGATCAAGCTGCTCGGGACTGCGGCCTGTCCGCCATACCATCTGGCGATCGTGATCGGTGGAACGTCTGCGGAATCCACACTCAAGACTGTGAAACTGGC
>CAWLAJ010000121.1:0-11807 GCA_963854795.1 Deltaproteobacteria bacterium UBA4427 | reverse complement strand
GCTAACCCAGGGCGCCAAGCTCTTGACCGACCTGCTCGACCAAGAGGACCGTCGCTCGGGTGGAGGATCCGAAGGTGGTGGCCTCGCACCAGCCGGGGCCGCCGTGGACGGCGAGGGCGAGGGCGAGTATGTCGAGCACGTGTGGGTCGAGCACCATCCACCCGGGTACTACGAGCCCTACTACGATCCGTTCTATGTGAGTCCACTCTGGCTCGCGGTCTTCCTCTTTTGAAGGTCTTGCAGTGATCCAAGTGATCAGGTGGTTGCGCAGGCGCCAGCTACTCGGTCAGAACCTACCGAGTGTGCTCGTTATCGTTGTCCTGATGAATCTTTTCTTTGGGACGATGTTCTATCTAGCAGAGCGAAACACCCACTCGGGCCTCACCTTGGCCGACGGTCTGTGGTGGGCGATGGTGACCATGACAACTGTGGGCTATGGCGACTACTATGCACAGACGTCTGTGGGCCGCTTCTTGGTGTCGTATCCCGCAATGTTGGTCGGAATCGGTTTGGTGGGGTACTTGGCCGGCACGGTTGCCGAGACCGTGATCCATCGTCTCTCCAAGCAGAGAAAGGGGCTGCTCGCCGTGAATATGCGCGATCATTTCGTTATTTGCAATTGCCCAACTACGGGCAAAGTGCTGCAGCTCGTCGATGAGCTGCGTCACCACAGCGAACACGCAGAACGCGAGGTCGTGCTCGTTAGCGAGCGTTTCGAGGAGCTCCCCGACGAACTCGCGCAGCAGAACATCCGCTACGTCCGCGGCAACGCAACCCAGGAAGAAGTGCTCGCCCGCGCATGCGCACTGACGAGCTCGGGAGTCTTCGTGTTCGCGGTAGACCCATCTGATCCCGCCAGCGACGCGGCGACCCTGGCGATCGGCCTGACGCTTTCGACACTCTGTCGCGAGCAGAAAGTCGAGGTTCGCGTGATCGTTCAGCTCGTAAGCAAGAAGAACGAGAGAATGATGCGGCGGGCTGGAGTCGACGGAATCGTGTTCGATGAAGGCGTCACCGATAGCCTTATGGCCCAGGAGTTCGTGTATCCAGGTGTACACGCCGTCATCCAGGAAGTGATTTCCAACAAGCGCGGCAGCCAGTTCTATATTCACGAAACCTCGCTCGAAGGTCGACGAATCAAAGATTTGCAACTGGCGGTGATTGAGCATCAGGCGAACATGCAATTGATCGGGATCATCAATGGTGAAAAGATCGAGTTAAACCCCGACAAGAATCGGATCATCCAAGCAGGCGATCGCCTGATCGTACTCGCCGATGAACCGAGAGACTTTCCAGCGCTGCAGTCCTCACTCGGTGAGCGGATCCAGTCCGAACAACAGAGTGACCTGCCTCAAGGAGAATAGAATGGAAGAGGTACCCATCCGATCGACGAAGAAGACCGACTTGCTCGAATTTCTGCAGTTTCGAGAGTTCTCGGTCGATGACCTGGGCGATGGCATCTATAAAGTATCGCGCGATGAAGAGCTGCCGGTGTTCCTGCGGATTGGAGATGGCAGCATCTTCTTCGAGATCGATCTCGGCAACATCAAGGAAATTGCAAGCCAGGACCTCTACTTCAAGCTGCTCGACCTCAATACCGAGATTCTGCCCGTAAGCTTGGGCATTGATAACTCGAACAGTAGCGATCCACGCCTGGTACTTGTGGAGCGGAGAGAGACCGGCGACCTCTGTGACGAGGAGCTGATGTGTGTGTTCGATGCACTCGAACTCGCGGTAGACAGGACAGCAGCAATACTCGAAGGCGCCGCAAGCGCAGCCTGAAGGGAGAGACCACGATGAGCATTCTTTCAAGAATTTTCAAAATCGGCCAGGCGGCGACTCACCAGGTTGTAGAAAAGCTCGAGAAGCCAGAACTCATGCTGGCACAGGCAATTCGCGACAAAGAAACACAAATCCGCGAGGCGAAGAAAGCGGTCCAGGGTTGTATCGCAACGGAACGGCAGACAAAGGCGATGATGGAGAAAGAGCGCGCGCAACAGCGCGAGTGGGAGCGCAAGGCCGAAACCGCTCTCAAGGCCGGACGCGACGATCTTGCAGTCAAGGCCCTGAGTCGCGCTACCGAACACGAGCAGAAAGTAAACTCCGTTGAGACCAATTGGCAGGACCAGCGCAAGACCCTCGACAGCCTCAAGCAAGACATCACCAGTTTTGACGACCAATTGGCAGAGTACAAGCGCAACAAAGACTTCATCATTGCGCAAAGCAAAGCCGCGGAAGTCAAGAAGTCAATCTACGAAGCAAGGGCAAAAATCTCGAAGAGCGGCGATGTCGACAATCTAATGGAAAGGATGAAGGCAAAGGCCGAGCGCGCGAGCTACGAGGCCGATGCGGCCCAAGAAATGGCGGAAATTCAGCCAGGCGGCCTACTCGAAGCGGAGTTCGAGGGGCTCGAAGACAAGTCGGTCGACAGCGAGGTCCAGGCAAAGCTCGACGCCCTGAAGGCCAAAATCGCACGTGCCTAGCAACTTGCCCAAAAAGTCGGCCAGCGATGAAGCGGAGGCAGAAACGTCTCAGCCACTGTCCAAGGCTTTAAGATCCGAAGGACGTCGTATCTTGGGCCGGCACCTCATGCTCGAGGTCTATGATTGTCCGAGTGAGTACCTCGACGACCCAAACGAGATTGGCCGACTCCTGCTCGACGCTGCAAGCAAAGCGGGAGCGACTGTGATCGACTCGATGTTCCATCGCTTCGCTCCGCAGGGGGTCAGCGGTGTTGTCGTGATCGCCGAGAGCCATCTTACAATCCATACCTGGCCTGAGTTGGGATGCGCAGCCATCGATATGTTCAGCTGCTCTCCCCATATCGCTCTAGATCAGATCGGCGAACATCTGGCGCGAGAGCTGCAAGCTCGCCGAGTTGACGCCAGGGTCGTCGAGCGCGGGCGAGTGCCGCGCTTGGCTCCTTGATCCGATATGGACGTTTCCCTCCGGACGCTGGTTGAGTTCTGCGCCGAATCGCTGGTCCTCGTGCGCGCGGAACTTCCAGCAAGAACCCAACACTCGACGTTCGAGATCGACTACGAGGCCAACATGGCGCTCTTCTTCGTCGCGAATTTCACTTCGGGATCATCGGCGACGCGCCGCGGAGCCTTTTCAGCCGCTCTGAAGGAACGACTGCAATGGAGCCCGGTGTATCGCGACCTGCTCAGCGATCGACTCAGGCGTCAACCATCATTCGACTTGGAAGACTTCCGAGCCGCGAGCCAAGACGTCCAGTTGGGTCTCGCTGTTTACGGTGTGGCATTGGCAACGCTGTTCGCAGGGACCGAATTTCGCGAGGACGAGTTCGCGTTCCTGAAAAGACTTCGCGCAACGCTCGTACCCAATACACGCGAAGAAGAAGCGCGAAGCGTCGAGAGTGATCTCGCGCAAGAGGTCGACCTTGGGCCGGATCTCGCGGCGCAGCTAAAGGGGCTCGAGGGACCGATGACGGCAAAGTGCGAAAGCGAGGCTCGCAGCCTAGAGGACTGTCTCGCCGACCTTGACGATTTGATCGGACTCGAAGCGGTCAAGCGGGAAGTCAAAAAGCTAGTGAGCTTCCTCGAGGTACAAAAGAAGCGCAAAGCGGTCGATCTACCAACCGCCGGCCTCGCGAACCACATGGTCTTCACGGGGAGCCCCGGTACAGGTAAGACGACGGTTGCCCGGCTGCTGGCTCAAATCCTGCGTGCGCTCGGACTCTTGACCAAGGGTCATCTGATCGAGACGGACCGCAGCGGATTGGTGGGACAGTATGTCGGACACACAGAAGTCAAGACCGCTCAAATCGTCGAAGAGGCGCTCGACGGTATTTTGTTCATCGATGAGGCATACGCCCTATCGCAGGGAGGCGAAAGCGACTTTGGCCAACGCGCAATCGATACACTGGTCAAGCGGATGGAAGACCAGCGAGATCGCCTGGTGGTAATCGTGGCGGGTTATCCAAAACAAATGACGGATTTTATCGAGTCGAACCCCGGGCTTCGTTCCCGCTTCAGCACCTACATTCACTTCGCGAACTTCAACGAAGACGAACTCGAACAGATCTTTGAACAGTTGGTCGAGAGCGGCGGCTACCGACTTGATGAAGCCGCTCGCTCAGCACTGAAAAAGCTGTTTGGCAAGCGGCTGGCGGTCACGGATCGCTCCTTTGGAAATGGACGCTACGTGCGCAATGCCTTCGAAACGATCCTCAGGAACCAAGCACTTCGTTTGGCTCACGCACCACTGGAGCCGACCCGCGAAGATCTCATGACACTGCTATCCGCCGATATCGTGGTCGCTCCAGACCGGTCCACCACGGACCCAGACTCTGGGGATTGATCGTCCCGAATCGCCCCGGGACAGGCCAGAGTCACCGAAATAGCCGGGACGGTTCATTCCGCCGGTGTGCAGTTCGTGAATGCCGACGATCTGGATCGGCGTCAACTGTTCGATGACCCAGCGAAAAACATCCCTGCTGCGTCTCAGAACATTCTGGACTTGACGCGTTGCAGTTGCAACGCCTTGAAAACGCGGGTGTCCATCGTCATTAATCCATATTCGCCCTAGGCAGCTCTCTGAAGTTCGCGCGTATAGCGATGATGAAGCCCGCCGACCCGCGGAAATGCGACGACCGCTCCGATTTCTCGGGATTCGATCGGCCGCTCTTCGGGAGCGTCCTTTTCTAATCCGAGGTGGGTTCGATCCGCGTGGTAATAGTCAACGTACGACTGGATCACGCGCCGAAGCTGGCGCTCGTTGATCGGAATTACATGATCCAGGCAGTCTCTTCGCAGGCTGGCAATCCATCTTTCGGCGAATCCGTTCTGCCATGGAGATCGAAAGGCAGTGCGAATCTGTTCGAGTCCAAGCCCATCAACTCGATCGCGGAACACCTTCCCATAGATCTTGTCATTGTCGCGAATCAGAAAACGACCAGGCAGATCGAACGAACAAGCCTCTACTAACTGTTGGGCTGTCCACTCCGCAGTCGGATGCCGGGTCACGTTGAAATGAAGGACCCGTCGCCGATCGAGGCTGAGGACAAAGAACACGTAGAGAATGCCGAACATCGCCGTGGGCACGACAGCGAAATCTATCGCGAGGGTCTCGTGTAAATGATTGCGAAAGAACGTTGCCCATCGCTGCCGGGAGCCCGCTGGCGAAGGGACCTTGGGCATGTAGCGCGAAACGGTGATTCCCGATATTTCGATGCCGAGCTTGAGCAGCTCACCGTGAATTCTGGGCGCGCCCCAACCGACGTTCATCGTTGCCATCTCGATGATCAGCCTACGAACTTCGAGGGGAATTCGAGGTCGGCCGAGACCGCGCTTTCGACTCTTGCACCGCCAGAAGAGTTTGAAGCCCTTGCGATGCCAGGCCAAGACCGTGGCTGGCTTCACCATGGCCAGAGTTTCCCTCCAGCCATTCCAGAAATGAGATAGCAGAACCCAAAAGACGCGATCGACGGGACGAAGCTTGGGTCGCCGCCCGCGATGTATCAAGCACGAAAGTTGGTGGCGCAGTGCCATATTCTCAGCGACGAGATCGGCACGGTCCTTGAAAACGGCCGCTGTAATGGAGAGAATTGCGGAGAGCTTGAACGGCATTGGCCGAATCATAGCCTTAGCCCGAATGCGCAGAAAAAGTCAGCCAAATCACGTTCGTACCGAATAATGACGATGCACACCCATCGCGGCTACTGGAAATCTTCCGGCGCCAACGGGCTCCACAAATTTTCAGCGATGACGTCGACGATGACAACACCGACCGTGCCCATGCCTAGCTCGACAGATCCCGGTCGTTCCGGGCTTCGCGCTCGTCGAGCAGCCGACGCACCTCGGCGTGCTCCTTCTCGTTGAAGGCGAAACGCGCGAAGACGATGGCACCGATCAGGTAACACGTGGCGGGAACGATGCTGAAGAGAACTCGGATCACGAGCTTGACCTCGTCCGTCTGCTCGACGTTGGGCTCGAAATTCGCGAGGCTGAGCGCGAAGCCCGTCAGCACGGCGGTAAGTCCACCGGCGGCCTTGCGAACGAAGTTCCAGAGCGCGAGGTACGCTCCTTCCTTGCGCTCGCCGGTCTGCATCTCGTCCCAGTCGACAATGTCGGCGTTGATCGACGGCGCAACGACGGCGCCGCATCCGCCAGCGAACCCCAGCAGACCCGCCAGCAGGAACAGCCAGACGGTCACTCGCTCGGGGAGGAAGAAGAAGCCCGCGAACGCCAGCATCGTCACGATCATCGCGCCGAGCCAGAGCGGCTTCTTTCCGAAGCGCCGCGACAGGGCGATCCACATGGGCGTGAGGGCGAACTGCGGAACAAAGTACGAGGCAATGAGCGGGACGGTGATCTCCTTTGCCCCAAATCCGTACTCGGTCACATAGGGAACGAGCATCGCGATGCTGGCCACGCCGAAGGTCTCGATTCCATAGACGAAGAGCAGGACCCGCGCGTGCGGATTCCGGACCACGTCGGTGAACGTCGCCTTGAACGCCGTCCCGCCACGCCCCTGATAGTCGGGGCGCTCTCGCAGGCGAAGCGAGGAATAGAAGATCAGTCCGGCGACGCCGCCCCCGCAGATGATCGACATCCAGAACGCGGCGGTGCGGATGTCCTCCGCGCTTGACACCCACTGGAAGACACCGAGTCCGGCGATCAAACCGAACGCGGTCAGCAGGTGGCGATAGCCAAAGAGCCGAGTGCGCTCGTGGTAGTTCGGAGTGAGCTCGACGCCTAGCGCGCCATGGGGAACGAAGAAGGCGGTGCTCGCCGTCTCGTATAGCAACAGCGCGACTACCATCCACACTACGATGGCGACGGGTCCGAGGCTCTCGGGCGGCGACCACAGTCCGAAGATTCCGATGCCCACGGGCAGAGCCGAAGCCAGCATCCACACGCGGCGGCGACCCATGGAAGAGCGGGTGAGGTCCGACATGTACCCCACCATCGGATCCGACACGGCGTCCCAGAACCGCGACACGCCGAAGATGACCCCCATGGTGGCGGGGGCGATGAGCAGCACGTCGGTGCTGTACTTCATCAGATACATGCTGAAGAGGAGACCTGTGACGCCGATGCCCATGGTGGGCAGGCAGTACAGCCAAATCACGGAAGTCGCGAGCCGCTCAGGCTCCTCGACGGGCTGCGTCGCTGCGATCTCGGCTTCAGGACGCATTAGGTCGGTCATAGGGAGAGTCGTTACCGTCGATGAGCAGCGTATGATGAGAGCTGGCCAAAGATCGTAGCGTGCCAGAACTCAGCCATGTTCTACGCGGCCCGGCGGCGATACCGAATGAGCGCGCCCAAACTCGTAGGTCGTTCGAAATTATCGAGCAAGAATCGCTCTTCGCCAAGAGAGCGTTCTGTGGCGCGGACGGAATCCCGATGCATGCCGGGGCAAGTCGATCACCAACCGATTACGGCCCACGAACCCCAACCGGACTCCCAGCAGGTGAACGGAGTCGGGGGGCAGCTGGTCTCTAGGAGGCGGACGGAGTTGAAGGGTAACTGGTCTCTGGGCATGGATCCCTGATATGCAGGGAAAATACAGGGAAATTGTTCGTATTCGGACTCCTCCGACTGAATCAGACCCGAGATTTTCCAACCTTTCCGCCGTCATAGCGCCAAGTTCCCTGTAATTTGGAACAGGGAATTCATTTCGATGAGCAGGGAATTCCTGTTAGGCGATACTGTCCACCAAACAGCCACGACTGAGTCAGGCCAACTGTCCCCCAGCTAGAATGAGAGACGCTAATTCGGCCGATCTGTGAAAAGGAGTCATAGCGATGATGGGCTGGCACATTAGCGTTCTAAGGCAGGCAGATGGCGGATTGAATCCGGCAACGACCAGCTCAGAGGAAGGTCCACGGCTGGCTGTCTGGCAGACCGGCTGGGAGGGCTTGCAATGGCTCAATGAGTTGGCCGAAGCCGGAAACGCGATTGATGTCGGCGGCGACGGGTACCCCAACTACTACACCGCCCAGGCCGAGCATATTGTCTCGAGAGTCGTGGCTGGACCGCCAGTGCCGAATCTCAGGCAGCATCCGGAGCCCCAAACCGAATCACCGAAATAGCCACAGAGACAAACTAGCTAGCCGGCCTAAATCGCTACTGGAACGAGCAGTCTCTGCTTCGGATTCGAACGACCTCAACCGCCAACACCCCGCGAATTCGCGGGCTTTTCCGGATCCATCCTGTGATCCGAGCGGGAAGTCTCTGCCTATATTGCCTGGGTGGCGGAGAGGGAGGGATTCGAACCCTCGATAGGGTATTAGCCTATACACCCTTAGCAGGGGCGCGCTTTCAACCAGCTCAGCCACCTCTCCGCGGGACGCCGGAGAGTACCGAAATGGGGCCTTCCTGCGACCCTTTCGGGCCGGCGGCGGTCGAGACCGGGCTTCAAGGGGCCGATTCCCAGCGAACCGGGAGCGCGTTGAATGCGCTCGGGGCCGGCGATGGGGCTCCCGCCGGCTCGAAATCGCGATATGGTCGTGAGTCCTTCCAATCATGCCTCGGTGCATGGACAGCCCTGAAAGAAAGGTCCTCCCTTCTATGTCTTCTGACTCGACGATCCGACTCGAACGCGATGGGGGCATCGCCAAGCTGACGCTGACTCGACCGGACGCGGCGAACGCGCTCAATATGGAGATGGCCCAGGCGCTGATGCGGGCGGCGATCGAGCTCGATGATGATGACCGTGTTCGCGTGGTCCTTCTGACCGGCGAGGGCAAGATGTTCTGTGCGGGCGGGGATCTCGGCGCGATGGCCGAGGCGAGCAAGTCGGGCGATGCCGGCGCGGCGACCTCCTCTTATCTGAAGGAGTTGACGACGAATCTACACGCGGCGATTTCGCGATTCGCTCGCATGCGCGCTCCGATCGTGGCCGCGGTCAATGGTACGGCGGCGGGCGCGGGCTTTTCGATGATGTGCGCGACGGACCTGGCGATTGCATCGGAGAACGCCAAGTTCACGATGGCCTATACGGGCGCCGGTCTCTCACCCGACGGCAGTTCGAGCTATTTCCTGCCGCGCATCATCGGCCAGCGCCGGACCCTCGAATTGATGTTGACCAATCGCGTTCTCAATTCGGCCGAAGCCCTCGACTGGGGACTCCTGAATCAGGTCGTCCCCGCCGACGAATTGATGGCGACGGCCGAAGATCTCGCCGCGCATCTCGCCGCCGGTCCCACACAGGCCTACGGAATCGTGAAGCGACTGCTCGTCAACAGCACCTACGACAGTCTCGAAAGTCAGATGGAACACGAGGCCCGAGGAATCGCCGCGTCGTCGCGAACCGAAGACGGACAAGAAGGCATCTCAGCCTTCCTGGCCAAGCGTCGCCCAGCCTTTACCGGTAACTAACACTCGACCGGCGGATCAAAGCCGCGGCGCGCTAGTCGAAGACAATCACCTGTCTGGCGGCTTCGCCCTTGCGCATGCGGTCGAATGCCTCGTTCACTTCGTCGAGCTTGATCCGCGAAGAAATCATCTCGTCCAGGCGAAGACGTCCATCGAGATAGAATTCGATGTACTTCGGCATGTCGAAGCGGAAGCGATTCGATCCCATATAGGAACCGGTGATCTTCTTCTCCTGAAGCGTGAGATCGGCTGCCGAGATCGGCACCATCTCGGTCACGGGAACGACGCCGACGAGCACGGTCGTCCCGCCGCGTCCGGTCATGCCGATGGCCTGCTGGACCGTCGGGACCAGTCCGATGCATTCGAAGACGAAGTCGGCGCCTCCACCCGTAAGTTCAAGGACAGCGGCCACGGGGTCGCCGTCCGTCGCGTCGACACAATCCGTGGCGCCGAAATCTTTCGCCAGATCGAATTTCCAGGCCTGGGCGTCGACGGCGATGATCTGACCCGCGCCGACGATCCGCGCACCCTGCAAGGCAGAGAGTCCGACGCCGCCGCAGCCGATGATCACGACACTGGCGCCGGCGGGAATATGAACCGTATTGAGCGCTGCGCCGAGACCCGTCGTCACGCCGCAACCAATCAGAGAGGCCCGATCGAGCGGCATGTCGTCGCGAATCTTTACCAACGATCGCTCGGGACAAAGCATCTCTTCCGCGAAGGATGAGAGGTTCGCGAACTGCATGATCGGCTTGCCTTCGGCGTCGATCAGTCGCGATTTCGAACCTTCGGGTCGACCATTGAATTGGCTCGGGCAGAGATAGGGACGGCCGCCCGTGCAGAACTTGCAGACGCCACACCAATTCGTGATGCAGCCGATGACATGATCGCCGGGCACGAAGTCGGTCACCCCCTCGCCGATCGCCTCGACGATTCCCGCCGGCTCGTGGCCCAGAATGCAGGGCGGAGGCATCGGAAGCCCGCCTTCGATCACATGAAGATCGCTATGGCAGATCCCCGAAGCGGCGGTTTTCAGTAGGACTTCGCCCAGACCCGGAGCGTCGATGGTCACGTCCTCGATCTCGAGCGGTGCATTGTTCGCGCGCATGACGGCGGCTTTCATGATCATTCTCCTCGATTCTTGTCTATGTCTAAATAGAAGTAGATGTTATTCGCCAGTAAACACTGGCGGGCGTTTTTCCATGAAGGCCTTCGGTCCCTCGACCGCATCCTTCGACATCATGACCTTCATTCCCTGCTCCATTTCAATCTTGAAGGCTTCCTCTTCGGGCAGGGTTTCCGTCGCACGAAGCGTCGCCAGGATTCCGGAAACCGCGAGCGGACCGTTGCTCGCGATGCGTTCCGCGATCTCCAGGGCCTTCGAAAGGGCCTGGCCATCCGGCACGACGTGGTTGACCAACCCGAGCGCGTGAGCACGCGCCGCGGGCAGATCCTCACCCGCAAGCAGCATCTCCGCGGCGACTGCGTAGGGAATCTGTCGCCGCAGACGCACGGCCGATCCCGCCATCGGAAAGAGACCGCGCTGGACCTCGGTGACGCCAAACATCGCGCTCTCCCCGGCGACGCGAATGTCCGTTCCCTGAAGGATTTCAGTTCCGCCGGCGCGCGCGAATCCCTCCGCCGCCAGGATCACAGGCTTCGTCGGCCGATAGGTCTTCAACCAACAACCCATCATGATGGCCGGCTCGCTCATGACCCGTTCCATCCATTCGTTCTCGGGCTTGCCGGTTCGCAGTTTTGGAATCTCCGACAGATCCATTCCCGAACAGAAGGTGTCGCCATTGCCAGTCAGGATCGCGACACGCAGATCGGAATCCTCATCGAGGGAAACCCAGGCGTCGTAGAGCCGGCACATCACTTCGCAGTTGACGCAATTCTTCTTCTCGGGACGGTTGAGGGTGACGACAAGGATGGGACCTTGTTTCTCGACGAGGACTGCAGGCATATATAGAAGGACTCCCGGGGTGGACTTTCGCGGTCGCGCAGAGTTCGGGCGGATCCCGAGTCTAAGAAAGCGCGTCCAAACGTCCCACCCTCGAGAGCGCATCAATCCGCGGCGAGTTCCCCAAGAATCGAGCGGAGCCCCAGCCCTCCAGCCCCCGCTCGTGGCCGACGAGCGAATCCCCAAGGGGCGTAGATTCAGCAACGACCTGTAATGACCCGATTCGAGCCCGACTTCGCCGCCTGCTCACAATCGCGCCCGAGCGACCTTGAGGAGCGTCCCCGGTTCCGGTACAAAGCCGGCCACACCGTGATCCCCGATCGTCTAACGGCAGGACAACAGACTCTGAATCTGTGAATTGTGGTTCGAATCCACATCGGGGAACCACGCGGCGCCCGCCGCGCACCGAAACCGAGAAACGCGAGTCCTCCCGCAATCAACGGGAGTCCGACGATCGCGCCCTTCTCTCGAGGCGAGGGCAAAGGCCCCGCCCAAGTGTC
>CAWLAJ010000120.1:0-11834 GCA_963854795.1 Deltaproteobacteria bacterium UBA4427 | reverse complement strand
TGCTCGGTCCGGGGGCCAGAATGGCCAGGACCACGAGCTTCTCGTCTCCATCATTTCGAATGCCATGGGGAACCCCCGACGGAGCGACCAACATCACGCCCGGCTCCATTTCGAGTTCGCGGCCTTCAAGGAGAAACCGACCCGAGCCGGAAAGAACCTGATAGACCTTGTCCATCCCCTCATGGGCATGAAGTGCATGCTCCTGTCCGGGCAAAAAGGAATTCAGTCCGACGAGCAATCGATCCGACTCGAAGAGAGTCGATTTTCCCATCTTCTCAGATTTGAAAGTGGCAAATTCTTCGGGGCGCAGAGTCACAGGGTGTTCCGGGAGATCGGGTGAGTCGGACATCGAAGGTCTCCATCGTCGTCGTTCATGGAATCGTCTGAAGGAGCGTAGTCGACTGTCGAAGCGCGGTCGCGATCGGGACCGGATTCAGTCGTTCTCCAACAATTCGGCGATTGCTGCGAGAACACGGTCCGGCTCTTCCATCGGAAAGAGATGACCCAGGTCGAGACTGTCGACTCTCGCGTTTGGAATTCGCTCGGCGAGTGCGTCGTATTCTTCCCGCTCGAAATTCCCGATGGCCGCATGCAGGATGAGCACTTCCGCCGCGATCTCCTCGACACTCGAAAACAGGTCGGACAGCGCCGCACCTTGAAAGACCGCGGCCTCCATTTCGCGCTCGCATTTCAGCGTCACGTCTCCCTCTGCAGTCTCGCGGATCCCTTCCCCCACATACAGACCGAGCGCCTCCTTGGTGAAGTTGGCGAAGAGAGCTCGCGAGCGAAGATGCGCATAAGCCTCTGCCTTCGACGGAAATCGGTCGCGACGCCTGAGCGTCGCTTCGGCGAGTCCCGATTCGCTCGCGCGGCTTTCGTTGTCTTTCGCCGACATCGGCGAGTAGACGACGGGATCGCAGGCGAGAACCTTGTCGATCAACGCCGGCTCCTTCTGTGCGACCGCGAGAACCAGAGCGCCGCCAAAGGAATGTCCCATCGCGAGCCGGACACTCGGAGCGCCTACCGAAGCAAGCAATTCTTTCATCACTACATGGAGATCGTCCGCGAGCGTGGACCAGGCATAAGCAGCCAGGTCCGGGCCAGGTGGAATCGGAGCCGAATCCCCATGACCGCGCGCATCGACCGCGACGACTCGGTAGCGGTCGCTGAGTGCATGTGCGATCGGCGCGAGAGTCGCCCCACAAAATCCGGTCGCATGATGGAGCACGATCAGGTCGCCTTCGCCGCCCCAATCGAGAACGGCGAGTTCGACTCCGGTTTGGCTGCCCTGGATCCGGCGTCGCTCGACCCCCTTCATGGTTGCGCAACCGCTTTCCCAAGCGTCCCGCCAGACTTCGTTCTTTTCCGATTCGCTGCTCACGCTGATCTACCTTTTTTCATTCGGTCGATTCACCCTATACCACCCGCTGCGTCTTTGTCTGCCTGCAGTCGCTGACTCTCGGCCGATTCGCGAAGTTCAAAACGACCTATGCTCCGATTCTGTGACCCTCGAACGCCATTCTTTCGATGCCGAACTTCGCGACCGCATTCGCGCCAACCTCGCGAGTTTCGAACATCAGACAATGGCGACTGTCGGTCTGCGGCCCGCCGCCGTCGCCCTGGTCATCACGGCCAATGAGGAAGGCGAAGCCTGTTTCCTTCTCACACGCCGCACGTCGCGCCTTCGAAACCACGCCGGCCAGTTCGCCCTGCCCGGGGGTCATCTCGACGGCGACGAATCGATCATCGCAGCCGCTCTTCGCGAGACGCATGAAGAGGTCGGTCTCGAACTGAAGGCCGAAGACGTCCTAGGCCAACTCGACGACTTCGCGACCCGCTCCGGCTTCCGGATGTCGCCGGTCGTCGTCTGGGCCGAGCCCGGCCAGGAATTGCGCCCCTGTCCCATCGAAGTCGAGCAGCTTCATATCGTCCCACTGGCCGAACTCGAGAAGCCGGGAAGTCCCGTCCTGCGGAATATCCCCGAGAGCGACCGGCCGGTCCTATCGATCCCGATTCTCAATACCCTGGTTCATACCCCGACCGCGGCGATTCTCTTTCAGCTCCGCGAGGTCGCACTCGCCGGTCGACACACTCGCGTCGCCCACTACGAACAACCGGTCTTCGCCTGGAAGTAGCGGCCTTTAGTCGGAACGTCGCCTAACGCTTGCCCATAATCGGATCGCCGATATTCATCAACGGAAGCGGCGAAGGCGAATTCGAATCCATGAAGTAGAGCTTGGCCGCGGGATCGGTCGCCATCTGCTTCAAGGTCTCGAGCGACTGGAGTTGGATGTAGGCTGGATTTCCGGACGCCGCCTTGTTGATGGCCGAGATCTCGTAGGCGCGGGCATCCGCCAGAATCTTGATCATCTCGGATTGCTTTTCCGCAGCGCGCTTCTGCGCGTCCGCGAGCGCGACCTGTTGTTCCTGCTCGAGCTTTACTCGCTCGAGTTCCGCCCTCTGACGTTCGACCTCCTGCTCCCGCTCCTTCTTTCGGCCGATCGCTTCGGCCAGGACCGGCGGAAGATTGATATTCCGCAGAAGAACAGAGTCGATGATGATGCCTTTCGGCAATACGTACTTTCTGAGTCCGATTGTCAACCCGTTGGTCAGGTTGTCGCGGACTTCATCCTTGAAGAGATCTTCTGCGCGGTCGATCTTGGTCCCGAGTTCGCGAATCAGCGACCGCACCTTGGGCTTCATATGGACCGTTACGATCCGTTCCTTGTCGCCGGTCTCTCGGAAGATTTGAGGCGCTTGAGTTTTGTCGATCCGCCACTGAATGCTGAGGTCGACCTTGCTGAGCAGCTGATCTCGCGTGGGCATCTCGAGCTGCGAAATCTTGAAGGTGTCCTCGCGTACGTCCATATCCATCCACGAATACAACGGATTCACGATGTTCAGCCCCTCCGGATACGGGAGCTCCTGGACTTCGCCGAAGAGTATCGCGACGCCGACATGACCGGCGGGCACGGAATGAAGAAAGCGCTGTCCAAACATGATAATGAGCAGAGCAACGATCGCGACGGATGCGAGTTTCGGATTCACAATACCCCCTAATTGGCCTTATTTGTGGCGTGCTTGCGGCGCACGCGGCGGAACTCTAACCCATCTGTCGGAGTTCGGGGCGCAGGTCGGCGTCGTCGGGCGAACGTTTGCGGCCCTGCTGAGCCCGGGACCGCAGCTAGAGCGTGGTTAGACGACAGCCTTCGCGTCCTTCAGCCGAGCGATCTCGTCTGAGCCAAAGCCATAGGACTCGAGTACGGCTTCGGAATGCTGACCCGCATGCGCGGCCGGCAGTCCCAGCTCCGGAATCGTTCGACTGAAGCGGGGAGATGGCGCGGGCTGCGTCATTCCGTTCGACTCGACGAAGGTCTTTCGATGCTTGATATGCGGATGGTCTGCGACCTCGGACATGGCGAGAACGGGCGCAAAACAGACATCCGATCCCTCCATGATCTCGCACCACTCATCCCGCGTCTTCGATTTAAAGATCCCTTCGAAGCGTGTCTTCAAGCCATCCCAGGTCGACTTGTCCATCTGTGCAGGCAGCTCTTCGCCCGCGAGACCGAGCTTTTCGATCAATTCGGCGTAGAACTGCGGCTCGATCGACCCGATCGAAATGTATTTCCCATCACTCGTCCCGAACGTGTCATAGAAATGCGCGCCGGTATCGAGCAGGTTGGTTCCGCGCTCTTCCGTCCAGACTCCGATCGCAGCCATGCTATGGAACATGCCCATCAGCGTCGCCGCGCCATCAACCATGGCCGCATCGACGACCTGGCCCTTCCCGGACGCAGCGCGTTCGACTAACGCCGAAGCGATACCAAAGGCCAGTAGCATCCCGCCGCCGCCGAAATCGCCAACCAGATTGAGCGGCGCGGTCGGCTTCTCACCCCGCCGACCGAGCGGCTCGAGGGCTCCCGCGAGTGCGATGTAGTTGATGTCGTGACCGGCCGCGTGGGCCATCGGCCCTTCTTGCCCCCAACCCGTCATACGCCCGTAGATGAGGCGCGGATTCCGCTCGAGACAAATTTCAGGCCCGAGACCGAGGCGCTCCATCACGCCGGGCCGGAATCCTTCGATGATGACGTCCGCCTGGTCGACGAGTCGCAAGAGGACGTCGACTCCGTCGGCCTGCTTCAGATCGAGGGCGAGACTTCGACGTCCGCGGGCGAGCACATCGGCCGGTGGCTTGGCAGGGTCGCCTCCACGCACACGATCCGCACGATCGATGCGAACGATCTCCGCTCCCATGTCGGCGAGCATCATTCCACAAAAGGGCCCTGGCCCGATTCCCGCGACCTCCAATACCTTGATGCCTGCCAGGGGTCCACTTGCCATGTTCGTCTCCGTGATTCGTCTAGGGTCGTCGAGAGTGATTGCCTACCCGCGCCGTTCATTCCGCGCGAGATCCGAAACGTTAACGAATTGCCGCTAGCGTGGGGGCGCTTCCTTGACGCCTCCGCGCGGAGATACAGGCGCACCGGTTCGGCGTGACCGAGAGTCTGCTGGCCGATGGAGCAGCTCGCGGGCCTCCACCGCCCTTCGGGCCAGAACGAATCCGCGAGCCCGCCCGAGCGCGACATCACTTCACGCAACCGCGGCGAGAGCTGTATCGTCGGATCCGCGGCTGTGAAATCGAGTGCTACGGCATTAGCGCGAGTGACGATCGTGGAGATGGCGACGGCGACGGGGTACTTCGCCAAGGAAATCGTTCAGTGAAGATTGCGATCTGGGGGGTTGGGGCGGTCGGGATCGGGCTGGCGACGGCGCTGGCTCGAACGAAGAGCCGCATCCAACTTCTCATTCGCAGCGAAGAGACCGCGCGCGAGGTCGCGTCTCGAGGCATCACGCGAACCGGTCGCTTCGGTGAAGTACGAATCCCACCCGAACAGCTCGAGGTTCTTCGAACCGCACGAGAACTGCGGGAGGATCCCGCCGACTGGCTGCTCGTCTGCACCAAGAGCCATTCGACCCCGGCAATCGCATCGGAACTCGAAGATCATGCGGATCGCCTGACAGGGACGACGAGACTACTGCTCTGCCAGAACGGTTGGGAAAACGAGACGCCCTTCCTGAACTACTGGCCGACCGATCGGCTCTTCCACGCTCGGATCATCACAGGCTTTCACAAGAGAACGGCCACCTCCGTCGAGATCACCGCTCATGCGGCCGCGATCGCGCTGGGAAGTCTCTACGACGTGGCACCCAGTCTCGTCGCTCCCCTGGCCGAGCGAATCTCGAAGGGAGGCATTCCCGCCGAAGCGAGCGCGGACATGCGAAGCGTTCTCTGGGCAAAAATGCTCTACAACTGCGCGCTCAATCCGTTGGGGGCGCTTGCCGGCCGCCGATACGGAGAAATCACGAGCGACCCGACGACGAAAGGCTTGCTCGAAGACGTGGTGCACGAGATCTTCGAAGTCCTCGCGAAGGCCGAGATCGAACTCGCTTGGCCCGATGCGCGCGCATATCTCGAAACGTTCTACAGCGAACTGATTCCACCGACGGCCGGACACGAGTCGTCGATGCTCCAGGATCTGCGTGCCGGAAAGAGGACGGAGATCGATGCGCTCTGCGGCGCAGTGGAGCGACTCGGTGCCGCGCACGGCGTCGCCACGCCGGTCACGTCGGCGCTTGCCGTCCTGGTTCGCGCAGCCGAAAGCGACAGCGAAGGCGAGAGCGTCGCCTAACCCAGCGCCGCTTCGAAGGCACGTATCGCCTGATCGATATCGGACTCGCTGATGTCGAGATGGCAGATCAATCTCGTCACCGCACCGGGCCTCACCCGGATTCCCCGGGTGGCCAACTCCTTTTCGAGTTCTTGTGGGTCTGTACTCTCGAGTTCGATGAAGACCATATTCGTGTGCGGTCCGTCAACGCGAATTCCCGGGATCGCGGAGAGGCCAGCGGCAAGCCGAGAGGCGTTGGCGTGATCGTCGCTGAGTCGCTCGACATGATGCTCGATCGCATAACGCCCTGCGGCGGCGATCACACCCGCCTGGCGCATCCCGCCACCGAGCATCTTCCTCCAGCGACGGGCGCCATCGATCAGATCGACGGGGCCGACCAGAACGGAGCCCACGGGAGCGCCGAGACCCTTCGAGAGACAAACGGAAACCGAGTCGAAGCCCGCCGCAACTTCCGCCGGCCGCCGGCCCGTTGCGACGGCCGCATTCCAGAGTCGGGCGCCATCGAGATGGACACGAAGACCATGCGCGCGAACCGTCGCCTGCGCCTTCGAAACGTAATCCTCGGGAAGCACTCGGCCGTTATGCGTGTTCTCCAGACAGAGAAGCGTCGAATGCGCGAAGTGATTCATGCTCGGCTGACGCTTGACATACCCGTCGAGAGCCGCGAGATCCATCGTCCCGTCCGCGTTCATCTCGATCGGCTGAGGCTGGATGCTTCCGAGGACGGCGGCGCCCCCACCTTCGAATTTGTACGTATGCGCGTTCTGGCCCACCAGGTATTCATCGCCACGCTGGCAATGCGCCATGATGCCGCAGAGATTCGCCTGGGTCCCCGAGACTGCGAACATGCCGGCTTCCATGCCGAGAAGATCCGCCGTGAAGGCCTCGAGATCGTTCACGGTCGGGTCTTCGCCGTAGACGTCGTCGCCGACCTCGGCCTCGGCCATGGCCGCCCGCATGCCGTCGGTCGGCGCCGTGAGCGTGTCGCTTCGAAAGTCAATCATCGAGTGCTTGGGTAGCAAGAGTCTCGGCGATCGTCACGGACACGGAAGTTGAAAACCGATGGATGACCACAGCGGAAGAGCGGACGCACTCGAGATCATGAAGAATCGCTGCCCGGCGACCCCAAGCGTGGTCTCGGCTCACGTCGTCGACTAGCGAATGGATTCCAACTGCCTGTCGACGTCCTCCCAGTTCTGACAGCGAATCAGCAATTCTCGTGTCTTCTCGGAAATCGTATCCATCGAACGATTCCAGGGCCGATCCAGCAGCGCGACGGGAATCCTGAACTCCTCGACCAGACGAACGGCGGTGTCGAGATTGTCCTCGACCGCGAAATCAAATTCGAAATTCGGAATATCTTTGAAACCGATCGAAGGCAGACCCTTCGAATTCCAACTCGGTCGACTCCATTTGTCCAGATGATGAAGCGTCTCGTGACTGAAATCGTGAAGATCGAGCCAGCGTCGGGAAGCCGCGTTCGTCACCGGCGGACGACCCGTCACGAGTGCGATGCGATGGCCGGCGTCCGCCCAGCTCGCAAGGACCCGGACCGCACCCGGCACCGGGGCGATCGATTCGAGGATGTCGTCGTCGTGTGCTCGCTCCATGAAGGTTTCGACCTCACTGCGATCCATGCGAAAGGACTTCGAGAGATCGAAATGCTCGATCTCGTGCAAGGCGACGCGACGGTCGTACATCTGTTCGAGCAGATCGAGCAGCCGAGCGATCGTCTGGGCGAGCACGTCATCGATGTCGACATAGATGCGCTTCAAACCGAACGACGCTCCGAGACGAGCACTTCTTCGAGGGCGGCCAGAGGCGCCTTCGCCTTGTCGAGCGACTCGAGATACTCGGCGGTTGGTGTCGAATCCGCGACGACCCCGCCGCCGACGTGAAGATGGGCGCGGTCGTCCTTCCAGACGATCGTTCGAATCACCACGGACAGGTCGAGCCCGCCCCGCAGATCGAAATAGCCAAGCGCCCCGGCATAGACGCCCCTCTTGACCTGCTCGAGTCTCTCGAGCAGCCCGATCGCCGCCAGCTTCGGCGCACCCGTCATCGATCCGGGTGGAAATGTCGCACGCACAAGATCGAAAGCGTCGCGTCCCGTCGCCAGGGTCCCGGTCACTGTCGATACCATCTGGAAAACCTCGGCATAGGCCTCGATCTCCATCAGAGCGGGGACCGAGATCGATCCAGGCGCACAGACCCGACCGAGATCGTTTCGGACGAGATCGACGATCATCAGGTTCTCCGCTCGGTCCTTTTCGCTACGCGACAGTTCGTCCGAGAGTCGCAGGTCTTCGACGTCGTTCTGACCCCTGCGCCGCGTGCCCTTGATCGGGCGACTCTCGACGCGACGCGAGCCATCGAGCCGCAAGAAGCGCTCCGGCGAACTCGAGAGAATGGCCGAATGAGCTTGCGACAGATAGGCGCCGAAGGGAGCGGGGTTGTGTCTGCGAAGAGCCTGATAGATCGACCAGGGGTCGACCGGCGCATCCATTGTCAGGCGTTGACTGAAATTGGCTTGATAGACGTTGCCCGCTTCGATTTCCTGCAGAATCGTATCGATCGCTTTCGCGTACGCGCTCGCGTCTGCAGTCGAGAGGATGGGGAGGGAAGTTTCGGAAGCGGCGGTTCGATGGGTTGTCTCCACGCGCGATGATGCCTGGGAGAGAATCGGCTCCAAGCGGTCGAGCACGCCATCCACGACATGTCGCGATCGGGAGACCGACGACACACGGGCGTCGGAATCGCCGGACGCGCCACTGTCGCTGAAGCCGAGGCCCAGGATCCAAAGACGATTGGCTGAATGGTCGTAGGCGAGCACATGGTCGACGAATGCCAGCGACAGGTCTGGCAACCCGAGATCGTCCGCATTCGCGAAATCAATCTTCGGCTCGAGTGTCGCGGCCAACTCGTAGCCCAGGTACCCGACGGCGCCGCCCAGGAAAGGAAGTTCGAGTCCCGGGGCGAGGCCGGCGACTTCATGCCATTGTGGACCTCCGCTCCCGGATGGTCCCTCCGGTCCCGAGGTCCCCGGCGCTCCGGCAGCACGGGTCGAGTAGATCAGCGAATCCGTCCTAGGCAGCAGCGAGCGGGCAAATTCGATCGGGTCGGCCTTGATTCGCTGTGTGCCTGGCGCGAGCCCGGGGCGCACATTTCGGCGAACCTCGACGTGGATCTCTTCACCTCGCGCTTCGAGGCGGAGGTAGGGGTCGCTCCCGGCGAAGGAAAATCGACCGAGCCGGGCGTCGGGAAGCGCGCTGTCGAGCCACCAGAAGCCCGGGTCGTCGTGAAGATCCGCAACGACGCGCAGCCAATCGGCCGGCTTCGCGGGCCGATCGATTGCCGCGAGCGCGATTCGCGAGGAGGGTTGGAACATCGGGATCTCCGGAAGGTCGGGAGGCTACCCCATGCGCCAATTTACGTCATAGAACAGGGACCGGAAACGGAAGGCGGCGGGTGATTTCGCGTGCCGCTCTGCCCGCTACACTTCGTTCCGCGTAGCTCGCCCCCCGCGAACCCCGGCGGACTTCGATCGTTGTCTTCGTTTCGTAAGAACGCCCGGGAAGAGTCGGATCGTGAAATCGTAAAGTGCTGAAGAAAATCTGTTTCTACCATGCCGGCTGCCCAGATGGCTTCGGAGCCGTATGGGCAACGCGAGCGTCCTGGGGTGATTCCGGACGCTACGTCGCGCGCGGCCACGAGGACCGCGTACGCCTCGACGAATGTCGTGACGCGCTGGTCGCCTTCGTTGATATCGCTCCGTCGAATGACGAACTCCGCGGACTCGCCGAGGTGGCCGAGCAAGTGGTCATTCTCGATCACCATGTGACGGCGAGGGACCGACTCGAGAGCGACCCGACTCTCATGAATGATCTCGAAGCCGACGGCCATATGCTCCACTTCGACCTGGGCCATTCCGGCGCCGTTCTGTCCTGGCGTTATTTTCATCCCGATGAAGAAGTGCCCGATCTGCTTCGTTATGTCGAGGATCAGGATCTCTGGAATTGGGCGCTGCCCGACTCGGACGCCGTCAACGCTGCGATCGCTTCCTATCCGCGCGAATTCGAAGTCTGGGATCAACTCTCTCGCGAGCCGATCGGGAAGCTTGCTGAAGAGGGCAAGCCGATCCTTCGAGCCAATCGCGCCGAGGTGGAGAGGCGACTCGACAGCGCCAAACCAATCGCTCTCGGAACCCGACGAGTCGAAGCCATCAACGCCTCCGCCAACCGAGCCCGGATCGGCCACCTACTCGCCGAACGAGCCCAATACGGCGAGCCCTGGGGACTCGTCTACCGGGTGGAAGGCTCGGAGGTGTTCGCGACGCTCTATTCGATCGGCGACTTCGATGTCTCGGAAGTCGCCTTGGGTTATGGCGGGGGCGGCCACCGGAACGCCTCCGGATTCCGGGTCCGCCTCGAGGATTGGCTCAAGGACTTTGTCGTCTGAGGTCGTCTGACCCGATGCGCCAACCTGGCAAGCGGGTTGATCAGCCCTGGTTTCTGAGGTAACTCACCGTTATGCACGATTCGTCGGTTTCGAATTTCGCGGACAACCCGCTCTCTGGCTCTTCCTTTTATGGGTTTGGCTTTGAGTTTAGCTACGGCTGGGGCTGGTTTGCCTCCGGGGCCGAAGCGAGGTGTGTCGTCGTCTGAGACTGAACAACCAAAGCTTCCAAAGGCCCCGAGAGAGCACTCTCGGGGCCTTTTTCGTTTTGGTCTTGGTATCGGTTTGTGTGTGATGAATGGGTTGAAGATTCGAAGGGGAGAAAAGAACATGAGTTCATTGGAAGATCGAAACTTGACGGCCATCGAGCCCTTACCCACGCCTTCCGACCTGAAGACGCGCCATCCGGCCTCGCCCGCGGCGGCCGAAGTCGTTCTGCGAGCGCGCAAAGGGATTCGGGATGTGCTTCACGGTCGCGACCGGCTTCGCAGGGTCGTCGTCGTAGGCCCTTGTTCCCTGCATGATTCGCAGGTCGCCCTCGATTACGCGAGGCGTCTT
This sequence comes from Deltaproteobacteria bacterium UBA4427, assembly GCA_963854795.1. GTDB lineage: Bacteria > Myxococcota_A > UBA9160 > UBA9160 > UBA4427 > UBA4427. The sequence continues at coordinate 1,128 of CAWLAJ010000120.1, read as the reverse complement.
CTTCCCCTCACGAGAGAGTTCGACGACCGGCTCGTCATTCTGATGCGTACGTACTTTGAAAAGCCGCGGACGACCGTCGGATGGAAGGGACTGGTGAACGATCCCCATCTCGATGGTTCATGTCGGGTCGCCGAAGGACTCGAAGGCGCGCGCAAACTGCTGCTCGAGATTTCCGATCTGGGTGTTGCCTGCGCAACCGAATTTCTCGATCCGATCTCGCCACAATACATGGCCGATCTGGTCGCCTGGGCGGCGATCGGCGCTCGAACGACCGAGAGCCAGACCCATCGCGAGATGGCGAGCGGCCTGTCGATGCCCGTCGGCTTCAAGAACGGCACGGATGGCGACATCGCCGTTGCGATCGACGCCATGACCGCCGCCTCACATCCCCATAGCTTCCTCGGCATCAGGCCGGATGGAATCGCTGCGGTCGTCAAGACCGCTGGGAATCCGGACACGCACGTCGTGTTGCGTGGGGGGCGCGACGGCACGAATTACGACCGAAAGGCGGTCGAGAGTGTGAGCCGGATGATCGGTGTTCGCGGGGTCATGATCGACTGCTCACACGGCAATTCCGGAAAGGATCCCGCGCGTCAACGTGACGTCGTCCGTGAAGTCTCGGAACAAATTCGCCATGGCGGATCGGGAATCCTCGGAGTCATGATCGAGAGCCATATCCATGCAGGTCGTCAGGACTGGAAGCCGGGCCGGAAGCTCGAATACGGTATCTCGATTACGGACGCGTGTATCGGCTTCGAAGAGACAGAGGATCTCTTGCGCGAACTTGCCAACGCGGTCCGATCGGCAGAGATGCGGAGGGTGCCTCGGGCGGCCGCCAATGTCGCCTGACGTCCAGAATGTTCTGGATTCAGGGTCGCAGGCCCCAGGGGCGTGTCTGGCCGACGACCACACGAGAAGAACCACCGTCGATTGCCTCGAGCACGCCGGCCGAAATCTCGTCGTTCGTCAACCAGCGCGACGCGTTGGTTTCGGGGTCGAGATGGAATCCAAGAACGACTTGCTGATAGGCGACGCTCTCGAGATTGGAATAGCGTCCTGCCGACGCGTCTTCGGCGCCGGCGGGATCAGCGCTCGCGCTGCCCCGGACATGCACGACCTGGCAGGCAG
>CAWLAJ010000119.1:0-11947 GCA_963854795.1 Deltaproteobacteria bacterium UBA4427 | reverse complement strand
GATGCCACTTTTCCATATCGCGGGAAGCGGATGGGCCGTCGGCGGCTTCTGCCAGGGTGGGGAGTCCATTCTGGTTCGCGACATGGATCCGGTCGAAGTCATTCGTCTGATCGAGGCGCACAAGGTTACGAATTCACTCTTCGTTCCCGCGGTTCTCCAGATGCTGTGCGCGACCCCGGGCGTCGAGAAGGCCGACTTCAGTTCGCTGCGATCGATCGTCTACGGCGCCTCTCCGATTTCCGAACAGGTTCTGGCAGAGTCGATGAAGGTCTTTGGTTGTGGCTTCGTGCAGGTCTATGGACTGACGGAGACGACTGGCGCGATCACCGCGATGTGCGAAGAGGATCATGACCCGGGAGGCCCGAAGGCACATCTGTTGCGATCCGCTGGCAAAGCGTGGGGAGACACGAAAATCAGGATCGTGGATGCCGATTCGATGCAAGATCTTCCCGAGGGCGAAGTTGGCGAGATCTGGATCTGGTCGATACAAAACATGAAGGGCTATTGGCGCAATCCGGAAGCGACCGCCGAGTCCTATCCGGAGGGACTCGATGATGCGGGCATCGGCTGGTTCAGAACCGGCGACGCCGGGTATATGAAGGAAGACTACCTCTATATCCACGATCGGGTGAAGGACATGATCCTCTCGGGAGGCGAGAACATCTACCCGGCCGAAATCGAAAACGTGCTGATGGGCCACCCGGCGATCGCGGATGCAGCGGTGATTGGTGTGCCTTCCGAAAAATGGGGCGAGTCCGTGACCGCGATCATCGTCGATGCGGAAGGGGATGCCGTGACGGACGCAGCGATCGTTGCGTATTGTCGCGAGCGCCTGGCGCATTATAAATGCCCAACCGCGGTGGATCGCATCGATGCCCTGCCGCGCAATCCGTCGGGAAAGATCCTGAAGAGGGAGCTACGCGAGCCCTACTGGAAGGGGCACTCGCGCCGAGTCAATTGAATTCTGCGCGCGCTCTTTGATCCTACCGACTCGCTGTGCGATGAATACCAACTGAATGAAGGCGAAGGAATCCGGTCGATGTTGCGAATACGATTGTCGCTCTTTGTCGGGCTGATCTCGATCGTGGGCTGTGCGGGGATTGGCAGTCGATCCATCGATGTGTCCGGCCTGCCGACCCTCAGGCCGGAGTCGAAGCCAGCCACGGCGGCGACGCGTTCCGCCAATGAGCGGTTGGCGCGATCACTGCCCTTTGACGACGACGCGGATTTCGAACTCGCGCGTCGAGGCCTGCTGGCTACGAAGCCGGATCTTCAAATCGCGGCAGACGGCGGCGGCATTGCCTGGGACATGGCGAGCTACGACTTCCTGCGTTCCGCCGGCGAGCAAGCCCCCGATACAGTGAATCCGAGCCTCTGGCGTCAAGCTCGGCTGAACATGAATCACGGCCTCTTCGAGGTCACGGAGGGGATCTATCAGGTTCGCGGCTATGACCTCTCGAATATCAGTTTCGTTCGAGGGCTGTCGGGTTGGATCGTTCTGGATCCCCTGATCACGGTCGAAGCTGCCCGGGCGGCGTTGGATCTGGTGAACGAGACGTTAGGCGAACGACCCGTCGTGGGCGTCATCTACTCCCATAGCCATGTCGACCATTTCGGTGGCGTTCGTGGCGTGACGAGTTCCGAGGATGTCGCCCGGGGCCGCGTTCGGATCGTTGCGCCTCTGGGCTTCACTCATCACGCCGTCAGCGAAAATGTGTTGGCAGGAAACGCCATGACCCGACGGGCCGCCTACATGTTCGGTCGGCTGTTGCCGCCGGGCGAACGAGGGCGCGTCGATGCCGGACTCGGAAAGTCGACGTCGATCGGGCAGGTTTCGATCCTCGAACCGACCGATGTGATCGAAGAGACGGGAACTCGACTCACGATCGATGGAATCGAGATCGTTTTCCAGCACACGCCCAACGCCGAGGCGCCCGCGGAGATCATGTTCTACTTCCCGCAGAGCAAGGCCTTCTATGCCGCCGAAGAAGCCAACGCGGTCCTTCACAATCTCTATACGCTGCGCGGAGCGCAGGTCCGAAACGGGTCGGACTGGGCCCGTTGGCTGGACGAGGCCATCGATCTCTTCGGCGATGACTTCGAAGTCGTTTTCGGGGGCCACCACTGGCCTCGATGGGGCCGGGAAGAGGGCGTCGCCTATCTGTCCAGCCAGCGTGATCTCTACAAATTCATTCATGACCAGACCCTGCATCTGGCGAACCTGGGACTGACGCCGCTGGAAATCGCCGAGAAGCTTCGTCTGCCCGACGCCTTGTCGCAGCAATGGTTCAATCGCGACTACTACGGAACCGTCAGCCACAACTCGAAGGCGACCTATCAGCTCTACCTTGGATTCTTCGATGGCAACCCGGCGAATCTGAATCCGCATCCCCCGGAAGAGGTGGGTCGACGTTATGTCGAGCTGGCGGGTGGGGCCGATGCGTTGCTAGCCCATGCCCGCTCGGCCTATGAACGAGGGGATTACCGATGGGTCGCCGAAGTCGTGAAGCATCTGGTTTTCGCGGATCCCGGTAACGACGAAGCCTGTTGGCTCGAGGCGGATGCGCTCGAGCAACTCGGTTACCAATCCGAATCGGGTCCTTGGCGTAATTTTTATCTGAGCGGCGCGCAGGAATTGCGCGGGTTGGGTTCCCGCTCGCGCTCTTCTGCGACGACGGTGTCGAGTCCAGACATCATCTCGGCGATGAGTTCGGACATGTTATTCGACTTCCTGGCGATCAGACTCGACGGCGAAAAGGCGAGTAAATCGGACATGACCATCGAGCTCGAGTTCAGTGATCGAGATGAACAGTGGCTGCTCGAAATTTCCCGCGGCGTGCTTCGCTACTACCGAGATCGACGAGCCGAGGATCCAACGATCTCTCTTCGCATCAGTCGGATGGATTTCGTTGGAGTTCTCACGGGCACGGAATCGCTTCCGAAGTTGCTGCTTCAAGATCGTGCGAACCTCGATGGCGGATTGATCGCCCTGGCGCGTTTTGGCGGGCTCTTCGAACGGTTCTCACCGGACTTCGAGATCGTGAAGCCCTGATCGAACACGGCTCTCGACCACGGCGGAAGGCTCTCGACCACAGCCGAAGGCTCTCAACGACAGCGGAAGAGGACGGCTACAGACCGATCAGGCGCTCACGAATTTCGGCGACGCCATCGATCGAGGCCTCGGGCGAATCGGTGATCGGCATGACGTTCAAGTGTCGACAGCCGGCCTCGAGATAGGGCGCGAGGCAGTCTGCAACCTCGCTTGGACTTCCGTAGGGGCTGTACCGTTCGAAGCGCTCGAAGGGAATCTGGTACATGCCCTCCATTGCCTTCGCCAGCCGGCCGCGTGCGCGGGTTCGGTCGGTGTCGAGGCCGACCCAGACTTGCAGACCATGGTCCCAATCCGAAGGCTTCGGGATCAGGCGGGTCTTGGCGGGAGCGTCGACGGCAGCGGCGACCTCGCTAAACCGTTTCGGGGAACACCAGACGCCCAGCCAGCCGTCGCCGTGGAGCGCGGCACGTTCGATCGCTGCGTCCGAGCGGCCCCCAATCACGATCCGGACGGGTGGATCGGGAGCGGGCCGGATCAGCGCCTCCTCGAACTCGAAGAACTCACATTGATGACTCGTTGCCTTGCCGCTCAGCAATCCGCGCAAAGCAATCAGCGTTTCGTTCGTTCGTCGTCCGCGTGTGGCCGGATCGACTCCACAGATCTCGATCTCGTGCCGGTCTTCGCCACCGACGCCAACGCCGAGTACGAGGCGGCCGGGGGCCGAATCGCACAGTGATGCGATCTGTCGAGCGACCGGCAGCGGGTGCCGCAAGGCGAGCAGATAGACACCGATATGAACATCCAGCTCGGGTTCGAGGGCTGCGATCGTGGCGGCCTGGATCATTCCGTCCATGCCGAAGCCGGTAAAGAAGCTGATGTGGTCGGCCACGAAAACGTGGTCGAGTCCCGCGCTGCGTGCCCGGCCGAGCAGAGATCGCCGTTGCTCGAGCGGGCCGCTCAAGATGGCCCGGTCGGCGAGCGTGCCGACTCGGATCTTCGCCGTGGTCGTCTGCGATTCTTTCACGCGATGCCTCTCGTCATCAGAGCATCGCCGTATCGGTCTCGAGGCCCAATAGCAGTCGACCCGTGAGTTCGAGGGTCGCCGGGGCAACCATCATATGTTGGGTCGCGACATGGACATCGCGAAAATATCGTTGAAGTGGAGACCGAAGATAGACGGAAGTCCCGCCCGCCAGGTTGTACATGCGGTCGACGACTTCCGCGCAGGCATGGGTCGTGAACGTCGTTGCGAGCCGGACGTCTCGTCGATGTTCTGTCTCGATACGCCCCGACTCCTCTGCTGCCTGCCAGGCGGCGGCGATGGCCTCGTAGTAGAAAGCGCGAGCCGATCGAAGGGTGGCCTCGGCGCGTGAAACGCCTTCCTGTGTAGAGGGTCGGGCAGCCAGTGAACGCGCACTGCCGCTCGGCGTCTTGCCTCCAGCGATTTCGATGAGTTCGTCGATCGCGGCGCGAGCGATCCCGAGTGCGACGGCGGCGATCCCCATACCGAGCAAGCCGAAATGTGGAAAGGCATAGAGCGGTCCGTCGAGCGGTCTTTCCACACCGAGTCCGACGACGCGATCTTCTGGGACGAAGAGATCGCGAACCGCGTAGTCGGTGCTGCCCGTTCCGCAGAGTCCGTTCGCGTACCAAGTGTCGAGAAATTCGACGGCGTCGGCGGGAATCAACATCATGCGTGATTTCGGCGTTCCGTTCTTCAAGAGTTCGGGCTTCCCGCCTCGCATGATCTGACAGCCGGCGAGAATCCAATCCGCATTCTGCGCTCCGGAGCCCCATTGCCAAACGCCGTCGACCTGAAAGCCGCCTTCCACGGCGACGGCCTTTCCGCGCGGTGCAAACACGCCGGAGATCAGGCATTCGGGCTTCGCGAAAACCTCTCGGGCAGAGGATTCGTGAAGCAATGCCAGAACGGTGCCCGACGTCGCTCCGATAAATACACACCAGGCGCTCGCCGCGTCCGCCCGGGCCAGGATTTCGATCGTCTCCATGGTGTCGGCGGGTGCGAGTTCGAGACCGCCGTAGATCTTCGGAACGCACATCCGGTAGAAGCCGGTCTCGGCGAAGCGGTTCGACAGCTCCGCTGGAAGGCACCGCGCTCGTTCGAATTCATCCGCGCGCTCGCGAAGCTCGGGCCCGAATTCTCGCGCTCTGTCTTGAAAGCTATTACTGGGTTTCGCGGCGGTCTTCATGGAAGATCCTCATTGTCGAGTTCAGGTTGCCGGGTCTCATGGTCCTTCGAACAACACGATCTCGTCGAAGCGGGGCAGCGTAGAGAATCGAATTTCCGGGTGGGTCGCTTCTTTTTCGAAGAGGAAATCGAGCGTTCGCTCTGCGCCACTTTCGTTCACGAGGCTCGAGGCTCGAACCGAGCCGGTCAACGGACCCTCGGCAGGGCCCGTGAGACTGTCCCAGTGAATCGGAATCACGTGGTTTGCGCCGGTCGCGGTCACCGTCTCTCGCCAATAGTCTTCGCGATAGTTCTCTGTCTGCGCGCCCAGGCCGCCGACGCCCAGAAAGACGACGTCGGCATCGAAGTCGGAAAGTCCTCCTTCTATATACCCGGCGCTACCCTGAATCAGCCAGCGGCCGGCCGGGTGCGAGACATGGATCGCATAGGGTTGGCCGACTCGATATTCCATGGCGCCGACCGGCGGGACGAGCGGTTCGTCGATCAGCGGGTCTTCGAGTGCTCTTTTCGCGAGCGCGGCGTTCGGAAACACGAAATGGTTGGTTTCGATCAGTGTAATCGTGAATCGACCGAAACGAATCGGCTCGCGATCGACCGCGATCTGGATCTGACTCTCGTCGAGTCCCCAGCCTCGGCCAATATTGGCGGTCGATTCGGAGCCCAGCAGGATTGCACCCGTGCGCCGAACCACTTCGGGAGCGTCCATCGCGTGGTCGAAATGGGAATGGATCGGGATCACGACCGCCAGGTCATCCGCGCTGGCTACGTGGTTGCGTTCGAGCCCGCGCGCGATCGCCTCGACGTCCGGTGCGATTTTCGAGAACAAGAATTCGAGAGGTCCAAATCGTGTGAACCAGCCGTCGACCATCCACTTCGTCTCGCCGTCGGAGAAGAGAAGCGTAGATGTTCCCGACCAGCGAACCGTGACGGATCCATCGGGAACAACCGGCGAAGCGGAGAGGGCCCAGCCCGGGTCGACGGCCGGATCCTCGAAGGTCGTGAGAAGTCGAGCCAGGAAAAGAGCGGGCACCAGCACGAGCGCGGCGATCGAGAAGGCAGCGATTCGTCGATTCATGCTTTCTACGGTAGCGCGCATGAATCGGCTTCCATGGCGCTGTCCGACGCAAATCGTCGAGTCGCTACGAAGCTTGGTATGATTGGGTATGCGTTTGTATCGAGCTCGTCAAAAAGGCTTGATTCTTGGTCTCGCGCTACTCGTAGGAGTAGGCGGCTGCGCATCTGGCTCTTCGAACGGTCCCAAACTCGAATATGGAGCCGCCGAATTTCGCTCCGCGCTTCGACAGCGAGTGCCCGATCTGAGTCGCGAATTGAGTCGCGCGCCTTTCGAATTGAACGCGACCGTCAAGCTGCTCGCAGAGAAGACAGTCATGGCCGTGCCGCCCGGAGCGACCCGCGTGCGCGCACTCGTTTCGTTCTTGTCGGACCCGAAGCCACAAGGTCTCGGCCTCGAATACGATTGGGCGGTCTCCGCGAACGCAAGGACGACCCTCAAACTCGGTCGGGGCGATTGTGTTGCGCTTGCAACCGTACTCGTCGGGTTGGGGCGCGGTCTCGGCTGGCCAATCTTCTTCGCCGAAGCACGAACGGGAAAGCCCATCACACACGAATTCGAAGAGATCACGGTGCTTTCCGATCACATGGTCGTTGTCGTGCTCGCCAGGAGCGTACGAATGGTGGTCGACTTTCTCGGTCTGGTCGAAGAGGGCTACGACATCCGACTCATCGATGACCTGACTGCGTATGCCCACTTGATCAACAACGTATCGGGCTATCGCTTGCTGACCGTGAAGAGTGACAACCCGGAAGATCCGGAGGATCCGGAGCAACGGTGGATGGTTGCCCAGAAGGGATTCGAACTCGCAACTCGAATTCAGCCGGAACTTGGGCGGGCGTGGAACAACCTCGGAATCGCCTATTCGCGTCTCGGCAATTTCGAAGACGCGCGATCCGCTTATCAGCGCGCGGTACAACTCGATACGGTCTTCGGATCGCCCGAGCGCAACTTGATCATCATGGAAACGCGAGCCTCGGGCGAGACGACTCTGACCGAAGACAGTATTCCTTGACCGCACGAAATGTTGGATCCGGAATCCGATTGACTATGCTCCGCGCGTTCCCGATCCGGCTCGTGCCGAACACCACGAGTACTGAAGTGCTAGAGGCAAAGGATTCTTGACAGATCCAATCGAAGCGATCGCGTTCTACGGAGTCTTCGTCTTTGCCGTGACGGTGCACGAAGCATCTCATGCCCTGGCCGCGAAAATCGGCGGCGACCTCACCGCCTACAACGGCGGGCAGGTCTCTCTCGATCCGATCCCGCACATGAAGCGCGAACCCTTCGGCATGGTCATCTTGCCGATCATGAGTGTCGCGTTCATGGGTTGGCCCCTCGGATATGCCAGTGCGCCCTATGACCCGCGGTGGGCCCTCCGCTATCCGAAACGGGCGGCCTGGATGGCCTTGGCCGGGCCCGGGGCCAACCTTGCGTTGGCGGTGGCCACCGCGATCGTGGTTCGCCTGGGGATGGCGGTCGGAGTTTTCGAAGCCCCCGCGTCGATTCACTTCAGTCAGATTACGGCCTCGGTCGGCGATCCGTCGAGCCTGATGGCGGGCGCCGCCTTCATTCTCAGCATCGTCTTTTCGTTGAACCTGCTGCTCTTCGTGCTGAACATGATCCCGCTCCCGCCCCTGGACGGAAGTGGCGCGCTTCCGCTGATTCTTCCCGACCCTTGGCTCGACGGCTATCGGCGACTCGTTCATCAACCCATGGTCGGATGGATCGGGATCTTGATCGTCTGGAACCTGATCGGTGAGATTTTCTCGCCTCTTCTCTTCTTTGCCATCGGCCTCCTGTATCCCGGCATTCAATACGGTTGAAGGATTGGCCGGGAATGGCCGAAGACTGGAAGATGGAGACCTTGATGGACTCAGATGGCTCGGGTGGACCGAACGGCGGTGATCGCGTTGGGGCGGCGTCCCCATCGCGGGATCCGAAGTGGATGCTCGGCGTCTACCTGGTCATGGTACTTGCCCTCGTGGCGGCATTTCGAGCAATCCTGGTTGCGCCCTTCGGCTTGACCGATCCCGGAGAGTTCGAATATTGGTTCTTCATTCCGAATCGTGACTCCGGCGCTGTCTCGGTGTTCATTGCCGCCTGGTTTTTTTGGAATCGACGCGAGCGACTTTCAGAATTGCCGCCTGCCGAGATCGGGTGGATCCATTGGGCGGTCGCCTGTCTCATTCTTCCAGCATTCATCTGGGCGGTCTGGGTCAGCGCCGAGGCATTGCTCATCCTCGTTCTCTGTCTGACGATCGCGGCGATCGCGTGGGCGTGGGGGGGGCGTGCAGCCCTTGCCCTCGTTGTCATGCCTTGCGCCGCATTCATGCTCGCCTTCCCGCCGCCCGCGCCACTTCAAGCCGAGATCATCTGGCGACTCCAGAACATCACGGCCGGTGGCTCGAACCTGTTGTTGTCACTCGCCGGCTACGCGCCGCAACTCGAAGGCACAGAGCTTCGGTTCGGAAACCATGCCTTCGTCATCATCGAGGCCTGCAGCGGATGGCGCGGGATTCAAATCCTTTCGATCGTGGCCTTGGCGGCCGGCGAATTGCGCGAGCTCTCGTTTCGTCGAACTCTCTGGGTCGTGCTTGCGGCGATCCCACTCGGGATCGGGTTGAACGTCATGCGAGCGTGTCTCGTCATGCTGACGCAAGAAGAATTGAAGGCAGAGTTCTTCGAGAGCCATACGCCGCAGGGGATCGCGGTACTCGTGATTGGCGGTGTCGTGCTCTACGCGCTGGCGATGAGACTCGAAGACGATGCGAGACCGGATGGCGGAGCTGAATCCTCGAGCGCAGGGATTTCAAGTTTCGATTCGCGCTCGCTCGGTCGGTCGCGGTGGATCGCTTTTGGATTGATCGTCCCGCTGGTCCTCGCCGGAGCCTCCGTCCTGATCCCCATCTTCCACGAGGGACCGCAGCCACCGCCGCACAAACGATTCGGCTTCCGCCTGGCCGCCGGGAAATGGATTGGAACGGAGCTGGGGCTCGACTATTTTTTCCCCTATAGCACCGCGGCCAATCCGCAGTTTCACGCCGAGTACCGAAAGCCCAACCTGAAGGGCGGCGAGAAGCTCGTCGACTTGTTCATTGGATGGGAAACGCCCAAGCCCTCCGGTCTCGAGCGGATGCCTAACGCGAAACTGCTCGTGCCGGCGAGCGATTGGACGCTCATCTCTCGCGGGTCCGCGATCGTCTGGCAATTCGGGTTCGACGCGGAGCGGGCGATCGTGGCGCGCTCGGATCGATCGGAATTCGGTTACGTGATTGCCTGGCGCGTTCGCGATCGGGGGTTGTTTGCCGAAAGCCTTTTGTCGCTTGCGGGACTTCCGGGCTGCGGTGAATCCCCGAACGGGTGTCCTCGCATCGTCGTGCGAATCGTGGTTCCGATTTTTCGATATGACACAGACGGCAGGGATCTCGCCAAAGCGACCGCGAATGAATTCATCGATGACTTCATCCTGCCGCTCAAGATTCTCGCTGTTCGCTGAGCGGACCGGGTTGAATCAGGTAGGCATCTAGCCCGCGGATCGCTGGCAAGATGGTTTTGCGGCGGGGTAAAGGCTGCGATTTCGTTTCGAAATCCAATCTTTTCCGTATACTCCGCCCGATGAAAAATCGACTTCGTGATCTCGCTTCGGTCCTCGTTCTGTTTCCATTACTTCTTGCCGGCTGTTCGGAGAGCGCTCAGCTGTCCCCGGCTCCCGAGAAGAGCCTCCTTGGGGATGACCCGGTCGCCGCGATCTTCGAGATTCTCGAAATCTCCGAACGATTCGAGCGAACGGAAACCCTGATGGCCGCTCTTCGTGAGCTACCGGCCGCACAGATCGGCCTGCTCGAGGATGTGCTCAATGAACGGGAAAAGCCGCATCGGGAATTCGAGCGCGTGCTGATCGTTTCGGCGTGGTCGAATGTCGACCCCGCATCCGCGACGAAGTGGGCGATGAAGCGGGAGAAGCGCGATTTTCTCCGCCAGACAATGTTCAGCGAGTCGGCCTATCGCTGGGCGCTCAATGATCCCGCCGAGATGAGAGAGGATTTCAAAGTCGCGATGTATTCGGTCCGCAGCTGGGACCCCTCGATGTTGCGCGGATTCGTACAGGGCTGGCACGAGTCGGGAGAACCGAATCTTGAAGAGTTCATTCGCGATCTCGGTCGCGGGAGCGACGATCAGCAGCGCGCGATCAGCCAACTGATCAAGATCAAGCTCGCGACGGAAACCCCGGACGCCATGATCGCATGGGCGAAGTCGCTCGATGGGGAGGTGCGATACCGCCGTTACGTCTATTCGCGTCTGGCCGCAGACATCGCGCTGACCGACCCGAAGAGGGCCGTCGCCTGGTGCGACGAAGTCTGTGGCAGTGATCTGGGCGAAGATATGGCACATTGGATCGCTTCATCCTGGGTGCGCGAGGGCGGGGCCGAGGCGATGGATTGGATCATGGCCCAGGGCGATTCGCTCTCGGTACAAGTGGGGATTCGCGCCTCCTATCGACGATTCACTCAGTCGGAACCCGAAGCGGCGGATGCCTGGATCGAGCAGTTTCCTGAAGAGATGCGAGGTGGCGAGTTGCTTCAGGGTCCAGTCATCATGTACGTCAACCGCCAAGCCAATCTCGCAAATTATGAGAACGCGATCGATTGGGTCAAATACATCGAAAACGATTGGGAGCGTGAGCGATCGCTCTCACATATCGCGCGCCAATGGCTTCGGCGAGACGAAGAGGCTGCGGAACTCTGGCTGAGCACGACCGATGACCTCGACGACAGCGTCAAGCGAAAGCTTCGCAGAACTAATCAGAACCGTGTGGAGAAGGCCGAAAAGAAGCTAGAGGCGAGAAGGGCCTTGCCGCAGTGGGTCAAAGAAGAAATGTGATCACGCAGACGCGGGTCATGCAATTCATGGCCTTCCGTGATGGCCGTCCGCTGTCGGCTGCATCCGTTCTTCGAACAAATTGTAGTACGACTCCGAATCGCGGAGTGTGAAGGCAGCTCGGCGACCTCAGGAAAATGGATCGCCGCTGCTTGCCCTATCGGCTACTGCCGGCCACCGCCGGAAAGAAGCCGGATCGCTTCTATCGATCGAGGCCGAAGAGCCACCCTGGACCGCTACCCGTCCACCGGAAGCGCATGCCGATATTGGCTCGGTAGATCCAGGGGTCGATTTTCGCGGTCCAATCGGCATCATAGATGAACGCCGGCGTTCCGTCCGGGAGTCGGACGCCGTTCGAGTCGAATCCGGTCGCACTCATGTCGACACGCTCATCCGAGAGAACCCGATAGGCTCCGCCGCTGATATAGACGGACGCGGCGAGGGATCGCACACCACCCGTCGCGATTTCGATCTCGAGACCTGGGCCGACGGCGTGAATATCCAGCGACTCGCTGTCTTGCAAGAGGATGATGTTCGTCGGAATAGAACGAGCTGGTTTAGTTCCGTTCGGACCCAACGCGCGTGTGCCTTGCGAAACGATTCCGGTGAAGAATACTTCCTGCTTGAGGTAACGAGCCGAGGGTTTGATCGACAGGCGCCAGTCACCGAGTTGGATCGGGAAGGACAGGCCTACGTGCGCGCCGTATTGTAGGTTGTCGAGATCGGAGGTCAG
>CAWLAJ010000118.1:0-11956 GCA_963854795.1 Deltaproteobacteria bacterium UBA4427 | reverse complement strand
TCGCCACCCTCGCCCGGCGCCCGCATCGCTTCACTTACACGCCTGGCTTCTTCCACGGACGGATAGAAGAGGCCGACGAATTGGCCCAGGACTTCTTCTCTCTCGTACCCGAGGTTGTCATGGGCACCGTCGTTGAAGTAGATCACACGACCCTTGCGATCAGTCCCCACAATGATGTCGGGAGAGCGATTCGTAAGTTGTTCGAACTGTTCTCTCGTGAGACCCATTCATGGGCTCCCCGGCCATGCCTACTTCGGCAGCGAGTCTACAAACCGCCCGCGTCCATCATTCGATCCCCTGCTCTGCCAGCCAGCGCTCCGCGTCGATCGAGGCCATACAACCCGTTCCGGCCGCGGTCACAGCCTGTCGATAAGTCGGATCCGCAACGTCACCACAGGCAAAGACACCGACAACAGACGTTCTGGTCGTCCCCGCTTCCAGCTTCAGGTAGGCCGAATCGTCCATTTCGAGCTGACCCTGGAATAGCTCGGTCGTCGGCCGATGCCCGATGGCGACAAAGACTGCCTCGAGGTCGATTTTCCGAGTCGATCCGTCACGCACATCTCGCAATCGGACTCCCGTCACATAGTCGTCGCCAAGAATTTCGTCGACCTCGGAATGCCAGGCAAAATTGATCTTCTCGTGGGCGAGGGCGCGGTCCTGCATGAGTTTCGAGGCACGGAGTTCGCCGCGCCGATGAACCAGCGTCACATCGGTCGCAAAGCGGGTCAAGAAGAGTGCCTCTTCCATCGCCGTATCGCCGCCACCGATCACGGCCATCGGCTTGTCGCGAAAGAGTGCTCCATCGCAGGTCGCACAAGCAGAGACGCCCTTGTTCAAGAGTCGCGTTTCGGAATCCAGGCCCAACCACTGTGCGGAGGCCCCGGTCGCGACGATGACAGAGTCTGCCGTATAGCTCTTGGCATCGGTCTCGATCTTGAAGGGACGGTCCGACAAATCGACGCGGGTCGCGTCCTCGAAGAGGACTTGCGTTCCGAAGCGCTCCGCCTGCTTCTGGAGCTCTTCCATCATCAGCGGCCCCGTCACACCGTCGGGGTAGCCGGGAAAATTCTCCACGTCGGTCGTGATCATCAACTGGCCACCGAAACTGAGACCCGCGAGCATCAGGGGCTCGAGCCCCGCTCGGGAAGCGTAGAGGGCCGCGGTATATCCGGCAGGTCCGCTGCCAATGATGAGCACGCGGCGGTGCTCGGACTCCATTCGATCTCCTTCCGATCTCCGTCGGCGGGCGCGATTGGCTCGGGACGGCAGTTTACGGATCGCGGTGGCGGGCCGCTACCCACACACGCGACTCAAATTCAGGTTCGAGCCTAGAGCGGCTCGGTGATCGGAAGCTCTTCCCACATCAGCTGCAAGAAAACTCCGATGAAGAACGAGAGGAAGGTCATCAGGAGCAGCGCCGACGGAAACGCGTAGATCGGTCCGACTCCCACGACGTGAGGTAATTGCCCGATCATCGGCGACATCGTCTCACGAAGAACCTCGATCCCGACCTCGCCCGAAGGCGGGGACCAATTTCGCGAAACCATGAAGGGCCCCACGAGGCTGGTCATCGCGACCCCGACGCCGAAGGCCTGGACGACTCCGAGCAGGAAGATCGTTCGCGCCCTCGAAAAGGCGAGGTTCGTGTCCGGAATGCGTCGCGCGATTTCGACGTAGATATAGAGCAGCGTCACCAGACCGAGGGTCAGGACGACGGCGTCGACGGCCAGATTGGGTCGGCTGGCCAGGTCCCAGACCTCGTCGATCAGGAAGACCGGCAGGTAGCCCACGACGATGCCAGCCCCGATCCGGGGAACGGACGCGTGAAAGAACGAAAGATCCCGCTTCCAGCAGAAGCGGTAGAGCAGGAACCAGAGAGCCGCCAGGTTGATCAGAAAGACCTCTCCGGCACAAATGATGTCGAAGAGATCGGGAGCCCGCTGATAGGCGAAAGCCGCCGCGACAAAGGGCGCCACCATCAGACCCAGGACGACGGACAAGACCATGGGGGTATGCCAGGTCAGGGCCTGGTCGTCCTTGGATTCGCCCGCCGCGAGTTGGGCTGCGTGCTGGATCAGGGCCGAAGAATGCTGAATGTCGTAGATCCGGAGGAACCAACGCTCGAGTTTCCCGAGAATCTTCTGGCAATTCCGGTCCGACCGGCGCAGGAAGGGCATCAGGTCGCGGCTGCGCTCGACCCGGTTGGTCTGCAGAATCGAGATCGCGGCAAGAACTTCGGTCTCGCGATCCCGAAAGGGCGAATCCTCCTTTTCGAAGGCCTGATTTTCCTCGTCGAGGCAAACCCCTTCGAGCCAGAGGTAGAAGGAGCGTTCGGCCATTCGGACGATCATCCGATTGATCGCCTCGGTTTCGCCCGTCTCGAGAACCTGGAAGAAACCGCTCTCGCTGACGTCGTCACTCGGCTCGATCAGCTCGACCTGTCCAGCGACATAGGCCTCGACATATTCCGGATCGACGCGGTCGCGAAGAAGCACGCGAAGGGACTCGTACATCCTTCGCCGCAGCGAATAATCCGCAACGCGAAGCTGACGACCGTCGCCGAGATCGTGAGTCTCGTTGAAGCGGATCAAGATCTGGGAGAGGAGTGCGACATCCTGATGGAATCGCAGTCTCGCCTCGGGACGAAGTCGATTCGATTCTTCCAGATACTCACACAAGCCGTCGAGATAGCGGGGCACCGAGGCGATCATGCGCGTCGTCAAATTGCGTGAATCGCGAGCGCTCGCGCGTTCCCCGAGCGTTCGCGATTTAGTGAGCAGATCTTCGAGCTGAATGAAGAGCTCTGTCGGATCGTGGCGGGCAACATGGAACGAGAACGTCTCTGGAAAGATCCTTTCGAAGCCACCCCCATCTTCGGCAACTTCGAATCGGATTTCGCGCGCGTGGAACGCGAGCGTGAACCGAAAGGTGAGTCGGAGTCGCTCGATGCGAAGTTCGAGCCGCGGCAGCCGCGTATTCGGGCTCTCCGCGACGGCCGACGCTGGGCCAGACTCGGTGGGTGGTCCGCGCGGAGTCGTCTCGCGTTCTTCGGACGACAACTACAAAACCCGAGCGCGAGCGTTCTCGCCGGTCTCGTAGTACTCCTCGACGACCCGCGTCAACGCCACGATGCCCAGAGGCAGCGACTCCGGACGCGGCCAGCGCCTGGCGGCCACATTGAGACGATCGCGCAGCAACTGTGCCTCGGGGTATTCGTCCTGGACGATCGCATCATCGACATCGAGCCAGTTCCCGATCGCCGTTCGCGTTCGCGAGACACGTTCTCCCAGCTCGGACATGCTCGCCGATTCGATTCCGCCGCTAGTCACTCGTTCGCCAAGCGCCGTGAGCGAAATCTGCGCCGTCTCGAGTTCTCTACGCAAGCCGTCCTTCGTATCGGAAACCCGATTGACGATCTCTTCGAAGGTTCGTGCGAGTGGCTCGTGTGAGATCTCCTTGAACAGGATCACCCGACCGATCACTTCGCCCACGTCGTCGGAAAGCGCCTGATTCGAGATCCTCACACGGTGTCCTTCACCGACTCCGAGATCGACTTCCTCGAAGCTCCCGCCCAACTCCTGGGCCAGACTGCGCACCGTCTCCACGAGTTCCGCGAGATCCTGGCGCGACAACACCTCATCGATCGGCTGCCCGGTCACATCTTCCTTCAGACCAATGGATGCGATCGCTGGTTTGTTGACGGCGCGAACGATGCCATCACGGTCGACGGCAATCGCGCCGGTTTGCAGCCGATCCATGACCGCTCCCAGAAAGAGATTCGCGTCCCGGAGATCGTCGACCAATCGTCTATTCTCGATTGCCAACTCGTGGAGTTCACTGGCGCGGCGAACGATCGTCTTCAGTTCTTCCTGTTCCCAGGGCTTGTTGATGTAGCCATAGATATGACCGTCGTTGATCGCCTGGATAGTCGCGTTGGAATCCGCGAAGCCCGTCAGGAGGATTCGCACGGTATCCGGAAAGCGTGCGTACACCTCTCGGAGCAGCTCGACACCGGTCATCCCGGGCATGCGCTGATCCGTGATCACGACCGCGACAGGTTGGTTCTCTTCCAAGATCGACATCACCGTCGTTGGATCCGATGTCGTCAGAACCTCGTAACGGTCCATGAACGTAAACGTCATCGTCTCGAGGATGGCTTCCTCGTCGTCGACGATCAGGATTCTGGGTTGGTCGGATTCGCTCATCGACTCTCTAGATACCTTGATTGCTCCCTAGATACCTTGATTGCTCCGCGGTCTGCGCAGACTCTATCGCAAACCTGCCGATCAGTATCTCGTCGCTTTGATCAGACGCTGGCGACTGCGTCCCCATTCGCCACGCCAGCGATCCGCGATCTCTTCGCCGGGGCTCTTGCCCTTCTCGATCTGCTCGAAGAGTGGCTCGAGAAAGACCCTTTCGTCTTGATCGGTCTCCCCCGCTTCCGCGATGGCTCGCAAGCCCTCGGCCGAATGGGTCACCAGTTCCCGCGCGAGATCCAGGACCTTGCGATTTCCGAGCTCAGCGCGAAGTCCGCGTTTCGCCACATCGAGCTGACTCGCATCGAGCTCGGTAAAGCTGGTTTCGCCGAGCAGTTCCCAGATCGCTTCTCGGGCACCCTCGTCGTAGAGAATTCCCTTCCAAACGGCGGGCAACGCACAAATCAAATCACGGGGAACCGTGTCCGCGCCCCGAACCTCGATGATCCGCTTCAGGCGCACATCGGGGAAGAGCGTCGTGAGATGGGTGTCCCAATCGCCCACGGTCGGTCGAAGGTCATGCCAACCCTTCGCCATGAACTCACGGAAGGTCACGCCGTCACCCGCATGATAGGCACCCTCTCGAACGACGAAGAACAGGGGTATATCGAGGGCCCAGTTCATGTAGCGCTCGTAGCCAAAGTCCGGATCGAACGCGAAGGGAAGGAGCCCGCAACGATCGGGATCCGTGTCGCGCCAGATGATGAGACGCTTCGAGACGAAACCATTTTCCTTGCCACCCGAAATGCTCGAGTTCGCAAAGAGTGCAGAGATGATCGGCGTGGCCACGAGCGCCGTTCGCATCTTCGAGATCATGTCGGCTTCGTCTTGATAGTCGAAATTCGCTTGGACGGTCGCCGTCGCGTGCATCATGTCGAGCGCCAGACCACCGCGCGTCGGCAGGTAGCTACGCATGATGTCGTAGCGACTCTTCGGCATGGTCGGGATATCAGAGACTTCGTGAAAAGGATCGATGCCGAGGCCGAGCCAGGCGATGCCGAATTCGTCGGAGAGTTCCTTCACGAGATCGACGTGGGCATTGAATTCCCGACAGGTTTCGCGTGAGGTTCGCAGCGGGGCGCCGGAGAGTTCGATCTGTCCACCGGGCTCGAGCGTGACGCTCGCTCCATCCTTCAAGAGAGCGATCGTCTTGCCGCGTTCTTCGACCGGATCCCAACCGGCCGCCACCGCGATCTTCTCGAGCAGCACGCCGATTCCATAGGGCCCTTCAAAGGGAACCCGATCGCCGGTGTCCGCGTAGACGCCGACCTTCTCATGTTCGGTGCCGACACGCCAATCTTCGCGCGGTGTTTCCGACTCTCGAAAATACTCGAGTAGGTCGCCCTGACCCTCGATGGGTCGATCCTTGGCGTTCATGCGGGTGATGCTCCTTGCGGGCGGGCCGGTCGCGCGGCCTAATCGTAGAGATCTGTGTGAAGAAAGCGAATCAGGGCACAGACGACGGCCTGTGCGCCGTAGGCCGCGCGCTCGAGCCGCCCCGAGGTCAACATCCCGATATTGCCGCCCTGGCGGCCGGATGCGACGGCCTTGGCCGGTTTCCCGCCGATCGCTGCGGGGTCTTCGTCCGTCGCCGCCGCGAGCGATCGCCCGCCGAGGCCGCGACGAGATCGCCACATTTCGTCGAAGAGGTCGCCGATCGGAAGCCGATCGCGCAGCGCGGGCTCGGAGCATGCGCGGGGATAGGAAAACCCTGCTGAAAAGCCGTGGCCCTCTCGTTCGCCGTCGGTCAACCAGGCGCAGCCAATGTTGTACGAAAACTCGTGCTCCCGACCCGATTCTTCCGCGGGTTCCGAGAAGCGAATCAGACCATCTTCGATCCCCACCGCGAGCATCGCATCACCGCTCTCGAATGCGGCCCGCGCCCGATTGCGTGCCCCGGAAAGAATCTGCGCATGACCGATCGGTTGGTCCGGCACGCCGGATGCGACATCGACGGGAACCAGATCGAGTATCGCGTCCGTCGTCTGGAAGATCGCCAGCGCGGATCGAACGGCTTCGAGCTTCGACGGATTTTGTGTGCCGACCCGGATCGGCGCTCCCGCCAGCACGCGAACCAGAGAGGGAGCCGGCCGAAAATCAGTGTGCGTCATAGGAGAGCCTTGGCACTCGGGACAAGATTCAGGGCGTCGCCGCTTCTTCGAGAAAGCGCTCGAGGAAGTCGCCGAGCGCGTCGTCGATATCGTCGCTGGCATCGATCGGAAAGCTCAGACACGGACCTTCCTTCTTGCCGGCGCGGAACGGTCCAACGAGCGTCACCACGCCTTTGCTCTTCACCGTGACGACCGCTCGATGACGACCCCTTTCCAGATTGAATTCGACCGCATGCAGATGTTTGTCGTCGACACGAGTTGGACTCACAGCGACCTGCAGGTAGGGCGCCGTCTCGACGACGGCCGCATTGAACAGCGACATCGCCGACTCGACACGACCTTGAAGTTCTTCCGCCTTCGAACGCGCGAGGTCGATGGCCTCGCAATGGGCCGCCTCGCGCTTCACCACATCCTGGGCGATCGCCTTGATCCGATCATTCAATTCCAATGAACTCTCCCTCGAAGCGGGCGCGTCCGGGGTGTTCCCTATGTCGAAGCCGATTGTCGAAGCCGATTGTCGAAGCCGATCAGTTCCCGTTGCCGCTACAGCGCCTCATCGACCAGACTGAGCGGATCAGGACCGAGGTCGGCGAGCAGTTGGTCGCGAACGCTTTCAAATACGACGAGCTGTCCCGCGTCGACGGGTGCACCTGCCGGGCTCGCGATTCTCATCGGGTCGACGTAGCTGCCGTCCTTCTTGACGCGGAAACAAACATGCGGGCCGGTTGAGAGTCCCGTGCTCCCGACGTAGCCGATCAACTGCTTCTGCTCGACCTGATCGCCCACCCTGAGACCACTGGCGAAATTCGCCAAATGAGCGTAATGGGAGGTATAGCCGCCCGCATGGCGAATTCGAACCAGATTGCCGGAGGCGCCGGCGCGAGCACGGTATTCGACGACTCCATCGGCGACCGCCCAGATCGGGGTGCCCGGTGGTGCCGCGTAGTCGATTCCCGGATGGGGCCGCGTCACATCCAAGATCGGATGTTGGCGAGCGCGGGTGAAGCGCGAACTGATTCGACTGAACTCGACGGGTGCCGCGAGAAAGGCTCGCTCGACCGACGAACCGTCTGGCCGAAAATAGGCCCCGGGGCCACCTTCATCCTCGAAGTACACGACCGTGTATTCGCCCACGTTCCCATCGTATCGACCAGCAAGTATCCGACCGGGGCGAACGTAGACCTCATCGCCATCATCATCGCGTCGGTAGAGCCTCTCGTACAGAATCTGAAACTCATCGCCCGAATGGACATTGCGACTGAAATCGATGTCCCAGGCCAGGATTCGTGCGAAGTCGCTGGCGAGTGTGCTCTGCTCACCAAGCGCCATGATCGCATCGTAGAACGACGAATCGACGACGCCTGCAATCTTTGCGATCTGCGATCGGAGTTCGGCGGTCTCCCTGCGAACGATGTATCGCGTGCCTTCCCAAGCGAGATAGAAGCTCTCTTCCGGGCCTTGCGAATAGCGGAAGTCGAGTACCCGTCCGTCGGAATCCTGGCCAAGGCGATAGCGGTCACCCGGACGCGATCGTCGGAAATCAAAAACCTTGCGCATTTCCGTGGCAATCAGATGGACGGTGCCGGGCGTGATCCCCTGTCGACGAAGCGAGGATCCGAGACTCTCTCCCGATCCGATCTCACCGCGCGTCACGATCGTGAGCGATTCGACCGTGATGGGACGTAGGGCTGACTCATGAATCGGAAGCGAATCGATTGGTCTGGACGCGTAGCGGGCGACGACTTCTTCGACCCGACCGTTTGCCGCATCGACTCCGAATGAGGCTTGGACGAGGCCTTCCGAACGATCGTGGGCGATGGCGATCGCGGGAACACTTGCTGGAACTTCCAATTGGGAAGCGAGATCGATGGCTTCGATCGAAGCACTCGGCGTTTCGGCGGTACCGAGCTGACTCCCAACAGCGAAGCCAATGATGAGTCCGATCACGACCAGAGCCCAAGCCCATCCTGAGCGGTCGGCGAGCGGCCACGCGGCATTCGCCGACTCGCGCTTTCGCGAGTCGATCATCTTGGATCCAAGGGGGCACAGACCTTCTCGACTGAAAGGCTCGAATCGCATTCTTCGCTCCTGAGGGCTCTCACTCCGGCGCTATATTTAGCCCGGTCGCGGTGGCCATGCACCGGTCTGATTGCACACCGTTCTCGATTCGTATTGTTTCCACCTCGCTGCGGGACAGCGGAGATTTCATGTCGCCAATGCATTCGAAGCGCGCGGGCGCCCGTCGGCCACCGGTCGGGCGGCATCGCGGCGGCCGCGCCCTCTATCTGGCGACCGCTTGCGTTCTCGCCGGCGTGATCGCGTCAGATGCGTCTGCGATCTGGCCTTTCGATGATCTCTTTCGCCGCCCTTCGCTCGAAGAGCGGGCGACGAGGCTGCTCTCGGAGGCGATCCGGACACCCACGGTCAATCCGCCAGGCAACGAAAAGGCATTGGCCCGCAAACTGGCCGCAGAGCTGGGGCGCGCGGGAATCAAGAACAAGGTCGTCGAGACGCCCAGCCCGGATGGCGGCCCTCCCCGTGCCGCGGTCTGGGGGCGTCTGCGCGGGCATGGAAATCGCCCGGCGCTGGTTCTGCTCTCGCATCTAGATACCGTCCCGGCCGTCGCCAGCGAATGGAGCGTGGACCCCTTCTCCGGCCAGATCGGGCAAGGCTTCGTCTGGGGGCGCGGTGCCCTCGATGCAAAGGGCGCGACGGTCGCCCACCTGATGACACTGATCGAACTCGCGGACTCCGAAGAGCGACTCGAGCGCGATGTGATCTTCCTGGCGACTCCGGATGAAGAAACGGGCGGTCAACTGGGCGCCGGCTGGATCGCCAAGAACCGTCCCGAGCTCGTCGAGGGTGCGGGGTTTCTCTTGACCGAGGGCGGTGGCATCCGCCCCGCCTCGGGCCCCGACCAGGGGATGCCGGCGCTCTGGGGCATCTCGCTGACAGAAAAGGCGCCCTGTTGGCTCGAACTCCGTTCTCATGGACGCGCCGGCCATAGCTCCACACCGACCCCGGACGCCTCCGTCCCGCGTCTCATTGCCGCGCTCGATCGAATTCGGCGTGCCGAAGCCCCGGTGCGGGTGACCGATGAAGTGGCCCAGATGTTTGCTGCGATGTCGCCCTTCGCTCCCGAATGGGACCGGGCAGGATTCGCCGATCTCGCGAATACACTCGTCCACGATGGCGCTTTTCGGCGACGCTTCCTCGACAACCCGGCCCAGAACGCGCTGGTCCGAAATACGGTTTCGATCACGGTGCTCGAAGGTGCCCCGAAAACCAATATCGCACCGGGACTCGCGCGCGCGCAGCTCGATGCGCGCCTGTTGCCTGGCGAGAGCTGCGAGGCGTTCGCCGCGTCGATCGCAGACCTGATCGACGAAAGCGCGGTCGAGATCGAGATCATCCTGAGCTTTCCGGCGCGCGCTTCGTCGACCGACTCCGCTCTCTATCGCGCCATCGCCCAGGTGGCCGCGAACCAGCCAGAACCGGCCCTCGTCGTTCCGCGCATGATCGGCGGTTTCACCGACGCCCATTGGTTTCGTGAACTCGGAATCGTGTCCTACGGATTCGTCCCGCGCTCGGTGGCGCCCGAGGATGCCCGTCGTGTCCACGGAATCGACGAACGGATTCGCGTCGAGACACTGGTTGAAAGCATCGAACTCAACGTGGAGATCATCCGCGCCCTCGACGCGATCGACGTGATCGACGCGCCTGGATCGGCCAACTAACACGCCATCCATCGGGTCGGAGGCAAGCCACCGGGTCTCGAGCAGAGATCGCTACTTCCCTTCGAACTCCGCCTGCTCCTTTTTCGCCATCGCCTTGTAGCCGAGCTGCATGTCGTCGCTGCTGAAGAGGACCGCGGCGCTCGCCGCCTCGAATAACATCGCCTCACCCAGCCCCTGTTCGGCGCGGAAGTTGACCGTCCGCTTGATGCCCTGAACCGCCAGCGGGGCATTCGCCGCAATCTCATCGGCGAGCGCGCGAACCGTAGTCGCCAGCTCTTCGCAGGGAACGACCTCTTGAACGATCCCGATGCGAAGCGCCGTCGCGGCGTCGATGCGTCGCCCGGTCATTGCCAAGAGCTTCGTCCAGCCGGCCCCGATCTCATGAGCCAGACGCTGGTCGCCGCCCGCATCGATCGAAACTCCGACTCGAGGCTCGGGCAGGCCGAACTTCGCGTCGTCCGCGGCGATTCGAATGTCCCCCATCATGGCGACCTCGAGTCCTGCGCCTAGGCAGTAGCCATGTATGGCCATGATGACGGGCTGGGGCAGATGGGCGAAGACCTTGAAGCGCTCGTGAACCCAGCGAAATTTCTCGTAGTAGTTGCGGACCTTTTCGGCGGGAGATCGACCCGTGATTCGATCTTCGGGCATGCCGAGGTCCACGCCGGCACAGAAGGCGCGGCCCTCTGCGCGAACGATCACGACGCGAATCGAATCATCGAAGCGAAGCTGATCGGCAATCGCCGAAATCTGGCGGGCCGACGACCAGCTCCAGGCGTTCAGCTTGTCGGGGTTGTCGAGCACGATCGTAGCGATCTTGCCATCGCGTTCGACTCGAATGAGTTCGGGTTCTTCGCTCATCATTGGGCTCCTGTGATGGACGCTCGGGCTTTCCTACTTCGACGGCTTCTTGGCAGGCGCCGGGTCGAAGGGTCCCTTGCCCATCTGTTCGCGGATCGGCACGAATTCGGGCATCAACATTGCGCGTCGCTGCCAGTTCGCGCCATCGACGACGAGCGTATGTCCCGAGATGAAACTCGCATAGGGAGAGGCGAGATAGGTCGCCGCCCAGCCCAGTTCGTGGGGTTGTCCGACGCGATGGGCCGGAGAGCGAAGCGCTTCGCTCTTCCGGCGGTCGGGAACGGAGCGAATGTTGGCGGTCTCGTCATCATGGGGAAAGAGACCAGGGACGAGTCCATTCACGCGAATACCGTAGGGACCCCATTCGACGGCGAGCGTCTCGGTCATGTTCTTCACTCCGGCCTTGGCAGCCGACGAATGAGCGAAACCCGGTCCACCCGTCCATGCATAGGCGGCGCCGATATTGATGATGCTTCCCGGCTTGTTGGCTTCCATATGTCGCCGACCGAATTCGCGCGAACAGTAGAAGGTTCCGTTCAGCACGATATCCGTCACCGTCCGCCAGGCGTTGGGACTCATGTCCTCCGCGGGTACCGGGAAGTTGCCGGCGGCGTTGTTGACCAATACGTCAGCGAGACCCAATTCGCGTTCCACGGTTTCGAACGCAACCGCGATCGCTTCGGGATCGCGAATGTCGCAGGCGACGGCAATGGCCTTTGTGCCGACGGCTTCGACCGCGGCAAGACCCGCAGCACGATGTTCTTCGCCTCGAGAGAGGATTCCGATCTTCGCGCCGACGCGTGCGAATTCGACTGCGATTGCTTTGCCGAGTCCGGTTCCGCCACCGGTCACAATCACGGTCTGACCCTCGAAGGTATCCGTCGCCAAAGCGGACGTTCCCAAGGCGGGCGGTTCGGGCAGGCCCATCTTCTCTTCTCCTCCGCGCTTCCCTTCGACTCGTTCTGCCAACGCGCGGTCGATTGCGCGG
>CAWLAJ010000117.1:0-12079 GCA_963854795.1 Deltaproteobacteria bacterium UBA4427 | reverse complement strand
CGCGTCCCCTTGACCGCCGGTCGAGCAGTGCCTCGATCGTGCCGACTATGATTGCGGCCGTGATGGTCAGGCTCTCAACTCTCGCGATGCTCATTCTGGTTTTGTCATGGGGCGTCGGGCTGCGGCTCGATAGCGCTCGAGCCGACGACACGACGCAGACCAATCGCCCACTTCGACTCGTCTCGCTGAACCCTTCGCTCTCGGCGATCGTTCTGAGTCTCGGTGCGGGTCCGTCGCTCGTGGGCGTCGATGACTATTCCGCAAGGTTGCTGCCGGAGTTGGCGGATCGGCCACGCGTCGGAGGACTCTTCGATCCCGGCCTCGAGTCGATTGTCTCGCTTCGGCCGGATCGCGTATTGCTGGTCGCTGGCGTGGACCAGGAACTTCATGCCCGGCGCCTCGAAAAGCTCGGGCTCTCGGTCGAGACCTATCGCAACGAACGCATGGACGAAGTGCTCGAGAACATCGAGCGCCTCGGCGCTCTCCTCGAAAGAGGCTCCGCGGCCGGGGATCGAATTCGCGCAATTCTGGATATGCGCCAGGCCGTCGCGGAGGTGGCGGCAACTCGCGATCGGCCGACCACCATCGCAGTCGTCGATCGCACGCCTCTCTTCATCGTGGGTGGCGAGACCTACCTCGACGAAATGCTCCACGCGGTCGGGGCCGAAAACCTTGGCCGCCAACTCGCGAAGGGCTATCCGCGGGGATCGATCGAATGGCTGATCGGCGCTCGCCCGGAGCTTCTTCTCGATCTGACGCCGGCAGCCAGTGCAACCGACGGCTTCTGGTCACGCTGGCCTAGCATCCCGGCGGTTGCCAACGATCGGATCGTCGAGGTCGACGCGGCGCTGATCAGTCTTCCCGGTCCCGACCTCGATCGCGCTCTTCGCGCACTGGCCATCGCGGTCCATGGCGACGGAATCGAAGCCGAAATCAACCGGGCCCTCGCGGCGAGCCAGACCAGTCGGGGATCCGGAAAGACCCTCGCGTCGGATTCAGCCCTTCAATTCGAAACTGTTGGCAGCGTCGAATCCACCAGGCGCGCGACACGATGACGAGACTTTCGCTCCCCCGGATGATCGCGGTACTCGGTCTCCTCGCTCTGGGCCTTGGCATCATCTCGCTGATTGCGCTCGCGGTCGGACCCTCGAGTATTGGCGTCGCGGAAGTCATCGATCTGATCCTCGGGCGCGCGGGCGGCGAGGCGTCGGCCGACATCGTTCTACGCGTCCGGCTTCCGCGTCTCGTGCTGGGCTTGTTAGTCGGCGCGGCATTGGCGACCGCGGGGGTGATCTTCCAGGCCTTGCTCAGAAACCCCCTGGCCGATCCCTACGTGCTCGGCGTTTCGGGGGGTGCCGCGCTGGCGGCAATCGTGGTCCTCGCGCTCGGTGGTCTGCTGGGCATTTCCGCTTCTTTCGTACCGATCGCGGCGTTCGGCGGCGGCCTCGTCGCGACCGCGCTGCTCTATTGGGTCTCTGGCGGTCCCGGTCGCAGCGGACCGACCGGTCTCCTGCTGACCGGTGTCGTCTTCAACGCCTTCGCCTCCGCGGGCATCGTCTTTCTCGCCTCGATCGCCGGCTTCTTCGACGGCTCACGGATTTTTCTCTGGTTGATCGGGCATCTGTCAGCGGTCGACATCGATGCGGCGGGATTGGTCGCCGCGAGCGTAGCGTTCGGGTTCCTGGTTGCCTGCGCGCTCTCGCGCAGTCTGAACTTGATCGCGTTGGGCGACGAGACGGCCGCACAGCTGGGCGTTCCCGTCGAAATGCATCGACGACTCCTCCTGCTCTCGACGTCGCTCATGGTCGGCGCAGCAGTCGCGGTTTCAGGGCTGATCGGGTTCGTCGGCTTGATCGTGCCACACGCGCTGCGATTGGTGATCGGGAGCGATCATCGTCTATTGATTCCGGCCGCGGCTCTTACGGGAGCGGGCTTTCTCGTCCTGTCGGACACGCTTGCACGAACGATTCTCGATGGACGAGAGCTGCCGGTCGGTGCGGTAACGGCCCTGATCGGAGGACCGCTCTTCATTTTCTTGATGCGCCGCGCTCAGGGTCGGGGGCCGCTCGCATGAACCAACGGGCACAGTCGCGCGGAAGTGATGCCCTGCGCTATGCGGGCGTCGGGGTCGAGCTGGGGGGTCGGAGAATCGTCGAAGATGTCGCGTTCGAAGTTGCTCCGGGTGAAGTGGTCGGTCTCGTTGGGCGAAACGGTGTCGGCAAGACGACCTTGCTGCGCCTGGCGAGTGGGGGACTCGTTGCCAAGTCGGGTCAGGTCCTGTTGGGCGACGTGCCGATTGGATCCTTCTCCCGTCGGGCGCTCGCACGCCGCATCGCACTCGTTCCGCAGGATCTTCACGTGCCCTTTCCCTTCCGCGTTGGCGAGCTGGTCCTGATGGGGCGTGCTCCGCACCAGCCATTGGTCGGACTCGAGAGCGAGGGCGATGTCACGCTCGCGCTCGCTGCACTCGAGCGACTGGGGATCGCGCATCTGTCGGATCGTGGAATCGACACGCTTTCGGGTGGCGAACGCCAACTCGTCTTGTTCGCGCGCGCGCTCGTACAGGATCCCGATGTCTTGTTGCTCGACGAGCCCACTGCGTTTCTCGACCTCAAACATCGAGTCGAGGTCTTGCGCGAGATCCGTGCCTTCGCGCTCGGGGGTCGCGCGGCACTCGTCGTCTCGCATGATCTCTCACTCGCCGCGCGCTCTTGCGATCGCATCGTGCTGTTGGATCAGGGTGGCGTGGCCGCCGTCGGTCGACCCGACGAAGTCCTGACGGCCGAGAACCTGCGCAGCAGTTTCGATATCGAGACGCTGACCTTTGCCGGTCCCGACGGCGCCCTCGTCGTCGTCCCGCAACTGACTCACGACGACGAAGGTCGCTGAGTCGAGGTGCTCGTGTCCGACGCGGCCGATTGTCAGGCCGGAGAGTCCAGCCGGGCTGCTAGACTCGCCCGCCCATCCTGCCGGATCACGGGACCTCGGCGCATGGAGTGAGCCCGGCTGATCGGGGTGTTGCTCGTCAACGGGTCAACGGATCGGTGGTTGGATCCGATGGATTCGAACGAGAAGGAAGATCGATGACGCAGACTTGCGTAGACCGGATCGTGGCACGCGAGATTCTGGATTCACGAGGCAATCCGACCGTCGAGGTCGACGTGTGGACGACGGATGGTTTGCTGGGGCGAGCCGCGGTCCCATCCGGTGCGTCGACGGGTGCGCGTGAAGCGCTGGAACTTCGCGATGGCGACCAGAGCCGCTATCTGGGAAAGGGTGTACGCAAGGCGGTCGAGTTCGTGAACGGCGAGATCGCCGGGTCCGTCTCGGGCGCAGTGCTTGGCGGTCTCGACGAACAGGCCGAACTCGATCGAAAACTGATCGAACTCGACGGTACCGAGACAAAGTCGCGCTTTGGCGCCAACGCCATCCTCGGTGTCTCTTTGGCAGCGGCCCACGCCGCGTCGGCAACCGCAAAGAAGCCGCTCTATCACTTCATCGGGGGAGACGACGCAACGCTTCTACCCGCTCCGATGATGAATGTCCTGAATGGTGGCGCGCACGCGGACAATAACGTCGACGTCCAGGAGTTCATGCTCTACCCGCTCGGCGCGCCGAGTTTTTCGGAAGCCCTGCGCTGGGGAGCCGAGGTCTTTCATACTCTCAAGACCGTGCTGCTCGAGAAGGGTTATTCGACGGCGGTCGGTGATGAGGGGGGATTCGCGCCAAATCTGGCGAGCAATGACGAAGCGCTGGAATTGATTCTGCAGGCGATCGATCGGGCCGGATATGAGCCGGGAAGTGATATATCGATCGCTCTGGATCCCGCGGCGAGTGAGTTCTACGAGGACGGCGAGTATGTCCTGGCGAGCGAGAATCGGCGACTCGACTCCGCCGCCATGGTCGAGTTCTGGGCGGACTGGGCTTCTCGTTATCCGATCGTCTCGATCGAGGATGGACTCGCCGAGGACGATTGGAGCGGTTGGTCGCTGTTGACCGAGAGACTCGGGAACGAAATCCAGCTCGTCGGCGACGATCTCTTCGTGACGAATCCGAAAATACTCGAACGCGGCATCCGGGAGAAGTCGGCGAACGCAATTCTCATCAAGGTCAATCAGATTGGGACCTTGACGGAAACCCTCGAGGCTATTCGCATGGCGGATCAGGCCGGGTTTGCCTCCGTCACCTCACATCGATCCGGTGAAACCGAAGATACGACGATCGCGGATCTTGCGGTCGGTGCGGGAACCGGCCAGATCAAGACAGGGTCTCTCTGCCGTACGGACCGGATCTGTAAATACAATCAACTGCTGCGCATCGAGTCGGAGCTGGGCGCTCGGGCGCGTTATGCCGGCGCTTCACGACTTTCGGGACAGAGAACTTGAATCGGGATGTCGAAAGCTCGAGGCGGTCAACGCGGCTGGCGGGCTCGGCGAGATCGTCGTCGGCTGGCGTCGTGATCGTCCTTGCCGTGATCTCGCTCATGGCGTCGACCGCGCTCAGCTTCATCCCCCAGGTCGATCGTACGATGAAAGAGATCGCGCGGGTCAATCGCGCGTCGGGGCGCGCGAAGGCGATCCAACTCGATCTGACCATGCGTGTCGCAGACCGTACGCCGATCGCATCAGCCGAGTTGATCAGCCATCCGAGCGGGCTCGCGCGTCTGGAAATCCGCGGCTATCGGGGGGGACGCGTGGACCGCTATCTGCTTTCCGGGGCAGAGCTGATCGCCGCCAAGGACGGTCGGCCTCTCGAACGACCCCAACCGATGCTTCAGCCCTTCTTTCTCTTACAACCCTCATCGGAGACGACGCTGCGCGCGGCGCTCGAAACCTTCGGTGTGCAGACTCAATGGATCGGATTGGCGACATGCGGGGAGCAGGACTGTTTCGTCATCGGAGATCCCCGGTTGGCAGCTCCGCTGCCCGAGCCCGTCGTCCCGATGACGAGCGAAGAGGCGGATGTGTTGGACGATCCGCTCGAGAATCCCTCCGATGAAGCGGATGCGAACTCGGACGGCTCGTCCGCGATCCTCCTCGAAGACGGAGTCTACAATCCGGTGGGGCGCGGAGATGAACTCTCGGGTCCGATCCTCGCGCTACCCGAAGACGGCCTGATTCCCAGACTCTGGGTCGACACACAGGAATTGCAGGTTCGCCGAATCGACCGCGCCAGCGGCGTTTTTGTGGTCTTCGGTCCGATCGTCAGCTTCGAAAAACTGAAGCTGCCCGCCTGGTTCGAAATCCACGACCCGGGTGCACCCACCGTTCGCTTCGAAGTCGATCGCGCCGTCGCGGTCAACGCCCCTCCGAAAGCCTTCAGTCGAAAATGGCTCCTAGGGCCCATCGATCCATCGGATCCGGGACCCGCGTCGCTTTCCGAGCCCGGGTTCGCGCGCGACGGACCTTTTCGCTCGCAGCCTTGAATCAAATCCGGTTTCTGCGATCCCCCCCGCGACTTCCACTTCCATGGATCGTCCGCTTTCAAGAAAAATTGGAATCGCGGCGTTCATGGTCCAATGCCCTCATCCGATGTCTCCACGTGACTCCATCGTCCCCCCCCCGTTTGCGCTCCGCAAAAATCCTGGAGGATTCCAATAAATACCTGATGCACCTGCCTTTCGGATCCGCAGCGCGCGCCGGACGAAGTACGCGGGAATCGAATCCAGATGGTCGTGCTCGATGTGTCGCCAGGAAGCGCTGGCGTCGATTCGTGCGTTCGACCGAGACATCTGTGTGATCGCGACGACGGGCGTGGCGCCGGTCGAGATGGCGGTCGAGACCATGAAGCATCAAGCCTTCCACTATTTGAAGAAACCGCTCGAAGTCGAAGAGGTGCTTGCGGTCGTACGGGAGGCGATCTGCGATCGGGGTCTGCTCGTCGATCTCGGGATGCATCTCAATACTGAAGTCGGTCGCCGGATACGCAGCAAACGCCACGAATCCAATCTGACGCTCAAGCAACTCGCCAATCGAACGGGTCTGTCGGTCAGCTTGATCTCACAAATCGAGCTCGGCAAGAGCGCGGCGTCGATGTCGACGATGCACAAGTTGGCGGCAGCCCTCGGCGTCAAGATGACCTTCTTCTTCGAGACGCCCTAAGAGCGGACGCGCCTCGGTCCGCTAGGTACGGGACCCGGCGACCGCTATGATCTGCTCCGCGCAAGAGGCGCGCGGAGGGTAGAACGATTCGCAGCGTCGAGGAGTCCAGGCCGAAACCGGGCTTGTCTGTCCCGGTCCTGACGATTCTCGACGAGGAGGGTGACCTCCTCGAAGAGGATCAGCGGGCGCTCGTGCGTCATGTCGTTCAAGATGGCGCCGGGGCCGACATCATCTTTTCGGCGGGCACGACCGGCGAATGGGACAAGATCGACAACGAGACGCGCCAGGCGGTGATTCGCGTCTGCGCCGAAGAGGTCGCGAAGCTGAACCTTCAGCTCGGGGCGGGAGATGCCCGGGGCGTCGAAAGTTGGGCCGGCGTCACCGCACCGACGGCGCATGAGACGCTCGCCAATCTCGAGTTCGCAATTGAATGCGGGGTGGACGCGGCGGTTCTGGCGCCGCTCTCGATCGAGGGCGTCGAGGATCCCGTTCGCTTCATGCTGCGCGATGTCGCAGACCTGCTCGATGCGCGCTCCCGGCGAATTCCCATCTTCCTCTACGACAACGCCGACATCGCGATCGATCCAAAGGTTCTGCATATCCGAACCAAACAAGTCAAAGCGATGAGCCGACTCGACTTCGTGCGTGGGATCAAGGTTTCGGCTTCACGCAAGGTCCTGGGAAATTACACCCGTGCGGCGAAGAGCTTCAAGGATCGAGGCGAGTTCGGAATCTACGTCGGGAACGCCAAATTGATCTTCGATCTCTATCGGCCGTATCACGGACTGTTTGGCGCGGTTCGCGAGCATTGGAATCGCTTCCGATTGTCCGGGGGACTTCCGGTGGGTGTCGTGTCGGGACCCGCGAATGCGCTGCCCCGTGAATGGGCCTTCGCGTGGCAGGTCTGTCGAGCCGGCGACGAAGACCGCATGAACAAGGCGCAGCGCGTGGTCGATGCGTTTCGCGATCGAACGGTGGCGGCGGGCGGCCGACGAACACTCGCTTGTCTCAAGCGCGCACTGTATCGCGAAGGTGTGATTTCGAGCGCATGCGTCGCGCCCGGTACGCCCGCACTCACAGGTGTCGATGCAGAGCGCTTCGATCAGGCCTTCGCCGAAGTGAAGGCGATTGCGGCCAGAGAAATCGGCGAGCCCTGGCTGACGCGCTTCGACGGGAGCCGATCATGAGGAATCATCATGAGTAGAGAAGCCGAGGACGCACTCGATCTCGTCGGGATCGGCAGCATGGTCGTCGACCGGATGCATCGTACGCGGCGTCTGCTCTCCGCGAATGAGAAGGGGCTACTCGACTCCGTCGATGAGTCCGGCGACGGCGGCCCGGTCCAATCCTGCATCGGCGGATTGATGCTGAACCAACTGGGATGGGCGGGACTTTTCGGCCTGAGGGTCGGGATCTTCGGGCGCCAGGCGGATGACGAGGCAGGTCGAATTCTGCGTACGGCGATGGCGCAGCATCAGATTGCGACGCATCTCGATCTCACCGGCGGAGCGAGTTCGATCGCTGAGATTTTCGTCGATGAGTCCGGCGAGCGTGCGATCTACATGGCCGCCGGTGCAACCGCAGAGACGCGTCCCGACCATCTTCCGGATCATGTCGATTTCATCGTGCGGGCCGGTCGTCTTTCGAGCGAAGTTTCGCAGCTGCCCCTCGATACGACTCTCGCGGTCTTGAGACTCGCACATGAAAAAGGCCTTTCGACCGTCGTCGATCTCGACGTGCTTCCGAGCGATGCCATCGTCGGTCTGGGCGATCGCGCAACACTCGACGCCGTATTAGGCGAGGCCGATCTGCTCAAACCCACCGCGGCGGCCGCGCGGGAGCTCTTTCCGGAGGTCGACGATCTGGCGGAATTGACGGGTCGATTGCGCAACGCCTATGGTGTCGGCAGCGTCGTGATGACCGACGGTGAGAACGGATCGATTCTCGCCAACGAAAACGGCACCCATACCATTCCCGCCTACCCGGTGCGAAGCGTTGTGGATTCGACGGGCGCCGGGGATGCCTTTCTGGGCGGCTACCTGGCGGGTGAAGCACTTGGGCTCGAAGCGGTCGATGCGGCCAGGTTGGGAAACGCCTGCGGTGCGGCCTGCGTGGAGAGAGTCGGAGCGTTTCCCGATGAACCAGAGAGTCTGCGCGCCCGGGCCATTGAGCTCTACGACGGCCGCACGCCTAGCGACGAACGCTGGCAGAGTACGCTCATCTCGACTTCGAGCGTGCCTGGTGCGTCCGGGCGAAGAGTGCTCGAAGTAGCGGCTCGCGAGCTGGCTTCATTGGCAGAGCGACACGACGGTGTGTCGCTGCAGCGCGCTGCAGAGTTGATCGAAGCGGCGCAAGCCCGCGGCGGTCGTGTTCACGTCACCGGCGTCGGCAAGCCAGAGCACGTGGCTCACTACGGCGCGTCGCTGCTTTCCTCGACCGGTACGCCCGCAACCTTTCTCCATGCGACCGAGGTCTTGCATGGCAGTCTGGGTCAGATCGTTCGAGGTGATGTCGTGATCGCAATCAGCAATAGCGGGACGACGTCGGAATGCCTGCTCGCGATCGAGGCGATTCGCGCTTATGGCGGTCGGCTGATCGCAGTCACGGGTGGACTCGGTTCACCGCTCGCAACCGCCGCCGACGTCACTCTCGACGCCGGCGTAAAGGAAGAAGGTGGGCCGCTCGGTCTGGCACCGCGAGCGAGCGTCGCGGCGGAGATTCTGGTTCTGGCCGCGCTGGGCGCTGTTCTTCAGGAGCGCCTCGGCCTGGACGCCCAGGCCTATGCCTCCAGACACCCCTCGGGAGCTCTCGGAAAGCAGGCGCGAGGAGAGTAGGCGCCCACGAAGCGCCTCAGGCTAGCCCCGTATCCGCCGATAGAGTGAAGTATCGAAGTCAAATCCCCACGCTTGGTCTGGGATCCGGACTCGGATTCGTCCGCCCAGAAGATCCGGCAGACATGCTCCATGTCGATGTCCGCATCCCTGTTGAATACAGAGAGCCAGGGCGATGACTCGGTCGAGGAAGATCTCGATCACATCCTGAGATCCTTCGAGTCATGTTATGTCTGGCGTTACGGTCCGCGCAAAGACGGTCTTCGATCGCTCTACGCAAAGGCCAAGCGCGAACAGTGGGACGGCCGTATCGGGATCCTGCATTTTCAGGACGCCGCCCTCGGTCTTCTTTGAGCCTGATCGAGTTTTGCGCTCGCGCCGTCGAAATTTCGTTACCCGAGGGAATGGAAGGGAAAGCGAACGATGACCTTCAGATCCAAACCCCTCGCCATTGACGCTAGGGAGGGCGGATTCTAAGGTCCGCCGTTCGAAATCACGCTCACCGGAAAATCCAGTCTCGGGAGCGAAAATTTCTCTGGGGCCGTAGCTCAGCTGGGAGAGCGTCGCGTTCGCAACGCGAAGGTCGGCGGTTCGAACCCGCTCGGCTCCACCATCTCGACGGCGTGTGCGTTTGGCACACGCCGTTTTCTGTTTATTACGCTCGCTGGGCTCGCTTGGGCTGAGGGCTCGGGTGCTTGCTCGGCTGGGTGTGTTTGGGTGTGTTTGTTAGGTGGGCCAGCTGAGTTGAATCGAGGCGCCGAGAGCGCCGAGGAGGAGTGCGCCGTCGACGGCGAGGTGACCGTAGCGTTCGGTGCGGCGGAATTGGCTGAGTGCGAGACCTTCGAAGACGGGGATCCACACGAGCGCACGGAACTCGCTGGGCCCGAACGCGGCAATGAGAATGGCGACGACGACGAAGGCGCGCGCAATCCAGAGAATGATACGATGGCCGCCGGGAAAGCTCATGGCTTCGTCGTCACGAAGGTTCGAGGCGATCAGGTTGGCCGCGAGACTGGTGACGAACAGGGCCGAGACCCAGGCCCCAGCGGAAAGCTCTGCACGGCTGCCTAGCCATGGGAGCCCGACGCAGGCGGCCGACCACGAGACCGAGACGTAGGTTGCCTTCCAGGCAGGGAACCGTTTCATGCGACGATGGAAGAGTCCCACGCATCCGATTGCGAAACAGAGGACGACGAGCGCCGGCGGTCCCGTCCGCAGAACGCCCGCGAAGCCGATGGCCGCGCTGCCGACGAGCAGGTAGAGGAGTCGGCGATGTCCTCGAACGAAGTCTGTTCGTCGGGGTGATGTAATTCGATCGCGGTCGAGGTCTCGGAAACGATCGAGGTTGTAGATGATGAAGGTGCCGCTGGCAGCGAGAAAGGCTGTGCGAAGCGTTTCGGGACCATCGAAGGCGAGACTGGCTGCCACAGTCAGCGCGGCTCCGACGGATGCAGCCAAGCCGCTCGAAAACGCGAACGCCTCCGCCATGCGAATCACGAGCCCGGGCGGCGCGGCGAGCGCCTCGATACCGGGCATCGCGAAGTGGCCGGCTCTAGGAGTGTGTTGATCGGACTGGGGCATGGGTCAGCTTGGTTCGCGGGATTATGCCAGAGCGCCCCATCGCCAGCGACAATCAAGGGCTTGCGAGGCGGTGACACGGAGGCCACGCTAGATTCGCGAGTCCAGCGGATGGGAGTCTCGAGTGTGGATCAGCAAGGTCAGTGAAATCATCGGCTCGAGCCCGACGAGCTTCGAGGGCGCGGCTCAGTCGGTGCTCATGCGTGCGAATCAGACGCTGCGCGGAATCACTGGAATCCAGATCACCGAGAAGAGACTCAAGATCGTGGACGGCGCCGTCACCGAGTACCGCGTCCGCCTTCGCTTGACCTTCGACATAGCACCCCGAACGGAGTCGCATTGGTGACCGCACACATTGTCAGCCGCAAAGGTCGAGATCACGGCCGACCAAAGAGCGAGGGTTGATTTCGAAATGGCCATTGCATCGATCTCCACTATCACCTCGGCGTCGGAGAACAGCTGGCAGGAAGCGGCCGAGCTCGGCTTTGCCCGAGCCAACGAAACGCTTCGCGGAATTACCGGCATCAAGGTCATGGATGAAAAGGCGCGCGTCGAAGACGGTGTCATCGTCGAGTATCTGGTCACTCTCGAAGTGATCTTTCTACTCGATGAGTCGGAAGGGGACTAACGTTTGGGTGTCCCGGCGATCGTAACGGCCGGTGATAGTCGTGCGGCAAAAGCTGTATACGGCAAGAGCAAGATCTATCTCGAGATCGATGGCCTTGCCCTCGTCGCGCACGTCGTCCGAACGCTTCAGGACTGTCCGGAGGTCGACGCCGTCTGGGTCGTTGGGGACACGGAAAAGCTCGAGGCCGCTCTCGGTTCCGAACGGCTCAAGAATTCGCTCTGCAAGCCGCTGCATATCGTTCCGCAGCAGCGAGATCTGATCTCCAATGCCTGGGAGACCTTTCGTCGCGTACTCTCGGGCGACGTGACAGAGGGTCGAGATCCCACGCCCGATGAACTCGACACGGAAGTCTTCCTTCTATCCGGTGATATTCCGCTCGCGACGGCGCAGGAGTTCTCCTCTTTCATCCGACAATCCCAGGCCATTGGCGCCGATTATGCGCTGGGACTCTGTCCGGCAGATTCGCTCGAAGTCTATCGTCCACCTGCGGAAGGCGAAGCGGGCATTTCCGTTGCCTATTTCAACGTACGCGACGGGCGCTACCGACAAAACAATCTTCACTACGCTCGACCGGCCCGAATCGGTCGTCTCGATCGAATCGAAGAGATGTACGAGCTTCGACATCAGAGGCGTTTCTGGAATATGTTCACACTGGCCCTGCGGATTCTTGCTTCGAGCGGAGGCGGCTTCAAGATTGCGGTCCTCTTCGGCATGATGCATTTCGCCGGAATCGCAGATCGAAACGGTAGGACGCGACTTGCGCGAATATTGGCGAGAGTCGTTTCGCTCGAAGTCAATCGCTCGTCGATTTCCAGGATTCTCGACACTCGATTCGCCTTCGTCGTAACGGAGAGTGGTGGCTGCGGGCTCGATGTCGATACAGAAGAGGAGTACGATGTGATCTGTGAGCGTTTCGAGGAGTGGTCCAAAGATCAGCGCGA
>CAWLAJ010000116.1:0-12140 GCA_963854795.1 Deltaproteobacteria bacterium UBA4427 | reverse complement strand
CGAGATGGCGACGGCTCAGGGGATCGATGCCAAGATGATGTCGGATATGGCAGCGGCGCAGGGTTGGCGACAGGGGATCGGAGCGGAAGTGGTCGATCGCAAGGCACTCGAACATCTCATCGAACACGCGAAGATCACCGAGACGAAACCTTCAGAAGACGCTTGAAGGTTTTCTGAAGATCTGTGCTCCGGGTTTTGCCGCAGCTCGTCTCACGAGTTTTTGCTGTGACGCCGGCAACCGCCTTCGGTCCGTGGCCCGACTTGCGGCTCGCCACTTGGCGTTCGGGTCGCGACACTTGTGCACGAGTTGCCAAGCCTCATAGACTGACTCAGACTAGGACCGTGCGGAGCTCGATAGCGCCGGCGAGTAGCGAGGGAGAACTGACGAGCGATGGAAACGACACGACCGATGGCGTTTACGATTCCCTATGTAATCGAACAGAACCAGCGGGGCGAACGCGTCTTCGATATTTATTCGCGACTGCTTCGCGATCGCGTGATCTTCCTCGGCAACGAGATTCATGATGAAGTCGCGAACGTCGTCGTTGCGCAACTGCTCTTTCTCGAAGCCGACGATCCGGACAAGGACATCCATCTCTACATCAATTCACCAGGCGGTTCGATTACTGCCGGTCTCGCGATCTATGACACGATGCAGTTCATTCGTTCCGATATCTATACGACCTGTATCGGGCAGGCGGCGTCGATGGCGGCTTGGTTGCTCGCTGCCGGTACCCCTGGGAAACGATCCGCGCTCACCAATTCGCGGATCATGATTCATCAGCCGATGGGGGGTGCCCGCGGGCAGGCGTCGGACATCAACATCCAGGCCCAGGAAATCATCAAGCTTCGCGATAGGATGAATGAGATTCTTGCGGCTCATACGGGACAGGAAGTTTCGCAGATCGCGAGCGACACCGAGCGAGACTATTATATGAGCGCCTCCGAGGCAGAGAACTATGGCATCGTCGACGTTGTGACGAGCAAGAGAGTGGCGGAGAAGTCGGAAGAGGACGCTTCTGACTGAGCGACAATCACTGGGGGGTGAGGAATCATGAAGAAGCGAGACGACAACGCGAACCTCTCGTGTTCGTTCTGCGGAAAATCGCAGAAGGAAGTCAAGAAGCTCATCGCTGGACCCACCGTCTACATTTGCGACGAGTGCATCGAGCTTTGCAACGACATCATCGCGGAAGAATATGGTCAGGATGAGTCTGGCCAGACGCCGCCTCGCGTCCTCAAGCCCAAAGAGTTGAAGGCCGCTCTGGATGGATATGTGATCGGCCAGGAGGCTGCGAAGAAAGTTCTCTCAGTTGCCGTCCACAATCACTACCGCCGCATCGAGAGCAGTGGTATCTCCGACGTCGAATTGCAGAAGGCGAATATTCTCTTGCTCGGACCCACGGGTTCTGGCAAGACGCTGCTCGCACAAACACTGGCGAAGATCCTGGACGTGCCCTTCACGATTGCCGACGCGACGACGCTGACGGAAGCGGGCTATGTCGGCGAGGACGTCGAGAACATCGTGCTGAACCTGTTGCAGGCGGCGAATTACGACGTCGAACGCGCCCAACATGGAATCATCTACATCGACGAGATCGACAAGATTGCTCGCAAGAGCGAGAACCCGTCGATTACCCGGGACGTGTCGGGCGAGGGTGTTCAACAAGCGCTGCTCAAGATCATCGAAGGAACGATGGCGAGCGTGCCCCCCAAGGGTGGGAGGAAGCACCCGCAGCAAGAATTCTTGCAGATCGACACGACCAACATCCTGTTCATCTGCGGTGGAGCCTTCGTAGGCCTGGAAGGAATCATTGAGCGACGGATCGGGGTGAAGGGACTCGGCTTTGCTGCCGATATCCAGAACAGCAGCGATCGCAAGAAGGGCGAGATGATGTGTGACGTCCAGGCAGAAGATCTGCTTCACTTTGGTCTGATTCCCGAGTTCATCGGGCGCCTGCCCGTTGTGGCTACGCTCGAAGAGTTGGACGAAGAATCGCTGATCGCCATTCTGACCCAGCCCAAGAACGCCCTCGTCAAGCAATACGAGAAGCTCTTCGAGTTCGAAGACGTTTCTCTGCAATTTACGGAAGGCGCTCTCGCTGCGGTGGCGCGGAAGGCGCTCAAACAGAAATCCGGCGCGCGCGGACTTCGCGCGATTCTCGAGAACGCGATGTTGGATCTGATGTATGAACTCCCGTCGCGCAATGATGTCGAGGAGTGTGTGATTGGCGAAGAAGTCATCGAGCAGGGTGCGAAGCCTGTGCTCGGACTGAAACGGGAGGCCGAATCGGCATAAGTCAGTGCGTGACTTGCCGGATCGGCAAATCGTCCAGACGATTGGACTCGTCAAGATGATCGATCAGGTAGCTGCGGCCGATCGTTGCGGAGCGAGCGGACGGGCGCTGCCATTTACGGGCTCGTGAGAGTGATTGCTAGATCAAGGGGGTGGTATGAGTGACTCAACCGACGGACAGCAAGTCCCGCTGCTTCCGTTGCGCGACATCGTCGTGTTTCCGCATATGGTCGTACCGCTGTTCGTCGGACGACCGAAGTCGATCCAGGCGCTCGAAGATGCGATGGCCGGAGATCGCCAGCTCGTGGTCGCGGCCCAGCGAGTCGCCGGCGAAGAAGATCCGACGCCCGAGGATATCTACGAGATCGGAACACTCGGAACCATCATCCAGTTGTTGCGCCTTCCCGATGGAACGGTCAAGGTTCTTGTCGAGGGCCGGACGCGAGCCAGGATCCGGAATTTCTCTTCCGTCGACCCCTACTTCGCAGTCGAGATCGATGAGCTGGAAGACGAAGGGAGCGAGACACCCGAGGCGGAAGCCCTCGTGCGATCGATCCATACGGCCTTCGAGTCTTATTCGAAGCTGAACAAGAAGGTCGCTCCCGAGCTCGTAAACTCGGTCGCGGCGATCAACGATCCCGGCAAGCTTTCCGACACGGTCGTGGCCCACCTCAACTTGAAGCTGCCCGACCGCCAGAAACTTCTCGAGGTGACGTCCTCCGTCGATCGACTCGAAGAAGTCTTCAGCCGAATGCAGGCGGAGATCGAAGTCCTCGAAGTCGAGCGAAAGATCCGCGGCCGCGTCAAGAAACAGATGGAGCGCTCCCAGAAGGAGTACTACCTGAACGAACAGATGCGCGCGATCCAGAAGGAGCTTGGCGATCGCGACGAGCAGAAGAACGAGGTCGGCGAACTCGAAGAACAGCTCGCCGCCAAGGAGATGCCCGAAGAGGCTCGCGAGCGAACCGAAAAGGAAATGAAGAAGCTGAAGCAGATGTCGCCCATGGCGGCCGAAGCAACGGTGGTTCGCAACTACATTGACTGGATGCTCGGGTTGCCCTGGGATGAGCACAAAGAAGAGGAGAAGGATCTCGGTGTTTCCGAGGAAATTCTCGATGCGGATCACTACGGCCTCGAGAAACCGAAGGAGCGCATTCTCGAATACCTCGCGGTCCAGACATTGGTCGAGAAGCTCAAGGGGCCAATTCTCTGCTTCGTGGGTCCACCCGGTGTCGGCAAAACCTCCCTCGGAAAATCGATCGCCCGATCGACCGGACGCGACTTCATTCGAATGAGCCTCGGCGGCGTGCGCGATGAGGCGGAGATTCGTGGACATCGAAGGACCTATATCGGTGCTCTACCGGGAAAGATCATTCAGGGTTTGAAGAAGGCCGGCTCCTCCAATCCCGTATTCCTGCTCGACGAGATCGACAAGATGTCCATGGATTTCCGCGGCGATCCGAGTTCGGCGATGCTCGAAGTGTTGGATCCCGAACAGAACCACACCTTCGCCGATCACTATCTCGACGTGGACTACGACCTGTCCCGCGTGATGTTCATCTGTACGGCCAACGTGCTTCATGAAATTCCACGACCGCTTCAAGATCGCATGGAGATCATTCACATCGCTGGATATATCGAGTCCGACAAGCTCGAAATCGCCAAGAGCCACCTGGTCGACAAGGTGATCGCGGACAACGGTCTAGATGACGAATCGATGAGCTTCACCGAAGGCGCGATTCTCGAAGTCATCCGCTACTACACGCGAGAATCTGGCG
Organism: Deltaproteobacteria bacterium UBA4427; assembly: GCA_963854795.1. Taxonomy (GTDB): domain Bacteria; phylum Myxococcota_A; class UBA9160; order UBA9160; family UBA4427; genus UBA4427. The sequence continues at coordinate 8,066 of CAWLAJ010000116.1, read as the reverse complement.
TACGCGGACTCGAGCGCTCGTTGGCTTCGATCGCACGAAAAGTTGCTCGCGACAAGGTGAAGGCCGGTGAGTCGTTCAAGGGCGTGAAGGTCAGTCCGAAACAGGTCCGGAAATACCTCGGAGTTCGACAGCATCGCTTCGGGCAGACCGAGACCGAAGATCGGATCGGTGTGACGACGGGCCTGGCCTTTACCGAAGTCGGTGGTGAGCTTCTTCAGACCGAAGTGGCTGTGATGCCGGGGAAGGGCAAGCTCCAGATTACCGGTCGGCTGGGCGAGGTCATGCAAGAGTCCGCGAATGCGGCGATGTCCTATATCCGCTCACGCGCCAAACAACTCGGCCTCACCAGCGACTTCCACACGAAGGTCGATCTGCATATTCATGTTCCTGAAGGTGGGACGCCCAAGGACGGCCCATCGGCTGGGATTACGCTCGCGACCACGATTGCCAGCGCGCTGACGAGGATCCCGGTTCGATCCAACGTCGCGATGACCGGCGAGATCACGCTGCGCGGTCGTGTGCTTCCGATCGGCGGACTCAAGGAGAAACTCATCGCAGCTCATCGGGGCGGAGTCGATACCGTGCTCGTTCCGAGTGAGAATGAGAAGGATCTGAAGGATCTGCCCCCGATCATCAAGAAGAATCTCACGATCATTCCGGTCGAGCATATGGATGAGGTCCTCAAGTTGGCACTCCGTGTGGATGATCCCGCCCACTTCTTGAATGAGGACGACGGCGTCCACGAGATCGAGGAGATCTACCTGGTCGAAGGCGGTCTCAAGCAGGCCATGACCGAACTTTCCCACCCGGCGGGCGTGAACTGATCACGCCGGGTCCGGCGCCCGACGCGCACTGCTCAATCCTCTCGTTTGTGTTCTGGTGGTAAACCGACAGACGCTTTCGGTACATTGGTTCAGGTTGGGCGCGTAGCTCAGTTGGCTAGAGCACCTCGTTTACACCGAGGGGGTCCGGGGTTCGAGTCCCTGTGCGCCCACCAACACTCTTCCTCCGCCCACTATATGAACCGAGTCGAAGCTTCTCGCGGAGTCAGAATGCTCGCCTTTCCGTCCGCCCCCGTTAGCCCGAAGGTCTTTTTCGAAGAGACGGTTCCAGCGCTGTTCCTGGAGGCCGGCGTCGGGCCGGAGGACCGCGAGCGGGTCGGCCAGCTGAAATTCGGCGTGGTGCTCATTGCCGGCGAAGAAGGCACGAACGAAGGGGGTCAGTGGACGCTGCAGATCATTGATGGTGAGCTCGTCGTGTTGATCGGGCGCTGCGCGGACTGTGATCTGACGATCGTGCAGGACGTGGCGGATTGGCGGTCTGCTCTGTGGGAGGGAAGGCCGAGGCTGATCGCGGACGGCATCGAGCTGCTGGCCTCAGCCGCACCCGCAGCTCTACTCGAGCGACGCGAAAGCATTGACCGCGCTCACCCCGAAGCACTGAAGGGCCTCTCCGATCTCCAGGGATTGATCGAAGCCGTCATCGCTGAAGAAGAGCCTGGGAGCGGCGCCGCCGATTGGAGAATCGGAATTCATCTGGGTCGCGGCCCGATCCCTGAATCGCCCCAGGCAACCATTCGACTCGGGGCCGAGCAGGCCGAGGCCATTCGAGATGGAGGACTCCATCCCGTCGAGGCCTTGATCACGGGACAGCTTCGGCTGGAAGGCGACCTTGGCTTGATCCTGCAATTACAGGCTATTGCGATGCTGGTCATGATGCCGCCGCCGACGAGCGGATGAGGGCTCTCGATCACCTTGATCAGGCAAGCGCTAGCGCCGTCGGAGCGGCTCGCTCCTAGCAATTCAGTGGGTTCTCGGCTACAAAATGCCGCCCAGAACTGTTGCGGGCCGGTAGTTCAATTGGTTAGAGCACTGGCCTGTCACGCCAGAAGTTGCGGGTTCGAATCCCGTCCGGCCCGCCAGTCTGTGTCGCTCGTGCGAAGCCCCAATCCGCAAGTCCCTTGAATCTCCTAGTCGTCCTAGCCGGCCTGGTCGTCCGAATTTTCCGGGAGGATTCTGCCGCCGACGAGTCGATGCTTCTGTGTCTTGCCGAGTGCATTTCGCGGGAGCGCAGCGACGAAGTGGAGCAACCGCGGATGTTTGTAGGGGGCCAGCCGATCGCCGATGAAGCCGCGCAACGCGTCCAGATCGAAGGATTGCTCGGCAACCACGTAGGCAACGACGCGCTCGCCCCATTCTTCGGAGTCTTCTCCGACGACGGCAACGTCGTCGATCTCCGGGTGCTCGCGAATCAGGTCCTCGACTTCGCGTGGGTAGACATTGAAGCCGCCGCTGATGATGAGTTCTTTGGCGCGACCGACGATTTCGATGTAGCCGTCTTTGTCGACCGTTCCGAGATCGCCGGTTCGAAACCAACCATCTTCGGTAAAGGCCTGCGCATTCGCGTCCGCGCGTTCCCAATAGCCCGAAAACACGTTTGGACCCCGGACCTGGATCTCGGCCGGATCTCCCTGCAATCGAAGCTCGACTCCGGGCAGGGGCCACCCGACCGAACCCGGTCGGCGCTCACTCGAATAGGGATTCGAAATCAACATCAGGGTCTCCGTCATTCCGTAGCGCTCGAGAACTCGCTGGCCCGTGATGTCTTCGATCCGCTGATGCAGTGAGGCGGGCAGTGGTGCCGAGCCGGACACGCAGAGACGCAATCCTGCGAGGGAGCCGATGTCGGGGTGGCTTGCTAGGCGGTGATACATGGTGGGGACGCCGAAGAAGAGAGTGGCTTCGAACGAAGAGATGCTCGCGAGAATTTCGTCGGGTGAAAAGCCGCGCAGCAGAACGGCGGAGGCGCCGGTGAAGAGCGTTCCGTGCAAGCCGACGCCGAGGCCATGCATGTGGAAAAGGGGAAGCGACAGCAGGAGTCGGTCGCGCGGAGTCCAGCGCCAGGCGATGCGAAGCGCTTCGGCGCTTGCGATGCAATTCGCGTGGGAGAGGACAGCGCCCTTTGGCTGACCGGTCGTGCCGGAGGTGTAACAGATGAGCGCCGGGCTCCCCGGTCGTGCCGACTCCAACGACGGTGTCGGCCCATCCGGCAGGTCGAGGTCGGGCGAGAGACATTGCATGTGCACGTCGATCTCGCGGACGAGTTTCGATTTCGCGGGGTCATCGATGATCGCGGCCCTGGGGCGCGCGTCGCGGATCACGTGGGAGAGTTCGCGGGCGCCGTAGGCGGTGTTGGTCGGAACAGCGACCAGACCCATGCGAAGACAGGCGACATGGCTGGCGACGAGATCGATGGAGCTTTCGGCCAAAATCAGGACACGATCGCCGGCCGTCAGACCGAGTCTGGCCAGTCGGCCGGCGCGGATCGCCGAAATCGCCTCGAGTTCGCCACGCGACAGCCAACCTCGGCTCGAATCATGGAGGACCGGTGCTTCGGGATCGGCGTCCCAATGCCGCTTCCAGGCTGCGGAAAGGTTGGGCGTCGCCTTCGCCGTGGGGTCGAACGAATCGGAGGAATCGAGATGGGTTCTTGCGGTTGCGCTTTGAGACACCGTGGCAGCGTAGTAAACGCTCGCAATCGCGGGCCCATCCGTACGTGAACCGATTTGGCCTGGCCGGCCGGCCCCAGCTGGCCGCTGACCGGGCAGAGGGGTCCGGGACGAGCCCGGACCCATGCACCGGGTACGCGAGTCGATCGACCAGCGAGCGAGTGATCCACGACCCACCCGGGTCGACGGATGCCAGATGATCGGCTCTCCCCTGTTGAGTGCCTGGATGGCCGGGAAGGGGTCCGATTCGGATCGATCCCCCCTTGGGAAGCCCGAGATTTTCTTGGCGGCCAATGAAACGCGGGTGGCGTGTCGGGGATCAGACAAAATCTGAAAAATCGGGGGAACCGCTTGATTGCATCCGGGGTCGGACCCTGCAATCGAGTCATTGTGTTTCACCGCTGTTTTCTCCTGATTCTCCACTTGCTTACTCGATCTAGTTTCTCCTTTGGTTGTTTGGTTGTTTGGTTGTTTAGTTGTGCAACAAAAAAAGGGCTCGTGCGAATGGAACGCGCACGGGCCCTTCTTGCGTCCACCGAAGGCTATTTCGAATCCGAATCCGATTCTCTCGCGCGTCGGGCGCGCCAACCGCGCAGCCGAAGAGCAGTCTCCGCCTCGGCGCCGACTTCACCCGGTTCGTAGTAGCGCCGCCCGAGTAGCGGCTCGGGCAAATTGTCCTGCGCGACAAAGGCGTCCTCGACGTCGTGTGGATAGACATAGTTCTCGCCGTATCCGAGTTCCTTCATGAGTTTCGTCGGGGCATTGCGAAGATGCATGGGAACCGGCATCGGTCCACGGCCTTCGAGATCGTCCACGGCGCGACCGAGCGCTACGTAGGTGGCGTTGCTCTTCGGGGCACACGCGAGGTAGGTGACCACCTGGGCCAGCGGGATGCGACCCTCTGGCATGCCGATTCGCTCGACGGCCTGATGGCTGGACACCGCCAGTCCCAGCGCATGCGGATCGGCATTGCCGACATCTTCCGATGCGAAGATCACCAGACGCCGCGACACGTAGAGCGCGTCCTCTCCGGCTTCGAGAAGCCGCGCGAGGTAGTGCAGGGCGGCGTCCGGATCGCTGGCTCGAAGACTCTTGATCAGGGCCGAAACGACATTGAAATGCTCCTCCCCATCGCGGTCATGGCGAAGCGCGATCCGTCCTCCGGCCTCTCGCACGGTGTCACGGGAGATCGGCTCTGCGCGTCGCCGGCTCGAGAGATGGAGCGCCGCGCACGCTTCGAGGATGCCCAGGGCGCGGCGCGCATCGCCCTGTGAGGCGAGGATCAGGGCCTCGCGCGCTTCGCTGCTGAGAGCCAACTTCGAAGCGCCGAGCCCTCGCTCGCTGTCGCCGAGAGCACGATCGAGGACGCGTCCGATCGCGTCCGCGTCGAGCGCCTCGAGCGTGATCACTCGACACCGCGAGAGCAGGGGTGGGATCACGCTGAAAGATGGATTTTCCGTCGTGGCCCCGATCAGGGTGACGACCCCGGCTTCGACGTGCGGCAGCAGCGCGTCCTGCTGTGCCTTGTTCAGTCTATGGATCTCGTCGAGGAAGAGAATCGTCTGGAGCTGGGTTCGGCGCGCTACCTCGACGGCCTTGCGGATGTCGGCGACGCCCGCCGTGACGGCGGACAGCGGCGTCAATCGAGCGTTCCGCATGTCACCGAGAATCCAGGCGAGCGTGGTCTTGCCGCTGCCCGGGGGACCCCAGAGCAAGAGCGATGGCAGGGCACCCTGGCTGAACAGCGTATGGAGGGGGCGGCCAGGCGCGAGTTGGGTTTCGTGGCCGACGAGATCTTCGAGTCGTCTTGGGCGCATTCGCTCGGCCAGGGGGGCATGCGGCTCGAGTCGGCGCTTGGTTTTCTCTGGAAAGAGGTCGAGGGTCTCGTCCGGACTCATCACGCGATCGTAGCCAAGTACGCGTCGTCGCGGACTTTCATCGCTGGCTTGGAGCGCGGCGACACGGAAGAGGGAACCTTCGCCGCCCGCGCCCTTGAGTCCGCGGCCCCGAAACGGGATCATGGAACGCGCCTCGCGTATGGGGCTCGGGGTGGGCTCATTCGATGATCGAAGTGTTGCGGATCGACAATCTGGCTTTGGTCGAGTCCGTCGAGTTGGAATTCTCCTCGGGCTTGAATGTCCTGACCGGGGAGACGGGCGCCGGGAAATCGATCGTATTATCCGCGCTGGCGCTGCTCGCGGGTGCTCGCGCTGCCAGCGACAGCCTTCGTGGCGGAGCGGAAGAGGGAGCGGTCGAGGCGCTCTTTCGCATGGACGGTCATGCGGACGTCGCGCGGGAGTTGGTCGCGCGTGGACTCGCCGCTGAACCGGATCCGAATGCCCCGCCCCGCGGCGATGTCGACGGTCACCGGGAATTGATCGTGCGTCGCACGCTCCATGCGAACGGTCGAAGTCGTGCGCGGGTGGGCGGCCAGCTCGTGCCGGTTTCGACGCTGCTCGAACTCTTCGGGGGTCAGTTGGAGATTTCCAGTCAGCATGGCTCCCAGGCACTTCGAACTTCAGCGGTTCACGCTCAGGCGCTCGATGCCTTTGCCGACAAGACGAGTCTGCGTGAGATCGTGGCGCGAGAGGTCACCCGGGTGGGTGTTCTCGATCAGGAGATCGCGACGCTTCGTGCCGCCGAAGAAGAGCGGGCGCGACGGCTGGATTTTCTGCAATACCAGCGCAGTGAACTCGACAACGAGGAACTCGACGTGGAGGGGATCGCTTCGCTCGAAGCGGAGCATCGCCGGCTGACCCATGCCGAGCGGTTGGCCGAAGAAGTGTCGACGGCGAGCGCGGCGTTAGGCGGAATGGAGGGCGGCGAGGGTGACGCTTCGGCCGAGACCGCCGTGGCGACCGCGCGGCGTGCGCTGGCGGCGGCTTCGCGCATGGATCCCTCCCTCGAGACACTCGAGGCTCGACTCGAGAGTCTGGAATCGGAGCTGCGCGATCTGACGGTCACGACCTCGGACTACCTCGGCGAACTGGAGATCGACCCTAGAAAATTGCTCGAGGTCGAGGCGAAGATCTCGAGTCTCGAAGCGCTACGCAGAAAATACGGTCAGAGTGTCGAGGAGATGTTGGCTCATCGAGATGATGTCGAGCGCGAGATCGAGTCGCTGTCCGGGGCGGACGACCGGATTCGCGAACTCGAGCAAGAGCGAGCGAACGCGGTGACGGCGGCCAATGAAGCGTCGCTACGGCTTTCGAAGGCCCGGCTCCGTGCCGCGAGGAAGCTGGCGAAGGCCGTTCAAGGGGAGCTGGCGGATCTGGCCATGGACGGCGCCGAATTCAAGGTCGCCCTCGAGAAGATTTCGACGGACAACCGGCCGGAGGGCCTCGAGACAGGGATCGGCGGCCGGGAGCGGCCCGAATTCCATTTCTCCGCGAATCAGGGCGAGGCGCCGCGACCGATCCAGAAGGTCGCGTCGGGCGGCGAGCTGTCACGGCTCTTTCTGGCGATCAAGAATTCGCTGCGCAGGGCGGATCGAAACATGGTGATCGTCTTTGACGAGGTCGACGCGGGCATCGGGGGAGCCGTGGCTGAACGCGTGGGTCGTGTGTTGGCGGAGCTGGCGACGGAGCATCAGGTTCTCTGCATCACCCATTTGCCCCAGATCGCGGCCTTTGCGGATCGCCACTTCGTGGTCCGAAAGGAGGCACGCCGAGGGCGAACGAGAACCCTGGTCGAAAGGGTCGAAGGAAGCCTGCGGGTGGACGAATTGGCACGCATGGCCGGTGGTGAAGCGGTGACGGAGGTCACCCGGGAACATGCACGCTCCCTTCTCAACCCATAGCCGGGATGATTAGCCCCCAGAACTCCCTAGAGAGCTCGGAACTGTGACCCGGCGTAGTCAAGAACGTGCGGGAGAGCGCCGATGAGATCCTTGGACCCGATGGTTCTCGAAGGTGCACATGACGAATCAATTCGAGGAAATTGATGCGAATGGACCTCGGCGAAGACCTCCTTCCGGGGCCTCGGCCGTGGTTCTGTCCGGCTTTTACGAAGGTCTGGAATTCGCGCTCGACCGAGACCGGATCGTGATCGGTCGGGGACGCAAGGCTGATCTGGCACTCGCAGAAGTCACGATCTCCCGAGCGCATGCGGCAGTCGGTTTCGATGCGGATGGGTTCTTCGTAGAGGATCTCGGTAGTACCAACGGCACGCTGGTCAACGGCGCACGCGTCGCCAGGCAAGTACTCAAGAACGATGACGAGATTCAAATGGGCAAGCTTCGCCTCGGAGTGACACTACCGGTCTAGGCGGGCCGGGAGCGGATCTAACACTTCGGCGAATTGCCGAAATAGGATGGAGAGTCGATGGATTCGTATACGCTCATCTGTGTTCGAGATGCTCATTCTCGACCGGTTCAGCTTTCGATTCCGAAGTTCCGGGTCAAACAGGCTGGCGTCGCCTTGGCGATCGCGATTCTGATCGGAGCGGTCGCTGTGTGGGATTATTGGCGTCTTCGCGCCGACAATGTCGAACTCGCCGGTTTGCGTGTCGAGGCGTTCGAGCAGCGCGAGCAGATCGCCCTCTTCAGCAATCGGCTCGA
>CAWLAJ010000115.1:0-12257 GCA_963854795.1 Deltaproteobacteria bacterium UBA4427 | reverse complement strand
GTCGAGACGCGCCGCTGGGAAGGCGCGGGGCCGCAGCTGTAGCGAGCTACAGCAAGGTCTCGCAACGCACGCAGCGGTGATGGATCGGCGCATGGGCGTCGCGACGAGTCTTGGGTCAGGCTCCTAGTGAGAGAACGCTAGTATGCGCCGCATCATGCGAATTCTACTTGCCAGTCCGCGCGGCTTCTGCGCCGGAGTCGATCGTGCCATCGAGATCGTCGAGCTGGCGCTTGCAAGGCAGCGCTCCCAGGAGTCGACCGCGGTCTACGTTCGTCACGAGATCGTCCACAACCGCCATGTCGTCGATGGATTGCGCGATCAGGGGGCCATCTTCATCGAAGATCCCGGCGACGCGCCCAGCGGATCCGTGTTGATCTTCTCGGCTCACGGCGTATCTCCCGAAATCCGTCGCCGCGCAGCCGAGCAGCGCTTGACGACCATCGACGCCACATGTCCGCTGGTCACGAAGGTCCACAACGAGGTCCGACGCATGGTCGACGAGGGCTTCGAGATCATCATGATTGGCCACGCGGGGCATGTCGAGGTCGAAGGCACGATGGGGCAGGCTCCGGAATCAATGTACCTCGTCGAGACGGTCGAAGATGTCGCCCGACTCGCCGTCAAAGACGAATCCCGGCTCGGCTGTGTCACCCAGACGACTCTCTCCGTCGACGACACCCGCGACGTCATGGAGGCTCTGGCCAAGCGCTTCCCACAGATCGCGCTGCCCAAGCGTGATGATATCTGTTATGCGACGCAGAACCGCCAGGATGCGGTGAAGGATCTGGCCGAACAGGCCGATCTCGTACTCGTCGTCGGTGCCCCGGCTTCTTCGAATAGCAATCGGCTGGTCGAAGTCGCAGCCCGGCTCGGTGTCCCGTCGTATCTGATCCAGACCGAAGCCGACGTCGATCCCGAATGGCTGAAAGACGTCGGCTGTGTCGGCGTGACTGCCGGCGCTTCGACCCCCGACATTCTGGTGCAGGCCGTGATTCAGCGTCTCGAGATGCTCGCCACGGACGGAACGACTCTCGATTCGCTTCCCGAGATCGACGAGGGCGTCCGCTTCAAACTACCCCGTGAACTCCGCAACGCGTGAGAGAACGGTCCTTCGAACGAGTCCACGGTTGAGCGAGAATAGATCACGGGATTCTGGCGACGGTCTCGATTCCCTCGAAGAAACCGCTGAGGCCGCTCGCGAATTGCTCGAGTCGCCGGGCGATCCCGAGATCGGTCCCCCGGTCCCGGCGAGTGCGGTCGCCGCGAGTGCACTTTCTCCTCGGGATTTCCTGCGCGCACCGGCGGCCGGGGGCTCGACCCGGGAGATTCTTCGATTGGCGTGGCCCGTGATCGCCAGCCAGGTTCTGCTGAACCTGACAGGGTTGATCGATCGCATGATGATCGGGCGACTGGCGGAAGACGGTAACGCCGCGGTCCCGCTCGCGGCGGTCGGCTACGCGACCCAACTCTTTCACCTCGTGCATTCCACGCTCTTTGCCGTGGGCCTCGCTTGCGTCGCGCTGATGGCCCGAGCGATCGGATCCCGCGACCCGCAAACCGCGCGCCATGCTTTCGCCGGATCCGTTCAGGTCTCGGTCTTGATCACCCTCGTCTACGCCTCCGGGCTTTACTTCTTCAGCGAAGAAGCGCTTCGCCTTCTGGGGGCCGAAGAGTCGGTCGTCAGGTTGGCGGCACCGTATCTCGAACTCACCGTCGCGGCGTCTCTCATGCTCTCGTTCACGCTGATCTTCGAGAGTGCCATGCGTGCAAACCGCGACATGCGAACCCCGATGTTCATTGCACTGGTGGTGACCGCGGCCAAACTTTCGTTGAACGCGATCTTGATCTTCGGCCTCTTCGGTGCACCTCGACTCGCCCTGGTGGGCGCCGGGTTGGCTACCGCCATCAGTCAAGCACTGGGGCTCGCTCTCTTCGTCGTCGTTTTCTTGCGACTGCCACGAGACGCGCCGACGGCCCTTCGCTTCCGCGATCTCCTTCGGCGAAACCCGATCGCCCGCGAGGTCATTCGGATCGCTGTCCCCGGCGTCGCAGAACGCATGGTTCTCAATATGGGGTTGCTCTCTTATTTCTGGATTCTCAGCAACTGGTACGGGACCCTGGCCGTCGCCGCCTACACGGTGGGAATTTCGCTGCTCTCCTTCTCGTGGATTCCCGGGACCGGCTACGCGCAGGCTTGCTCGACGGTCGTTGGCCAGGCGCTCGGCGCTCGCGATCGCGACGTCGCCATTCGTGCGGGCCGGCGATCCGTGGGTCTCGCGGTGGGAACGGCGATTCCTCTCGGAATCCTCTTCGCGTTCTTCCGTGTTCCTCTGGCCGAAGTGTTCACCGACGACGTTGCCGTCATCGCGGCGCTTTCGCCGTTCATGCTCGCATTGGCTGCAGCCCAGCCCTTTCTGCAGATGCATTTTACTCTGGCGGGAGCGCACAAGGGAGCCGGGGACACGATCACCCCGCTGATTGGCGCGCTGATCGGCAATTGGGGAATCCGCGTCCCCGTCGCGATCCTGATTGGCGGCGTGTTCGAACTCGACATCGTATGGATCTGGGCGACCCTGATCTTCGATCACATCTCGAGGGCGCTCTGGCTCGGATTCAGTTTCGTTCGCGGGCGCTGGAGCGAATTGCCGGATCCCCATCGACCATGATCGCTGCCGGGCAACGTTAGTCGTCGAAAGAAAAGGCGAACCCATCCCCGTCGTCCACGTCGACGACGACGCGTCCCCCGCCCTTCAACCGACCGAAGAGGACTTCGTCCGTCAGCGGGTTCTTGATCTCCTTCTGGATTAGGCGATCCAGCGGCCGCGCACCGAAATCCGGGTCATAGCCCTTTTTGGCGAGACGCTTGCGCGCCGGCGGGCGAATCTCGATGCGGATCTTCCGCTCCGCCAATTGAACCTCGAGCTGGGTCACGAACTTGTCGACGACGCGCTCCATCACTTCCTCTGAGAGGGATTGGAAGTGAACGATCTCGTCCAGCCGATTTCGGAACTCGGGACTGAAGAGTTTGTTGATCTCCTGGTTCCCATCGCCGCGTCGCGCCTCCGTGAAGCCGATCGCACGACTCGCCATCTCCCGCGCTCCGGCATTCGACGTCATGATCAAGGTCACGTGTCGGAAATCGGCTTCACGGCCCTGATTATCCGTCAACGTCGCGTGATCCATCACCTGAAGCAGAATATCGAAGACGTCTGAATGGGCCTTCTCGATTTCGTCGAGCAAGAGCACGGCATAGGGATTCTTTCGCACCTGTTCAATCAGGATCCCGCCCTGGTCGTAGCCCACGTAGCCGGGCGGCGCGCCGATCAGCCGTGACACTGAGTGCTTCTCCATGTACTCGCTCATGTCGAAACGTAGGAAGGGCACGCCGAGGGTCTTGGCGAGCTGTTTGGCGAGTTCGGTCTTGCCGACCCCGGTCGGACCCGAAAACAGAAAGGACCCTGTCGGTCTTTCGGTTCCCGACAGCCCCGCCCGCGCACGCTTCACGGCGCTGGCCACGGCCTCGACCGCCGACGCCTGGCCGAAGACGACGGCCTTGAGATCCGACTCCAGCCGTTCGAGACGCTCGGCATCCTTGGACGTCGAGGTCTCGACGGGTACGCGCGCGATGCTCGAAACGACGCGCTCCACATCGCGAACCCCGACCGTTCGACGCTTCTTCCCAGTCGGTCGGAGTCGAACAGTGGCACCGGTTTCGTCCATGACATCGATCGCCTTGTCGGGCAGAAAGCGATCGTTGATGTGGCGAATCGCGAGATCGACGCAAGCTTTCAGCGCAGGACCGGTGAAGCGAACACCATGGTGTGCCTCGTAGCGGGGCGCGAGCCCCTGCAAAATCCGGACACATTCCTTGGCCGAGGGTTCCTCGATGTCGATTTTCTGGAAGCGCCTCGAGAACGCACGGTCGCGCTCGAAATGTCGATACTCCTGGTAGGTCGTCGAGCCCATGCAGCGCAGCGTCCCGTCTGCGAGACCCGGCTTCAGCAGATTCGAAGCGTCCACGGTCGTCCCCTGGGCTGAACCGGCACCGAGAATCGTATGGATCTCATCGATGAACAGGATGAAACGCTCCCGCTCCTTCAAGGCTCCGAGCAGCGCCTTGAAGCGCGCCTCGAAGTCGCCGCGATAGCGGGTTCCCGCGAGCAAGGCGCCGAGATCGAGGGAAAAGATCTCGGTCCTCTCGAGATCCTCGGGAACCCGTCCCTCATGCACGCGAAGCGCGAGCCCCTCCGCCAGCGCCGTCTTCCCGACACCGGTCTCGCCCACGAAGATCGGATTGTTCTTGCGCCGCCGGGCCAGGATGTGGATGGCCCGATCGAGTTCGGCACCCCGGCCGATCAGCGGATCGAGTTCGCCCGCGGCCGCACGCTCCGTCAGGTTCGTCGTGAACGCAGCAAGCGGATCGGCCGGGACCCCCTCGCTCTCTTCGCCTCCGAGCAATGGCGCGGCGCCTCCCCCGATGCTCTCGCCTCCCGACTCGCCCTGCTTCGACTCGCCGTGACTGATGTAGCGGAGTAGATCCAGCCGCGAGACACCCTGCGCGCGCAACAGCGTCATCGAATGGGCGTCGGGTTCCTGAAAGAGCGCGACGATCAGATCTGCGATCTCGACTTCTTCCTTCTCGGCACTGTCGGAATGATCGAGGGCGTGCTGGATCACGCGGTGAAAGGCAAGCGTCTGCATCGTCTCGATCGGCTCGTCGCCGGGAACGGCCTCGAGGTCTTCGTCGAAGAAGCGCTCGATCTCGAGTCGCAGGCGATTCACGTCCGCGCCCGAATGATGGAGGATTCGTGCGCCATCCTCGGAATGAATCAGCGCGTAGAGCAGATGTTCGACAGTGAGGTAGGCGTGGCGGCGCGAAACGGCTTCGCGATGAGCAGCCTGAAGCGTCAATTCAAGGTCTCGACCGATCGAACTCATTCCTTCTCCACTCCACAGCGAAGCGGATAGCCATGTTCCTCGGCCATCCGCTGCACAGTCGTCGATTTCGTTTCCGCGATCTCGAGAACGTAAACACCTGCGACGCCCATGCCACCCCGATGAATCTGCAACATGATCGCGGTCGCCGCGGACGGTCCCTTTCCGAAGACCTTCTCGAGAATCTGCACGACAAACTCCATGGGGGTGTAATCGTCGTTGTAGAGAATCACCTTGAATCTTGGCGGTCGGGCCGCCTTCGAGCGCTCTTTCGTCGCCACATCGCGGTGGCGCTCTTTGGAGGGATCGAAGGGCGGCGGGTCATCATTGCCGCCCGGGGGGCCAGCCATTCGCAATGGATCGAAGTGCTCTGCGGAAGCCATCGCCGTGATCATAGCTCGCGGAGATGGTCGGCCGCAGCATCGAATGCTCCGCTACACGACATCGCGCCGGCTACACTGAAAACGCATGCCCGCCGAAGCCAACCATTTTGAGATCGGAATCGAGGACGGCGTCGCGCGCCTGCCCCCAGACGAATGGAACGCCGTCGTGTCCGAGGGTTCGCCCTTTCTCGAATGGGCCTTCCTGGCGTCGCTCGAGGAAGCCGGAACGCTCGGCGAGACATCGGGTTGGAGCTCCAAACCTCTGGTCGCTCGCGAAAACGGGCGCATCGTCGCGGCCTGCCCTCTCTATCTGAAGACCAACAGCGAAGGCGAATTCGTCTTCGATTTCAGCTGGGCAGACGCCGCCTACCGCGCTGGAATCGAGTACTACCCGAAGCTTCTGGTCGGTGTTCCCTTTTCCCCGGTCTCCGGCGCGCGATTTCTCGTGCACCCGGATGCGGATCGCAAGACCTGGATCGAGCGACTGGGCGCGGCGCTTCGAGAGATCTGTCAGAGCAACGATCTCTCGAGTGTTCACGTCAATTTCTGCCAACCCGAAGAAGCCGAAGTGCTCGGCCGGCTCGGGTTTCATACCCGAATCGGATTGCAGTATCACTGGCACAATCACGACTACGGCGACTTCGAAGACTACCTCGGCGCCTTTCGAAGCAAACGGCGCAATCAAGTCCGCCGCGAGCGCAGGGAAATGGAGCGGCAGGCGGTCACGATCGAGACGTATTCGGGTGATGAAATCTCGGAGGAGCTGGTCGAACCGATGTATCGGTTCTATCTCTCGACGATTCGCGGACGGGCCTGGGGGCGCGAGTATCTGAACCGACGTCTCTTCGAGCTGCTGATCGAGCGTTTTCGAGATCGCCTGGTCCTCGTCATCGCCGAACATGACGGCGAGAAAATTGCCGGAACATTCAACGTCCGTAAGGGCGACGCGTTATATGGGCGTTATTGGGGCGCCACCCGGATGGTCCGCCATCTACATTTCAATGTCTGTTATTACAGGGCTGTCGAATATTGCATCGATCACGGACTCGCGCGTTTCGAACCCGGGGCCGGGGGCGAGTACAAGCAGATGCGCGGTTTCGACGCGAGTCCCACCTACAGTGCACATTTCTTCGCCGACCCGAGACTGGACGCCGCCATCGAAAATTTCCTGGAAGGGGAACGATCCCAAGCGCAAAACACGATCGACTGGTACCAGGAAAACAGCGCACTCAAATCCGCGCGCACGAGTGATCCCGAGAGCTAGATCTCGATTCCGTCGTTCATCGCAGACAACACGAACATCTGCTTGCCGCGACTGAGCGTGGGCTTGTGAACGAGCTCGAGGAGGCGTCTGCTGCGCGCTTCTCGCGACGCCGGATCACCCGCCCCGCCTTCGGCATCCGATTTTTCATCCGGATCCGCAGTGAGCGTCACGATCTGGATCGGACGATCGATCCAGCCGGCACCCTGGATGACCTTGCCGGCCTCTTCGAAGCTGGTGGTGATGACGCGGTCTCCGACCAGCGCAAATCCAGCATCCCCTTCCCAGAGCACGCGTTCCTTTGGGACCACCGAACGGATCCGCGCAGCATTCTCGGGATGGGGAATCACGAATACGAGCACTGGGTCCTCTTCGACGAGTCCCATGCTCTTGCCGATGTTTTCACCCTCGAGAGCGACGAAGGTTCCCATGATGAGGGCGGCCAGGATCATTCCCGCTTGAAAGGCACCGGTACGCATGCCTCCGATAATCGGCTTGGCGCCATCGAACCCTGAGACCCAGCTGCACGCTTTTCGACAGCAGACTTAGACACTTTTCCCGATGCCGACCGAGCCTCGGGTCGACGACTCTTAGGGACCCCGGTTTGTTCCGCTGGTGGCGTCAGACACAGGAGACGTGTATGTCCGCAGAAATCGAGCGATGGATCCAGAGACCGATCACCTCCGGCGACCCGGCCACGAACGCCCCGGACGCGGAGCGAGGCTCCACCGGAAACGGGATCAACGGGGATGCGCAAGAGACTCCGGCAAGCGAGAGCTTCGATCCCGCTGCGGCCTATCTCGCTCAACTCGGGCAAGGATCGCGGCGCACGATGCGCGAAGCACTGACGAAGCTCGCCGATTGGTCATCAGAGGGACGCTGCGAGCCCCACGACCTGCCCTGGCATTTGCTTCGAATCGAACATACGGCAGCACTGCGAACGCGTCTCGTTTCCAAATTGGCTCCGGCGACCGCCAATAAACATCTCGCCGCCTTGCGTGGTGTACTCAAGCAGTGTTGGCGCGAAGGCCAGATGTCGGCCGAAGCCTATCAACGAGCCATCGACCTTCCGCCGGCCCGAGGTGCCTCGCCTCGAAAGACGAATCCCCTCGGTGCACTCGAACTTCGCCGACTCGCGCAGGCCTGCCGAGGGGACAAGAGTCCGGCTGGCGCACGCGACGAAGCGCTGCTTGCGCTTCTCTACGGCGCCAACCTTCGGCGCTCGGAGGCGGTCGCACTCGAACTCACGGACTACGATCTCGCGACCGGTCGACTCCGGGTACGAAGTGCGGGCAGCCGCAAAGAACAACAATTCGCGGCCAACGACGATGCGCGACGCGCCCTCGAACGATGGATCACGGTGCGGGGTCCCGATCTCGGCCCCCTCTTCAATCCAGTCAACAAGGGCGGTCGCATCGAACGCCGCCGACTTTCTGAACAGGCGATCTACATCGCCTGCCAGAAACGGGCGTCGGAAGCCGGCCTGCCACCGACGAGTCCAGAGGATCTCCGCCGAGCCAATGGAGGGATCGGCGCAGAATCGGGTTCAATCAGCCGCGCGAGAGGAACCGGCGAGACCCAACCCAGGGAGGAGCCTGCTTTCGGCGAAACCGTTCCCGCGTAGAAGGGCAAAGGCATACAGAATCCGGAAATCAGTCGGCGAGACGCCAGCGGGCTGCCGACTGAAATCGACGTTGATGCGGGCGGGTTGATTCTCGTCGTTACGCGTCGATGTGCGTGTTTAATTTCTCGAGCCTGGCGCTTTGCAGCTTGCGGAAGTCTTCTCCTGCGTGGTAGGACGATCGCGTGAGCGGCGACGACGAGACCAGCAAAAAGCCTCGCGTCCGTGCTTCGCTCGCCAGGCCTTCGAACTCCTCTGGCGGCATATACCGCTCGACTGAGGCGTGTCGTGGAGTCGGCCGCAGATATTGGCCGATCGTGAGAAAGTCCACCTCGGCGTCTCGAAGATCGTCCATGACCTGCAGAATTTCCCCCCGCCGCTCACCCAAGCCAACCATGATCCCGCTCTTGGTGAACATCTCCGCGCGAAGTCGCTTGGCCTCGGCAAGAAGTGCGAGTGAATGTCGATAATCCGCTCCGGGTCGAACCCGCCTGTACAGACGCGGAACGGTTTCGAGATTGTGATTGAAGACATCGGGCGCCGCTGCGACGACGACTTCGAGCGCGCCGGGCTTTCGACGAAAGTCGGGCGTCAGAACTTCGACGCTCGTCTCGCGTCCCCTCTCCTTGCCATGCCGACGAATCGCTTCGATCGATTCTGCGAATTGCGCGGCGCCCCCATCGGGCAGATCGTCGCGATCGACGGACGTGATCACGACATGTTCGAGTCCGAGTTCGGCGACGGCCGCGGCAAGATGTTCGGGCTCCCCCGTATCGACATCGCCGGGCTTGCCCGTATCGACGTTGCAAAATGCGCAGGCCCGCGTACAAATCGATCCCAAGATCATGACAGTCGCGTGTCTTTGGGACCAACACTCCGACAAATTCGGGCAGGCGGCCTCTTCGCAAACGGTGTTGAGCTTGAGCCGACGCATGAGCTGTCGCGTCTGATCGACGACGGGATCCGCGGAGAGCCGGATTCGAATCCAGGGTGGGCGCGGAAGCTCGGCGGCCGCCGTCTCACGTCCCTCGATTTTCAACAACGTATCCGCCAACGATTGGCTCCCGGGCATTCGACGCCCTCTTCGGTCTTGCTCGACCGCCTAGACGTGAATCGCTCGTGCGTACGCCTCGAGTGTCGACTCGTGCATCATTTCCGACAGCGTCGGATGCGGAAAGACACTCTGCATCAGTTCCGCTTCCGTCGTCTCTAGATTCATCGCGATGACGAACCCCTGAATCAGTTCGGTCACCTCGGCGCCAATCAGGTGCGCGCCGAGAAGTTCACCCGTCTTGGCATCGAAAATGGTCTTCACCAGGCCATCGACCTCGCCGAGCGCGATGGCCTTGCCGTTGCCCGCGAACGGGAACCGCCCGATCCGGACCTCGCGACCCTGCTCGGTCGCGGCCTCTTCCGTGAGTCCGACGCTCGCGATCTGGGGTCGACAATACGTGCAACCCGGGATCCGTTCGCTCTTGATCGGATGGAGATTCTCTTCACCCGCGATTCGCTCGGCGCACAAGATGCCCTCATGCGTTGCTTTGTGGGCAAGCCAGGGTGGCCCCGCGACGTCACCGATTGCATAGACATGCGGCTCGCCGGTTTCCGTCCACTCGTTCGTCACGATATGTGTCCGGTCGACCTCAACGCCCGTCCCTTCGAGACCGAGCCCTTCGACGTTTCCGACGATCCCGACGGCCAGGATGACACGGTCGAAAATCTCCGTCTTGCTCTCGCCTTCTTCCATGGAGATGGTGGCCGTGACGGAGTCGTCGCCCTTTTCGAGCGCGGACACCGTTGCTCCTACATGAATCTCGAAGCCCTGCTTGACGAGCTGCTTGTGAGCGTACTCCGAGATCTCGGCATCCTCGACGGGAAGAATTCTCGGCAGGGCTTCCACGACCGTGACCTCGGCTCCGAGATCGCGATAGAGGCTGGCGAATTCAATCCCGATCGCGCCCGAACCAACCACCAACAACCGCTTTGGCATGATCGGTGGCACCATGGCTTCGCGATAGGTCCACACGAGTTCGCCATCCGGTTCCAGGCCCGGAAGCGCGCGAGCCCGCGCGCCGGTCGCGAGAATGATGTTTCGCGCTTCGAGAACGGTCGTGGCGTCGCCTTCGCCGCCGACCTCCACCCGACCGGCCCCCGCCAATCGCCCGAAGCCGTCATAGACATCGACGCCGTTTTTCTTCATCAGATGTTTCACGCCCGTCTGGAGGCGCTTCGAGACTTTGCGCGAGCGTTTTACGATACTCTCGAGGTCGATTCCGATCTCTCCGATCGTGAGGCCGAATTCGCTTCCACGCGAGGCCAGATGATGAACCTCCGCCGTTCGAAGCAGAGCCTTGGTCGGGATGCATCCCCAATTAAGACAGACTCCGCCGAGATTCTCACGCTCCACCAACGCCACTGTCAGGTCGAGCTGGCGAGCCCGAATTGCGGCGGGATAGCCGCCGGGGCCGCCACCGATAACGACCACGTCATATGATTCGTTGCTCATCGATCATTCCTCATCTTCGATTTATCAGAGCGATCGGCCCCTTGGCCGACGTCCTTCGACTAACAAAATTGATGCGCCGCTGCGCCCTCCCCGACCACCACGAGTCAGAGCATCATGCAAAGCGGGTCCTCCAGTCGTTCGCGGAGCGCAGCCAACAATAGGGCAGCGACGGCTCCGTCGACCACACGGTGATCTGCTGCCAGCGTGAATGACGCAACCCTTCCGATCGTGATCTCGCCGTCGCTGACGACGGGCTGTTCCTCGGCGGCTCCGACCCCAAGGATACAAGCCTGAGGCAGGTTGAGAATCGGATAGACCGTCTCGACTCCATACATACCGAGATTCGAAATCGTAAAACTGCCACCCTGATACTGATCCGGACGGAGCTTCCCTGCGCGCGCCAGTTGCGCGAGTTCCTTGATCTCGGTGGCGAGCGTCGCGAGTCCCTTCTGGTCGACATCGCGGAGGACCGGCGTAACGAGACCGCCGTCGGTGGCCACCGCCACGGCAATATCGACGTCTTCGAGAGCATGCATTTCGTCGCCCGCGAAGCGGACATTCGCCTCGGGCACCGCTCGCAGTGCCAAGCCTGCCGCTCGAACCACGAAGTCGTTGACCGAGATCTTCACATCGCGACCCTGGTCGGCGAGATCCCGATTGAGATTCGTACGAACGTCGAAGATCGCATCCATTCGACATCGTACCCGAAGGTAGAAATGCGGAACCTGTTGCTTCGCTTCGGTCATTCGACGCGCGATCGTCTTGCGCATGGCGCTCAAACGCACGATCTGAATACCGTCCGTTCGCTCACTCGAGGGCGCTCGCGTATCCACTTCGCGCGCCCCCGGTCCGGCCTCGATCGTCTGCGGTATCCGGTCGGCGGATCGCAGCACATCCTGCTCGAGAACTCGACCACCCGGACCGCTTCCGGCGAGGCTCGCGAGGTCCACATCCCGATCCACGGCAGCACGTCGCGCCAGCGGCGTCGAGTCTCGAAGAAATGATTTTTCGGCGGCCGGCGATTGGAGGGAATGATCGTTCGCTGCGGCGTCTCCCTCGGTCGGGGTTTCGCGTGCCGTCGCCGCAGCCGGACTCGGTTCGATCGGCGCTCCGGATCTTTCGTTCGGCGTGGGGTCCGGATCTGCGCTCACTCCTTCGGCGTCGATGGTTCCGAGCACGGCGCCGGGCATGATGCCCTCGGCGCCCTCCTCCACCAGGAATTCAAGGATCGTTCCCGAGGCGGGCGCCTCCAACTCTACCGTCGACTTGTCGGTCTCGACTTCGGCAATCACTTCGCCCTTTTCGACGCGATCGCCAACCGACACGAGCCAGGTCGCGAGTGTCGCACCCTCGTCCTCCTCGGAGAGCTGTGGCATTTCAATCTGAACTGTCATCGCAGATCTGCCCCCCAACACCCTGCCCGTACCCGGACGGGAACCCATGGACCTCGACCCACCGTCCAATCCACCATTCGATTGAGCATAGCGTTCGCGATTGGACCCGACGCCCTGACCCGCCTACGCTTCGGCAATGCCAGAACACTGGACCGGT
>CAWLAJ010000114.1:0-12653 GCA_963854795.1 Deltaproteobacteria bacterium UBA4427 | reverse complement strand
AGGCTCAAGCGACTACATCGCCATCCCCAAGTGGGCAGAGCAGAGGTTGGCGTCGTCTGCGCATTAGGCCCGGAACGGGGAGTAGGGCTGCTACGTCTTAGACTGGGCTCGCGGTGTTGCAGTTGCAACGCCTTGAAAGCACAGGGCATTTCCGGGCCTCCCCAGCCTTGCGCATGCGTCTGCCGATACCTTCAGATGGAAGCTCTCCACTCTCGACGGACTTACGACTACCGAATCCAAGAGGCGATCTGTGAATCCGGAGACCGGGACCTATTTCCCGATCTGAACATCCCTCGATCAACCATTCGAAGTTGGATTCACCGTGGCACGACGCATGTCGTCTCATGTGATCTTGCTGACAGCGACGGTGGCGAGCTAGTCGCCGAGATCGAAAACATGAAACAGATCGTCGAAAGCGACGATCACCGACACAGGTCGCTTCGAGCGCTCGCGCTTCACGCTCAACGAATCGGGAAGGTCCTCGCTTCACCCCTTGGTCTCTAACGATCATCGCAACACTTGAAGAATTCAATGATATGGATTCGAAGGGCAGACTCCGAACGAGATGTTCTTCGGAACGGGCTATGAGGTCGGCGAAGAGCTTGCCAATGCACGCAAAATCGCTCGCGCGAAACGGAATGGAGGAAAATCGAGCCGTGCGTTGTGGCGCATGCGTCGGGGAGACGAGTTCCGGGGCGTTGCTATTGCAACGGCCGCGGTCCAGAAGGTTGTGAGACGCAGCAGCGCATCATCCTCGGATTCACCCGCGCTCGAATGCGACTAGCACCGGGCTACTCGAGGACCTCGCGGAAGACCGCGCACAGTGCATCGGTCGACTTTCTCCACGAAAAAGAAGCAGATCGTTCGCGGCCCTTCGCGATGAGTTCTTCCCTCTGGTTCGAATTGGCGAGTAATTCGTCGATCATTCTTGCCAGGGCGACCGGGTCGCTGGGCGGGAAGAAGAGGGCCGCGTCCTTTCCGATTTCTCTAAAGGCCGGAATGTCCGATGCGATCACCGGGGTTCCGGCGACCATGGCTTCGAGCATGGGATGGCCAAAGGTTTCGAGCATGGATGGAAAGACCAGCGCGATCGCGCCGCGGTAGAAGGAAACGACTCTTTCATAGGGCACCGGTCCGAGAAGCCGAAAACGATCCTCGACACCGATCCGTCTGGCCCGCGCGAGGAGCTCATCGACATAGACAGGATCTGTCGATGTCGTTCCAGCGATGCGAAATTCAATTCGCGCGTCCGAGAGGTGCGGGATTGCGTCGATCAGGACTTCGATGTTCTTGTGTCGCTCGATGGCAGCGGGAAGGAACAAGAAGGGTGTGCCGCCTTCTCGATCGGACGCCCGGTCGAAGGCGTCGGTATCGACGCCATGAGGGACGACGCGAACGATGTGGTGCGGAAGCGCCATTCGCTCGCTGATCGCAGTGGCCGCTGCCTGACTCGGGAAGATCATTCGAGTGGCTCGGCGAATCCCCACGCGCACGACCTTCTCGAGGACGCGCAGACGAAGAGTGTCGTAATAGGTGTGGTCGTAGATGTTCAGGTTGCGGAGCGCGATGACGATGGGAACCGAAAAGAAGGGTGAAGCGAGGTCTGCAGCCGCGTAGACCACGTCGTATCGGCGAGCGCGAATCGGTAACACCAATTGTTCATAGGCGAATCGGGCGACGACGCTGAGCGCGCGGCCCGATCCGAACAGTCTCACAGGTTGAAGCGTGACGTGTTCAGTCTCGATCTCTTCGAGCCGGCCGGGTGGGATCAGGAAAGTAAAGTGAAATCCCCGGGCATCGCGGTCGAGTTCCCGGATCAGGTTGAAGGCGTAGCTATGGCCACCACCTCCCGCGACAGAGAGGACATTGATCAGGATTCGCGGGGTGGTCGCCGGCATGGGGCGGAGGTATAGCGTTCGGGCTAGTCGGGGTCGCCTCCAAGCCGACAAATCGAAGGGCAAGCACCGCTGAGAGGAAGCGGTAAGCTGCCCTCCAAAATGTGGATGTATCTGCGCGGAGCATGAAACTGGACGAGGAACAATTCGAGAGGTCGTTGCCACCGCAAAAAATGACCCTACGAGAACGACTGGAAGATATTCGCATCCGACTGAAGGGCGATGGAGTCGGTGCGACCGTGGCACGAGGTGCGAGCGCAACCTTTGTTGCGCGTGTGGTCGGGATGTTCGTCGGTTTCGGATTGAGTGTCGTTCTAGCGCGCATCCTGGGTGCGACGGATTACGGCACCTACGTCTACGCATTGTCGTGGCTCCTACTGATCGCTCTTGCGTCCCAGCTTGGGCTGCGCGACTCCATCATTCGCTTCGCCGCCGCAGCTTATTCTCAGGCGGATTGGGGCCAGCTCAGGGGAATGACCCGATTCTCGAATCGGTGGACGCTCAGCATCAGCCTTTGCGTGCTCCCGGTCGCCGCCGGCCTCTTGTGGGTTCTCTCGGACAGTCTCGCCCCCTCACTCGTACGCACACTCGCGTCGGGCCTCATTCTGATACCGGTGTTGGGATTGGTGGGCGTCAAATGTGCGCAGCTTGTTGCGCTCGGTCGACCCGTCTACTCGACGATCTCCGATCTAGTCGCACGTCCGACGGCACTCTTGTTCGGAATCGTTGTTGCTTATTTGATGTTGGGGCCCGGATTTTCACCAGCGACCGTAATGAGGATCACCGTTGGGGCGGCCGTCTTCACTCTTCTGCTGTGCCTCTACTTCGTTCGGATTTCAACACCGACTGAAGCAAGAAGAGCCGAACCCGTGACGGACCGAAAGGTCGAATGGCGAAATGTGGCGTTGTCGATCTTCTTGCTCTCCGCGATGAATCTGATCAACACGCGAGCCGATGTGTTGATGATTGGCGGTATGCTCGGAACGACCGAGGTCGGTCTCTATTCAGCCGCCAATCGATACGCACAGTTTCTGCCCTTCCCGCTGTATGCGATCAATAGCCTCGCCGCACCGATGATTGCCAGTCTATGGGCGGAGGGTCGTCGGGAGGAAATTCAGCGGATCGTGAGTCTCGGCGCCCTGGCAATCGGTGGGATCGCCATTCCCGCGGCGGTTCTGTTGATTGTGGCTGGTCGGCCTCTTCTCGAAGTCTACGGATCGGAGTTCGTCGGCGGCTACGATGCGCTGGTGTGGCTGTCGATCGGCCAGTTGGGGACGGCTTTGGGTGGATCTGTCGTTCAGCTGATGACGATGACGGGATATCATCGATTCGCCGCGAGGATGATGGCTGCTTCTGCCGTCGTCAATCTCACGCTGAACTTCTTACTGATTCCGAGATACGGCATCACGGGTGCTGGCATCGCGACAGCCACGAGTATCGTGCTCGTGAATCTAGGGATGGTCGTGTTCGTGCGCCGAAGACTGGGATTCGACCCGACACTATTCGGATTCATTCGCCGCGCCCGTCTGCGCTAGCCGGATTCGGGACGACGCTTGAATGTTTTTGGAATCCGTCATCGAGGATCCTGCCACGCGACCGGCAAGCCTCATGGCGGAACGAAGCGGAGGGTCGTGGCCGTTCGTTGCAAGCAAGTGCGAGCAGCCAGTCCCCTATCCTAACCTCGTAGTCGCGGCGCGATGTCAGGCGCCGACTGGTGATCATCTTGTTGTTTCTGAATAGTGTGAATAGTGTGAATGGTTTTCGACGATGAGGATTCCGCCGATCTCGTTCGCGAATCTCGGTATGCGGAGCCGCTATTGGCTGACGGTTGGGATCAGCTGCATTCCTCCCAATCGATCTCGGTCGATCTTCGTGCTGGGCTACCCGCGCACCGGAACGAACTGGCTCTGCACGATGCTGAATCACTATCTCGAGATCCCCATCAGCGAACCCTGGCTGAGAAAGCTGCCCGCTATCGAGCCGGTCATTCTGCATCTTCACCGATTTGCGATCGTGTCGCGCCGTACGATCTACATGATTCGCGATCCGCGTGACATCGTCGTTTCCCACTATCACAAGATCCTGAGCGACCCGACCTCCGAATCGAGAAAATTGGCGGCCAGCTACTGCGTCGCCCCGCTCGTTCATGAGAATGTCCGAGAGAATCTTCCCGGCTACATACGCTTCCTCTTCGATGGAGCGCAGTTGGCATCGATCCCGCTCGATCGGCACATCCGCAAGGCGCGCTCGCTCGGTCTCTATACCGTTCGCTATGAGGACCTGTTGCTGCGTGGAGAGGAGGCGCTGACGGGAATCGTCGAATACTTGACCGGACAAATGGCCGAGCCAGTGCGTATTCGGACAACCGTCGAGGTGACCACCTTCGAGAAAAGTACTGGACGCAAGCCGGGCGACGAAGACGTAACGGTCGCTGTCGGTCGCAAAGGCATTGCCGGTGACTGGAAGAACTGTTTTACGCCTGAGGCGGCGAGTGTCTTCTCCGACTTTGCAGGTGATCTTCTCATCGAATCTGGCTATGAGTCCGACACGAGCTGGGTGAATCAAACGACCGACCTCGAACCCCGCCCCGACTGAGTTCGAATCGACAATCGCTCTCGATCTAGTCCAGAAATTCACCAAGGACGATCAACGCCCAGAGCCGCGACCAATGGAGTTGGCCGGAGGCGACGGCGCGGGCGATGGAATCCTGCGCGTCGGGTCGTATAAAGGGATGGCGCGCAGGTGCGCTGGGGATCGAGCCTTCCCGAAGCCAGGTCTCGAACGGCAGCGTAAAGCCCTGCTTCCGACGATTCCAGACCGCATCCGGAACGGCCACGTTCGGCGCCTCGCGAAGGGCTCGTTTAGCCGGACCCGCCCTGCGAAAGCGGGCCGGGACCAGGGTCGCCGCCCGCAGTAATTCGAGATCGACCAGCGGCGTTCGGACCTCGAGCGAGTGGCGCATGCTGGTGGCATCGGTGTCCCGGAGCAGCTGTACCTGCAGGTACTGTCGAATCTCGAGGGCGGAAATGCGTTCCTCGGGTGGAATCGAATCGAGCGCGAGGCGCTGCGTGAGGGATTGGCGAGGTTCACAAGCATCGACGGCTCCGGCGACTTCTGGAGCGAGTAGCGAGCGAATTTCGGGTGGTGAGAAGAGTCCTCGTTCTGTGTAGTAGGCGCCGGCTTCTTCCTTGCCATAAACGAGGGCGCGCATGAGTTTGGGCAGGCGTCTTCCGCGGGTCGTTCGCTCGAGCCAGGGATCCGGATTGACTAACAAGCGGTCGACGCCCGGTAGCCGACCCAGGCTGTTTCGAACAGACAGCATCCGAGGGATTCGGCTGAATGAGAGATAGCCTCCGAAGAGCTCATCGCCGCCTACCCCAGAGATCGCAACTTTGAGCCCCGCACGAGCCGCGGCTTCGGAAACGAAATAGGTATTCACGCCGTCGATGCTCGGTTGATCGAGTGAGCGAATCGCGTCGGGCATGCGATCGCGTATCTCGTCCACGCGAATCGGGATCTCACTGTGCTGTGCGTTGTAGAGCGTGGCCGCCTGACGAGCGAGTGCGGACTCGTCGAGCGAGGCGTCGTCGAATGCAAGCGTGACCGTTCGGATCGGATCGGGGTGTGTCTCCGAGAGCAGTCCGACCAGGGCGACCGAATCGACCCCGCCCGAAAGGAAGGCTCCGACCGGAACGTCGGCGATCGTATGTCGCCGGGCCGAGTCGACGAGGGCTTCGCGCAATCGTTCGGAAGCTTCCGGCCAGTCCATTTTTTCTTCGCGACCGAATTCCGATTCGAGCGTCCAATAGGCGTGCGGACCGTCTAGTCCCTTTGACGTCCAGCGCATCCAGGAACCCGCCGGCAGAGCGCGAATGTGTCGGTAGAGGGTGCGCGGCGGTGCGATCGATCCCCAGGACAAGAAGGTTGCGATTCCCTCCGGGTCGGCACCGCCGTCATCGATCACCTTGCGCAGCGCCTGGATCTCCGAAGCGAAGAGAAGGCGATGGCCTTGGTTGGCGCGGGCATAGTAGAGCGGTTTGATTCCGAGTGGATCGCGTGCGATCAGCGTTTCTTTCGTCTTCGCATCGTAGAGTGCGAAGGCGAACATCCCGCCCAGCCGGTGAAGGAGCCCGAGACCCCATTCGCGATATCCGTGCAAGAGGACTTCCGTGTCGCTTTCCGTACGGAAGCGGTGGCCGCGCTCCTTGAGGATCGCTCGCACTTCTTTGTAGTTGTAGATTTCACCGTTGAAGACGACCTGCAATTGGCCGTCTTCCGTCGTCATCGGTTGATGTCCTCCCGACGAGAGGTCGATGATCGAAAGGCGCCTCTGCGCGAGGCCGACGGAACCATCGTCGGCAATCCAGCTTCCCGCGTCGTCGGGCCCACGATGTCGTTGGGCGTCGCGCAGAATTTCCAATTGGTCTTTGTCGACGGGCTCTTCGCCCATGTTTTCTGGGCGGGCCAGGATTCCGCAGATTCCGCACATCGTTCAATCCTAGGTGATTTCGTTCGCACACACGATTCGACTGAACGAACGCGCGGGCTTGAGCAATCACGATATAGTAACGACTCATGACGAATTCACGGCCCAAGCTACTCCTCGGTCTAACCGGCATGAACATTGATGGGGGCATCGCCGTCGTCAGTCGCTGCGTGGGTCGGATGCTCGACGAGAGTATGGAGGCCCTTGAACTCGCGCGGGCTGACCGGGTCCTATTGCTCGATGACTACGACTCTCCTCCCAACGCACCGCGCAATGGCGATCAATCGCTCGCGCGTGGATCCAAATTGCGATTCGTGTGGCAGCTCTATTCGAGCTACCTACGACGGCGTCCAGATCTCGTCTTCTTCGATCTTGCGGGTCTGGCGCGGTGTGTGCACCTGCCGCTGCCTGGCTTTCCGCCGAAACGATATGTGATCTTCGCGCACGGCATCGAACTCGCCGGCGCAGAGAACGATTCGCGCGGGCGAGCCCTTCGAGGTGCGTGGCGCGTGTTGACGAATTCGGAGTTCACCGCCGATGGGCTTCGGGCGCAGTTCCCGGAGATCGCCGATCGCATCATTGCGACGCCGCTCTGTATCGACCCCAAACTGATCGAACTCTGGGAGTCTCGAATCGATAGCCCGCCGAAGCCCGATGGAATGGTCGCGCTCATCGTCGGTCGAGTCTGGTCCGACGAACGCGGGAAGGGTCACGATCAGCTACTCGACATCTGGGGAGAGGTAGAGAGCCGAGTTCCGGGCGCGACACTCTGGATCGTGGGCGAGGGTGATGATCGCGGTCGACTCGAGGAGAAGGCCGAAGCTCTGGGCATTGCAAGTCGCGTCCGCTTCTGGGGGCGCGTTACGGATGAGGAACTGTGTGACCTCTATCGGCGCGCGTCGGTTTTCGCGATGCCGAGTCGTCAGGAAGGGTTCGGATTGGTCTATGCCGAGGCGATGTGGCATGGCCTTCCCTGTGTCGGATCGAACGCGGACGCTGCAGGCCAGGTCATCTCCGACGGTGAGACCGGCCTACTGGTTCCCTACGACGATCGACCGGCGTTGACCGAGGCGATGGTCCGAATTCTTGGCCAGCCCGAATACAGGCGCGACCTCGGACAGGCGGCCGCGGCGAGAGCGCGGGACTATTTCGGCTACGAGCGCTTCAAGAAGGACGTTCTGTCGGCGCTCGGCATTCGCGACCTAACATGATTCGTTTTCGCCGGACGCTCATGGTTGCTTGCGCAGTGACTTTTTCCACTGCCGCAGCGAACGCGCAGCCAAAGCGCGTCGTCGAAGTCGACGACATGAATCGAGACGGGCGCTACACGGGCCTGGACATCGAACTCGCACTCGAAAAATGTCGCCCCGGTTGTCGGCTACGCGTCGGTGCGCATCGCTACGACGATGTCGCCGTCGTGATCGACAAGCGATTTCCGGACGGTCTCGAAATCGAAGGAGCGGGCGTGGGGAAGACCGTCTTTCGATCGCCCGTTCCGGTAAAAGCGCCCGTTTTCTGGTTGAAGGGCGGATCGCGCGGAGTCGTCTTCCGAAATTTCTCGCTCGATGGTCGAAAGGTCGAGCAGACCAATGCCAGCAAGATCAGCGATAGCGTCGGCATTCGCGTGAGTGATCTATCTCGCACCCCGTCGGATGCGGGTCGAATCGCTCGAAGTCGTTCATTTTCTCACCGCAGGAATTCTGATTCGCGACGGTCGGGAATGGCAGATCCGAAACAATCACATCGAAGATATCGGCTGCCACACGAGCCAGCCCTGCCCACGAATGCCCGGGAAAGACGCCAATCCGTACGTCTTGGGTAGACGGACGATCGGATACGGGGTGATGCTGACTAGGAGCCTGACCCAAGACTCGTCGCGACGCCCATGCGCCGATCCATCACCGCTGCGTGCGTTGCGAGACCTTGCTGTAGCTCGCTACAGCTGCGGCCCCGCGCCTTCCCAGCGGCGCGTCTCGACACCTGGGCTTCCCACGAGAGTCTTGGGTCAGGCTCCTAGCCCTGCCTCGAGTGGCGCCATTGTCGAGGGGAATCGTGTCGCCAACGTCACGAAGATCGGCATCGAAACCTTTACGAATCTCGCAAAGCTCGGATCCCACGAGCGCGTTCGCGACGTGCGTATCCGCGGCAACCGCGTGAGTGGAGCTCTTGGCGCCGGCATCACTTCGAACGGCGGCGTTGGCATCGAGATTCTGGACAACGAGGTCTGGGGAACCGGCGGTCCGGGAGTGATGGGAAATGGGGGGGCGGGCATCAGCTGTGGCGGCCCGTCCGAAAGGATCTTGATTGCCGACAACAGGGTTCACGATACCGGCGGCGCCGGCATTCGCGCGAATTGCCAGGGAGACGATGTCACCATTCGCGGCAATCGGATCGAAAGGGCTTGTCAGGATCGGCTCGTCGAACAGGGCGCACTGCATCTCGTCGGTCGCAACGAAGGCAAGAGCCGGGGCCTCGTCATCGAGGGAAATCAGGTCTTCGTCGGCGCCGGCGAGTGTACGTACGGATTCTCCCTCGTTTTTTGGCGCGATGTGCGAATGGTCGGCGGTGCCTTTCTTGGCGGGCGGCGCGCGGCTCTCTACATCACGAACGCGACCGATCTCAGGCTCGAGGGGGTGAACGTCTCCTCCCTCCATGCTCCACCGCTCTGGGTCCTGTCGAAGGTGGAGAACATCACGGTCGCCGCGGACGTGAAGATGAACCGAAGGTCGATCAAGAACGACGGCGCGCGTAATTTCGTGATCGAGAAGCGCTAGCTAACGCCGGAAGACCCGGCGTGCTTGGTTTCCACTCGTCCATTCTGATAGCGTCATCGTGGCTCGCCCCGAAATGTCCGATTTCCGCCTACGGGTCGTCGAAAGCCTGAATCATGTCCTTGCGCTCCTATATCCGAACCATTCCCGACCACCCGCAACCGGGTATCCAATTCCGCGACATCACGACTCTTCTTCTCGATCCCGAGGGCCTTCGACTGGCGATCGACGGAATCGCTCGACGGCACGAGCCGGGGACCATCGATCTAGTTGCCGGCATCGAAGCGCGGGGCTTCATCTTCGGGACGGCGGTTGCCTATCAGCTCGGAGTCGGTTTCGTCCCGTTGCGCAAGCCCGGAAAACTGCCTGGCGAAACGATCGGGCAGGATTTTGATCTCGAATACGGTCGTGATCGAATCGAGTTGCATGTGGATGCGATCGAGGCTGGACAGCGGATCCTGCTGGTCGACGATCTGATCGCCACCGGCGGAACGGCGGAGGCCGCCGTTTCCCTCCTTCACAAGGTTGGCGCAGAGATTGTCGAATGCGCGTTCGTGATTTCGCTTCCTGACCTCGGTGGAGTACATAGGCTCGAGAAGACGGGCTGCACGGTTCATTCGCTCTGCGAATTCGAAGGCGACTAGTCGCCGATGAAGGTCGCCGGCCGTCGCTACCGTTCGATCTGGCTCGACGATTCTACGGGTGAGCTGCGGATTATCGATCAGACGAAATTGCCACATCACTTCGAGACCCGGGCGATTCGCAACCTCGCCGACGGAGTCGAGGCTATTTGTGCGATGCGAGTTCGCGGCGCGCCCCTGATCGGCGCGACCGCTGCCCATACCATGGCGCTCGCGCTGTTCGAGGAGCCCGCGGACTCCGCCTTGTCTCGAGCGGCGAGCGCACTCATCGAGTCGCGCCCGACCGCGATCAATCTTCGTTGGGCGGTCGAGAGAGTGGTCGAGGCCGTATCGGATTGTCCCATCGAGAAACGTGCCGAGCGGGCGCGAAGGGAAGCGATCGCGATCTGCGATGAAGACGTGGCTTGTTGCGAGGCAATTGGTACGCACGGCTTGGAGATACTCGAGCGCCTGGCCAGCTCGAAGAACGATGAGCCCATTCAAGTCCTGACACATTGCAATGCGGGATGGCTCGCGACGGTCGATTGGGGAACCGCGCTGGCCCCCGTCTACAAGGCCCACGAGGCGGGCCTGCCCATTCATGTCTGGGTCGACGAAACGCGACCGCGCAATCAGGGTGGCAGCCTCACGGCTTTCGAACTGAGTGAGCAGGGCGTGCCGCATACCCTCATCGTGGACAGCGCAGGTGGACATCTCATGCAACGCGGTCAGGTCGATGTCGTCCTCGTGGGCAGCGACCGAACCACGGCTTGCGGAGATGTCTGCAACAAGATCGGAACTTATCTGAAGGCGCTGGCCGCGGACGCGAACGAAGTGCCTTTCTATGTCGCCCTTCCGACATCGACGATCGATTGGCAGATCGACGATGGTGTGGCGGACATTTCGATCGAAGAGCGGGACGAACTCGAAGTCCGGATTGCCACGGGCTTGAACGCCGAGGGCGTTGTGACCGACGTCGAGCTTTACCCGACGTCGAGCCCCATCGCGAACCCCGCCTTCGATGTCACGCCGGCGCGCTATGTCAGTGGGTTGATCACCGAACACGGAGTGACCCTGCCAACGCGCGAAGCGTTGGGCGCGCTTCGCCGCCGTCTGGTGGAATAATTCGTCAGACGCCGTAGAAGTCGCGATACCAGCGTACGAAGACGGCCATCCCTTCTTCGAGCGAGACCTTCGGCCGATAGCCGACCGCGTCGACGAGAGCCGACACATCCGCGTAGGTCGCTTTTACGTCGCCCGGCTGGAGCGGAAGCATCTTCTTGTCCGCCTTGCAGCCGGTGCATTCTTCGATCACTTCGATGTATCGCAACAACTCGACGGGGCGTTCGCAGCCGATGTTGAAGATTCGCCAGGGTGCGTTGCTTCGCGAAGCATCCGGAGTCGCCACGTCATAGTCGGGGTCCGCCTGGGCCGGCTGGTCGCTGGTTCGAACGACGCCTTCGACGATGTCGTCGATATAGGTGAAGTCTCGTTGATGGTCGCCATGATTGAAGACGTCGATGGTTTCACCGGCCAGGATCTTCCTCACGAAGATGAAGGGCGACATGTCCGGGCGTCCCCAGGGTCCATAGACCGTGAAGAAGCGTAGGCCCGTCGTCGGAAGTCCATAGAGATGGGCATAGGTATGCGCCATCGATTCGTTCGCCTTCTTTGTCGCCGCGTAGAGACTCACCGGATGATCGACCGCATCGCGTTCGGAAAACGGGGTCTTGGTATTTCCCCCATACACCGAGCTACTCGAAGCGAAGGTCAGATGCTCGACTTCGTGATGGCGTGAACCTTCGAGAACATTGAGAAAGGCGGCGAGGTTTGCGCTGCCATAGACCTGCGGATTCTCGATCGAGTGTCGGACACCAGCCTGTGCCGCAAGGTGGATGACGCGCTCGGGTTGTTCCGCCCCGAAGAGTTCGAGCGTTCGCGAAGTATCCGCCAGATCGAAATCGAAATGGCGGTAGCGATCGGAGTCTGCGAAGCGATCCAGTCGTGCTCGTTTCAGCCGAACGTCGTAGTAGTCGCTCATGCAGTCGACGCCAATCACTTCGTCGCCGCGTTCGAGCAAGGCAACGGTCACGGCGGCTCCGATGAAGCCTGCGGTTCCGGTCACGAGGATCTTCATGGCTCTGCATTCTCCGCTAGATCCGAATCTTCCGCCACGCCCCCGAATTGAAACGAACGTAGAGAAAGATCGCGAGCATGATGATGGAAAGGAGCCCGCCAATCCAGGCGCCCGTCAGGCCCCAGCCAATTGGGACGGCAAAGAGATAGGCCAGTGGTAGGAAGACCAACCACGAGATCAGACAGCGCACGACGAAGGGCCAACGCGTATCCCCGGCCCCCCGAAGCGCGCCGTCCGAAATGATCGCGATCGCATCGAAGAATTGATAGAAGGCGCCCACCACGAGCAGAGGTCCCCCATACCTCAATACATTCGGATCACTCGAGAAGATGCCCAGCAGAATCGCTGGGATCAGCATGAAGAGCGCTGCGATGAAGGCTGCGAGAAGGCCGCCGAGCAGCATCGACGAGCGAAGACTCTTCGTGACGAACTCGGATTGCCCGGCGCCGATATAGCGTCCGACCAGTGTCGTGGTCGCGATCGAAATTCCGACGGCTTGCATGAAGGAGAGGCTGAGCAGCTGTATGAAGGCGTGGCTGGCCGCCATCGGGGCTGCCCCCATCCGCGCAACCAGCGTGGTGAATACGGCAAACGAGAGCATCTCGATCGTCCACTGGCCGCCAATGGGAACGCCCGTATGCCAGAGTCTCTTGATCTCTTGAAAATTCGCCACGTGAAAGCGCGTGTTGAATCTCGCCTTGATCGACGGGCGCAGGAAAACGTAGGCCACCGCGCCAAAGTAGA